>CAMDKQ010000152.1 GCA_945901095.1 Bifidobacterium breve
AGGGTGATCGTCCCTGCATCGAGGGAGTGCAGGCCTGCAAGGGTCTTGACGAGGGTCGACTTGCCCGCTCCATTTTCCCCGAGGAGACCGACGATCTCGCCCGCACTCACCTCCAGCGAGGCCCCTGCAAGCGCGTGAACACCGCCGAAACGCTTGTAGGCGCCCTCGACAGACAGCAGGTTCCCGGCCAAAGCGACCCAATCTGATTGAAAGGTTTCAATTGATGGTCGTTGAAACGTATGGGGTGGAATCCCCCCTGTCAATGATTTTCTGAAAATTGGCGTTATCAAACTTGATACGTTTCATTTAGCGCCGTAGCATTTGCCCGAGGCGATCAGACACGGGGCGAACCGAGGGCGGTGATAATGTGGGGTCAAGCATGAAGGATGTCGCGACCCTTGCATCGGTTTCATTGGGCACCGTCTCGAACGTCCTCAATCACCCCGAGCTCGTCGCCCCGGCCACCGCTGCGCGGGTCCACCGTGCGATTCGCGAGTTGGAGTTCATTCCGAATGCACCTGCCCGGCAGTTGCGGTCGCGCCACGCGCGCGTGCTCGGGCTCGTGGTGCCCGACATCGCCAACCCATTCTTCACCGAGGTCGCCCGAGGCGTCGAGGATGCCGCCCTCGACGCTGGCTATGTCGTGATCCTGTGCAATTCCGATGCTCAGGCGGAGCGTGAGGACCGGTACCTCGCGGTCCTAGAGTCCCAGCGCGTCGGCGGGATCCTCATCACCCCGGCACGCAAGAGCCTCAAGCCGCTCGGACGCCTGCTTGGCAACGGTGTGGCGGTCACCTTGCTCGACAACGATGCTCCCGCCCAAGATGTGTGCAGTGCTTCAGTGGACGACCGGATGGGTGGCGCTCTCGCCGCCGAGCACGCCCTCGACCTCGGCCACCGGAAGATCGTCTGGCTCGCAGGACCCGCCGACATACCTCAGGTCGCAGATCGAGAGCTGGGCCTGATGAGCGCGGTACGACATGCCGGGGCATCGGTGCAACGGCTCGCGGCCAAACAGATGACCACTGCTTCAGGCGAGATGGCCATGGAGTCGGCGCTTTCGCAGGGAATCGACTTCACCGCCCTCGTCTGCGCCAACGACCTCCTCGCGCTCGGCGCGATTCGCGCGCTCACCCGCGCAGGCCTGCGCATCCCCGACGACATCTCCGTCATCGGTTACGACGACATTGAGTTCGCCGCAAGCGCCGCAATCCCGCTCACCTCGGTCCGCCAGCCGAAGTACGAACTCGGACATGCAGCCGCGAAACTCGTCATCAGCGAATGCGAGGATCCCGCCTCGCATGCGCATCAGCGTGTGCAGTTCCAGCCGCAGCTCGTCGCCCGCCAGTCGAGCTCACCGGTTTCCGCCTCCGATACCCTTCGTCGATGAGCGAGAGTATGGAGCAGCAGTCAGTCATTAGGGTCCGAGAGAGGCTCGCACTCCTCGGCGCGGGTGGTGAGGTCCGGCGCCTTGACGACAGCGCGCGCACCGCGAAGGAGGCGGCTGACGCCCTCGGCATCGAGGTCGGGCAAATCGCCAGTTCGCTCATCTTTCTCGCCGACGGCGAGCCTGTCCTTGTCATCGCATCCGGCGGGCACCGCGTCGACACCCAGATGCTGGCCGCGATCCTCGAAGTCGCCGTCATCAGCAAGGCAAGCGCCGACGATGTTCGTGCCGCTACGAGTTTCGCGATCGGGGGCGTCGCGCCCGTGGGTCACCCGGAGCCGCTTCGCACCATCGTCGACATCGCACTGTCTCGCTATGACGAGGTGTGGGCTGCCGGTGGCCATCCGCATTACGTGTTCCCGACCAACTACGACGAACTGCTGCGCATAACGGGCGGCGAGGCCGCCGAAGTAGGCGCCTGAACGAATCGGCTCAGCCGAACCCTTTACTTGACCCGAAGCTCATAACCTCGACCAGTTTGAGCCTGTTCCTCGCCCAGTCCCCGCGCTTGCGCACCCGCTCCAATGCCGCGGCCACGAGTGCACTCGTGTCGCTGAGATTCGTCATGAGGTCGGCGAGCGCGGCGACGTCACCCACCGCGAACTCGTGTCCCGTCTCCCCTTCGACGATCCACCACTCATTGCCGGCATTGGCTGACGCCGCGATCGGAGTTCCACAGGCCATCGCCTGCATCAAGGTCACCGATGAACCGTCGGTCTCAGATGCCGTGACGTAGAGCTCGGCTCCTCGCAGGAGTGCTGGAAGTTCGTGCTCGTCCACCCGTCCGATGAATCGGACCCGATCGGCGAGACCGAGGTGGGCCACCCTTGCCCGGTGCTCGCTCGCGAGGGGTCCATCACCGCCCATGATGAGAACAAGTTCTGGTTTCTGGGCGGCGGCTCTGGCAAAGGCTTCGATGATGTCGTGCGTGCGGTAGAGATCGTCGTGCGTCCGCAGGGAGAGGACCACACGGCTCCCGGGGGCGAAGCCATGGTCCGCTGCCGCCATCCGGGCTCCGTCCGGGGTAAACACCTTGAGGTCGACTCCCCAGGGGATGAGGGCGATCCGCTCCCCCGGCAGTCCAAGAGACATCGCTAGGTCCCGGGTGACCGGGCTATCCACCACTAGTCCGTCCAGATCCTTGATCCACCCGAGCCCGTCGAGTGACGTCGCCTTCGAATGCCCCTGCTGAAGGTCGTAGCCCCATGAGAGGCCAATCACCGGACGAGGCAGCCCGACGAGGCTACGGGCGACGGTGTCAAGGGGTCCGGCAAGCACGGGTGCATCGGCCGGTCGAGCATCTGACACCGCCTCAACGAGGTCTTCGCCATCGGTTCGAACGTCAATCTCGAAGCCGCAAGCCTCAAGGGCGGCTATCCACCGTCGATCGTGCACGCCGAGGCTTGATGAGGCGTAGACCGCATGCTTCGTCGCCATGATGGTCAGGCCAGGTCCTCCCAGACGAGGTGCTCGCCGGCGACGAGGTCGCGCGTGAGCGTCCGGCCGACGGCGAGTGCGACAGACTCTGGCGGCACCGCATCCGCTGGGGCAGGGCGCAGTACTTCGAGGTCGGACCGATCGATGACCGAGCCAGCGGTGAGGTCGCGGGCCGCACGGACGCAACGGCGCTGGAGCACGACCGTCTGCTGCTCGTTGGCCTCGATCTCCTTGATGCCGTTGCCAAGCGCGGTCTCGAGCCGGCGGGTGTCGTCGACCATCGCCCGCCAGGTGACGGGGTCGAGGGAGAATCCGTGGTCGGGACCCTCGCGGGTGGTGTCGTCCGTGAAGTGCTTCTCGATCGCCCGGGCCCCGAGGGCGACGGCCCCGAGGGTCGTGACGTGGCCGGGCGTGTGATCGGAGAGCCCGAGGACAACACCGGGAAACTCCTTGGCGAACTGCTCGAGGACGAGGAGGTTCACGAAGCCGAGATTGTCCGCGGAGCCGGTGTAGTTCGTATTGCACTGCATGAGCACAATCGGGACGTCCGCCTCGGTGAGCAGCGTCATGGCGCGATGGACATCGTCCAACGTGGACGCACCGGTCGCGATGATGACCGGCTTGCCCATCGAGGCGATGAATGTGAGTTCCTCGAGCCAGTTCACGTCGCCAGAGCCGACCTTGTAAGCGTTGACGTAGGGGTCGAGGTGCGCGACGGCCTCGACGTCGTAGGGGGACGACATGAACTCGATGCCGATGTCAGTGCAGTGCTTGGCGAGGATTGGGGTCCACTCCCAGGGCAGTGACGCATCCTGGTAGACCTCGAAGACCGACTTCGACCACGAAGCCTGGTGGTCGAGTTGGCCGCCGAGGCTGCGGAATCCGTAGTCGCTCACGATGTGGGCCGCGCGGAAATGCTGGAACTTCGCGGCATCCGCCCCCGCCTGCGCGGCAAGGGTGATGAGCTCGAGTGCGCGATCGAGGTCGCCATCGTGGTTGGCGGCGATGTCAGCGATGAAGTAGGTCGGTTCATCCCTGCCGATGAGTCGGTCGCCGATTCGGACTGTGGTCATGGGGCTGCCTCCGCAGGTTGCCTGAACGTCACGCGTATCTGGTCATCTTAGGAGGTGGGTGCGGCGAGAGTACCGCGAGCAATCAGCGGCCATCCCCCTTGTTCATCTCACCCAGAATCCGGGGCGGATGAACGAATACCGCTCCGAGACTGCCATATTCATTCATCTCGCCCAGAATCCGGGTGAAACGGCGAGGGGGTGGGCTGGACCTTAGACTCGTGGGCATGAGCGTGCGCGTCTATACGGGGCCGCACTCCGACAGGGGCGGCCCACCTTCAGCCTGGCTCGTCTACGTGCCCTGGGGTCTGGCGGCCGTCACCATCATCGGCCAGATAGCTTGGATTCTCACCACGGGCGAATCACGGGCCATCCTCACGTCCATCACCGTCGTCGGATTTTTCCTCACGAGTACCACCCATGCATTTGCGACCCGCGGCCTGGCCTGGACCTCCGGCTTCCTCGGGATCTCGCTCACGCTCGGTTGGGGCATCGAGGCGCTCGGGGTAGCAACGCAGTTCCCATTCGGCGACTACGCCTACTCCGATGCTCTCGGGCCCGCCCTCCTCGGTGTACCGCTCGTCATCCCGATGGCCTGGGCGATGATGGCATATCCATGCCTGCTGGCAACCCAACGTATGGTCGGCCAGGGCTTGGCCGCCGCCTTGATCGGCGGCTTCCTCTTCGCATCCTGGGACCTCTTCCTCGACCCGCAGATGGTCGGCGAGGGCTACTGGCTCTGGAATACAGTCAATTGGACCCTGCCGGGCATAGATGGAATCCCGCTGCAGAACTTCCTCGGTTGGCTCCTCACCGCATGCGTCCTCATGTACCTGCTGGACCGTCTCCCTAGGAAGGCCGCCAAGGACGGCGTGCCCACCCTCATGCTCTCGTGGGTCTATTCGTCAAATGTGTTTGCCGCCCTCGTCTTCTTCGGCGAGCCCGCGGTGGCGCTCTGGGGCGGCCTCTGTATGGGTGCGGTCATCATTCCCTGGTGGTGGCGCGCCTGGAGTCAGCCTCAGTGGTGATCCGGGCCCTGACAGCGGTCGGGGCTGGGATCGCACTCGCGATCACCGGGCACACCGTCGTGAACTTGCGGTCCCTGCGCACACCCCGACGCGACGCCACGCCAGGTTCGGAGCGAGTGAGCCTGCTGATTCCAGCGCGAAATGAGCAGGAACATATCGAGCAAACGGTTCGAAGTGCGCTCGCCCAACAGGACATCAACGGGCTTGAGGTCATCGTGCTCAACGACGGGTCCACCGACCGAACCGGTGAGATCCTCGCATCGATCATCGATCCCCGACTCACCGTCATCACCGGCGGCCAAGAGCCACTGCCCCCCGGCTGGCTCGGCAAGCCATGGGCATGCGCGAGGCTCGCCCGCCGCGCCGAAGGGTCGGTCCTCGTCTTCGTCGACGCAGACGTCCATCTCGAGCCGTGGGCCGCCCGAGCTGCACTCGCCGAGATGCGAGCCGGGTCCTTCAGCCTCGTCGCACCCTATCCCCGACAGGTCGCGACGTCCTGGCTTGAACGGCTCGTCCAGCCGCTCGTGACCTGGTCGTGGGCGGCAACGCTTCCCCTCGCCTGGGCTGAGCAATCCCATCGCCCCTCGCTCTCCGCTGCAAATGGGCAATTCATTGCCGTCGATGCCCGCGCCTACCGGTCCATCGGCGGCCATGCCTACGTCCGCGGCGAGATCGTTGAGGACGTCGCACTCATGCGGGCCTTCAAGACCGCGGGGCACCTCACCGCAACTGTCGACGGCTCTTCACTCGCGCAGTGCCGCATGTACGAGGGGGCGGGAGCGGTCGCCAATGGGTACGCCAAGAGTCTGTGGTCTGCGTTCGGCGGGCCCGCTGGTTCCGTTGCCGTGAATGCCCTGCTCCTCACCGCCTATGTCGTGCCGCCCGCAGCGATGATTGCCTCGCGGGACCGTCGCACGCGCGCCCTTGGGTTGGCGGGCTACGCGGCGGGTGTTGCCAGCCGTGCTTTGGTCGCACGCCGCACCGGCGAGCGCGTCTGGCCCGACGCGGCGACACAGCCGGCTTCCATCCTGGCGTTCAGCGTGCTTAACGCGGTGTCATGGCGTCGTCACCTGCGCGGAACCAACTCCTGGAAGGGTCGGCCCGTCTAGCGGGCTGTGTCGCTCAGGGAGGTCCTGTTCGGCGGCATCCACGATCGCATCAATGCGTTTGGCGAGGAGTAGGTCGAGGTCGGTCAGCCCCCCTGACGAGTGCGTGCTGAGCCGAAACGTGAGCGTGCACCAGCGAATGTCGATGTCCGGGTGGTGGTCAAGATCCTCAGCCGCCTCGGCGATTCGATTCACCCAGGCAATGGCGGCGGTGAAACTCACCGCCGTGGCAATGCCGACGAGATCATCACCACGACGCTCCCAGCGACTGCGTGCGCTGCAGAAATCGTCAATCTCCCGGTTACCAAGTAGGTCGCGCATCTATGCCTCCCAGTGTCAGATCCTAGGCTGGACCCATGGGCACGGTGGTGGTAATCGGAGCAGGCGTCGGAGGGCTAGCAACCGCAGCACGGCTATCAGTGAAGGGTCACACCGTCACTGTCCTTGAGCAGGGCGATCAGGTCGGCGGAAAGTTGCGCACCTACCGGCGTGACGGATTCGCATTCGACACCGGTCCCTCGCTCTTCACCCTCCCCGCCGTCTACCGCGATCTGTTCCTTAAGACCGGCGGTGCGTTCGAGGACGCCGTCGACCTGCAGCCAATCGAGCCCGCCTTCCGCTACCGGTTCGCCGACGGATCATCGGTCGTCATGCCGGGGGTCGACCCGGCACGGTGCGCAGCAGCACTAGGTGCCGCCTTCGGCGGAACGGCAGAAGCGGACTGGCGGGCACTCATGCAGCGTGGCGGGGCCATGTGGCAGATCACCCGCGAGCCCTTCCTCCAATCGCCGCTCAGCGGGTTCAGGAGCGTCCTGTCGCTCGCAAAGAACCCTCAGGACATCCGCACTGTCGCACCGTTCACGTCTCTTCGAGCGCTCGGCGGGCAGTATCTGCACGATGCCAGACTCGTCACGCTCCTCGACCGATATGCGACGTACACCGGCTCCGACCCCCGCCTCGCTCCCGCTGTCCTCGCGACGGTGCCCTACGTAGAACAGACCTTCGGCGCATGGCACCTCGGAGGTGGGCTCGGCACCCTCGCCGACGCTCTCGCGGCCCGGTGCACCGAGCGCGGCGTCACCGTGCGACTCGGCACCTCCGCGGCCTCGCTCAACCTGTCAGACGGCAAGGCTTGCGGGGTCACCCTCGATGACGGCACCCGCATTGCAGCGGACATCGTCGTCGCGAACGCCGATGCCGGGCAGGTGTACGGCACGCTGCTCGCCGGTGATCCGCGGGCAGCCCGACTGGCGAAGGACCTCGCCAAGTCGCCGGCATCGCTAGCCGGCTTCGTCCTGCTCCTCGCAGTGAAGGGCCGAACCCCGGGAATCGAGCATCACAATGTGTGGTTCCCCGAGCACTATGACAACGAGTTCGACGATATCTTCGGCCCGCTACCGCGCCCGGTTCAGGACCCGACGGTTTACGCCTGTGTACCGAATGATCCCCTCATGCGACCCGACTCAGACCACGAGTCGTGGTTCGTGCTCGTGAATGCTCCACGTCACGGTGACGGACGGGATCGCACCGTCGACTGGTCACAACCCGG
>CAMDKQ010000153.1 GCA_945901095.1 Bifidobacterium breve
GGGTCGCTTGGGCGCCGGAGACGACGATGGGCGTCATCCCCTCCTTAACCGACTCTTCAACCTTCTTATAGTCGTCAACGTCTGCGTATCCGAGATAAACCTCAAAGGTGTTGCCGCGGTCGCTCTTCATCAGGTTTCGAGCGAAATACGGATTGCCCGTCATGAGGGCCACGCGCGACTCTGACACGGGGAAGGCGCCAACGGACAGCAACACAACTGGCGCCGTCAACACCTGACCCGATGTTCCGACGGCGGACAGTGTGAGTGACGGTGCCGACTTGATGATGTCTGCCATGTCATCGGATACGAACGCAAGGCCAGCAAGCGGTTCACTCGCACCGACCCCCGCCGTGGTTGGCTGCATGTTGAAGATTGCACCCCGGGCGATCACCTGACCTTTGGTGACCGGAGATCCGAGCACGACATTCCACGAGGAGACGAGGACTACGTCGTTCTGATTGACCGGCACGGGCAGGCCAGCGCTGATTGGGTCGATCGTGGCGACTGGGGCGCCCTTGGGGATGACGATGCCCGGACTCACGATAGATGCGATGGTGCCATCGGCGGGCGCCGTGATCTCGTAGATCAATCCGCCCCCGGCAGCGACCGCCGGTACCTGCGTGAGCACGCTCACGCTGCCGAGGTAGCCCCATATTCCAGCAGCCGCAAGCAGTAGAACCACTGCGAGGAGCGCAACCCAAGAACGTGTTGATGTTGGGCGCCCGAGATCCGGGAGCGCTCCCTCGCTCGTAGCTTCGGGAGCAGTTCTTTTATCCACGTTCCCCACCTCATCCACCTCGGGAGATCTTGGGCGCCATCGAGTGCTCCAGCGCGTCTTCCTCAGGAAGTTCAATCATTGGCAGACCGAAGATCTCCATGCCAGCAGCAACTCCGGCCATGAGGCGCTCGTAGAACTCGGCACGTGAACCGAGATTGTTCTCTGCGAGATAGACATCGATATCGGCCGGTGGTTTCCATTGAGAAAGATTGCTGTAGACGGCCATGGCAGCGCTCAGTCCCAATTGGGCATGCCGATGTGGGGAGCGGCTCATAACCCGTTCCTGAAAGGCTGCCCCTCGTCGAGTTGCCCGATATTCGCCGGTGCGCCGCAAGTGATTCAAGAATTCTGTCGTGAACAGTGTGTACAGCGAATGCCCACCGACCCAGGCGCGAGCGCGGCGGATATAGGCCTCCTCTCGCACCCACGCTTGGACTTGCTCAGTCGTGAGATCCAATGACGCACACTCTTCTTGAAGTTGATCCGGTGACACTCCCAGATCTCCTGCGATCGCGGCGCGGGCGGCTTCGTAGTCCGACTCTTGAAGCAGCACCCCAAAGCCGACCATGAGGCGATGGAGTGCACATCGTTCGCGGACGTCCATCCAAATCTCTGCGGAACGGTTGTCGGTCAAGCAGAAGAATCGCCGAATCTTATCCAAGGAAATTGGGTCACCGATATCGCTCGTTACGACCACATCACGAGCAGATGTCGCGTCGTACACCAGAGAGAAGGGCAATTCGGGTCGTTCATCCATCGGCATCGGGTCATCCGGGAGATCGCGAAGCACCTGCAGGGCCTCGCGAGCATCATTCGCCTTCACACTCACACGATGGGTTCGAAGGTATACATCGAATTCCTCAACGCGATCCTGGGTCATCAACGGCAACTGTGCCGCGTCGTGAACGCTCTCAAGGAGATGGCGCTCCATGAACCAGCGGTTCTTCTGCTGCGAAAGGAGCGACTGGAGTTCCGGATCGCTGAGCAACCCCGTTTCGTGGGCGGCCTTCAGCGATGCTCGGATATCCACCATGGCATCGGTCACTGGCCTGAAGCCAAAGTCTTCATCGGTGTGGGAGAGCGCTACTTCATCATCGTCTTCGATGAGGCCCTCGTTATAGCCGCGAAAGACCTCTCCAACTCCGATCATGCCAAATGGAGCGCACTCGGCCGCCCGCAGGGCACCCATGCTGCTGGCGCCGATGACCCACACTCCTTGGCGCATGGCGTCGATGATTTCCTTGTGATACGTGGCCATCGACTGGAAGAACGAGCCATCGATAAGTGCGATGGCATGGGGACGATAGGACCGTACTGCCGAAAGCAAGTCACCCATTGAAGCAGGGGGGAGGAATAGTGCACCCGGATAAATTGCCCGTGCCTCCGCACGAGTGAGTGACGGCCCGAGGAAGACGATGTCCGGTCCCCTCATGCGATCGCCGGAACCTTCATCGCTGCTTGCGCCCGAGGGCCGGGTGTGTAGTGCTCAAAGCGATACCCCTCGAGCCCTGGAACGATGACGCGCACTACTTGGACGGGGTCACCAGGTTTGGTATGCCGCTTTACGAGGACCTGAGTCATCCCCGAGGCTGCGAGCGCGTCGACGATGAGGACGATATCGCCGATGATCGAGCCTGAAGAGGTGCTGGTCCGTTTGACCGCATCACGCCGGCCCGAGTCTGGTGGCGCGTAGTGATTCGAGTGCAGCAGCGAGGCGTCGCGGCCACTGCCGAACTGATCATCTCGGGAGCCCGCGATGATCAATCCGCGGGACTGCATCGCCTCGGTTACCGCTCGGCATAACGCGACGCTCGGGTCGAGGCTTGCACCGTAGCCACCGAAGGTGCCCGCCCGGACAACCGCGAGGTCATGGACGTACGCCTTGTAGGTGGGCACGCCCACCTCTTGTGTGTTGTCGAAGACGAACAGGCGAATCTCTGCCCGCTCGATCTGCTCGCGCAGACTGTGAAAGGGCTCGCCGAAGTGAGCTGAGAGTTGGTCGAGGTCGAGTGCGGAGTCGTAGCCGTCGTCGTCATCGAACGCCTTGGTCATGGCGATCGAATCCCGTTCAACGAGTTCCGTGAGGCCGCTCAGGATGGCCTCGAAGACATTGTTCCCGCTCGCCAGCCCATTCGAGGAGGTGACAAACGTGCTGAGTGAGAGGCGTGACGTGAGAACCGCCTCAATCAACTCGGAGGGAGCAACGACGCAGGCTCCGGACACGATGTCGTCCATCTCCGTCCAGTAAATGGGGAGGCGATGATTCCACAGAGACAACTTCATCTGTGGAAGGAGGTCACCGTCCGCGAACAACGTCGATTGCTTGAATAGATCAGTCTGGGTCGCCTCGAAGCGATCAAAGTGATCCTCCTCCCAGTGTGTCTGCTCGATCGCTTCCATCATGGCGCTGATCTTGCTTGCCTCGGGAGTGAGCCCTTTGCCACTTCCGTTTGAAAGCGTGCGTCCCATTGGCTTCAAGGCCGTGTGGATCGGGATTCCCACTCGATCGAGGTGAGTGACGTTCGCAACGCGCGTGATCCCGTAGTCGCGCAGATACGGACGAACACGCTCGATTGATGCGGAAGCAGACGATGTTCGCGGCATGGCCCCGGGTGATGGCGCGAGGACGTTGGATGCTTCGGCGACTTCTGACTCGGTGAAGACATGGCGAAGCCGTGCCAAAGCGATCCTTGAATCGATTGACACGGCTTCGCCTTCTCCGAACTACCTTCGGTGTTACGCGGCCGCGCAAGCGGTCATGTTGAAGTAGGTGCTGCCGCCGGCAACCTCGCTCATGCTGCGAATCTGATCCTGGCTGGGGAGCTCGCTATCGAGCGTCGGCTGGGCGATACCTGCATCGGCAAGAATCTGCGAGCGCTCAGCAACGGTCGTGGCATCGTGCAGGCGCTGGGCCAGCGCGGGGTCGTTCTTCATGGCTTCGAGCATTGCGTCATATGACATGTGGATTCCTTTGTCGAAGGTGTGCACTCGAGCAAGGTGCAAACGAGTTTTCGGAGTGTATAAGGCGCATGGCGTATTGGGCATCTTTTGGCGAGGAGCCGTCATCGGAAAACCGTAGACGAGCCTTCCCGACTGACGGATGCGTGTTGCGGTGATCATCGTTCAGCCGGAGAGTTATGCCCTATGTTCCCCTCAACTGCGGTCGATCAACGACTGGGGATTCGACGAGGGGACTTCTGCTCCGTTCAACTCGTCGAGGATTGCCTGCGTCAGATTGATGCAATGGACCCGCTGGTGGGTGCCTTCGCGGAGGTAATCTACGAACGCGCACTGGCGCAAGCCGCTCGCGTCACCTCCGAAGACCGACGTCCGTTGGCAGGCATCCCGATTGCGATCAAGGCGAATCGCGATGTCGCCGGAACTCTGACCGAGCATGGGTCGTTTGCGCTGACTGGTCGGCGGCCCGATGAGGACGATCCAGTCGTGACCCGACTCAGGTCTGCGGGAGCAATCATTGTCGGCACCACGGTGTGCTCTGAGTTCTCCCTTCTTCCGTCCTGCGAACCCGCATTGCACGGTCCAGTGACGAATCCTCGTTGGACGGGCGTCGGCACCGGAGGATCCTCCGGGGGCGCTGCAGCGGCCGTGGCATCAGGGATGGTCACGCTTGCCCATGGCAATGACGCCGGCGGCTCCTTACGGATTCCGGCCAGTGCGTGCGGGGTGACGGCCGTCGTGGGCATCTCGAACGGCTCCGGCACGGGCGAGGGCGTCGTTGCAGCGAGTCTGGCTGATGCATTGCTCGGCTGCGGTGTCCTCGGGACGGCGCCTCACAACACGCCGCTTGAAGGATTCCGAGCCAGCCTTATCACGAGTGCTCCGGACGGTACCGAGGCGACGAATGATGAGGTGGCGAGACTCGCCTCCGTCGCGGATATTCTCCGCGATGCCGGCTGGTCAACATCCTTCGCTGCTGCCTCCGACAGCCATGAGTACATTGGCCACAGATTCGCTGCGCACGCTCCACTCGCTCGAGCGCGGATTTTGAGTTTGATCGATCTTGACACTGATCCGCCCCTCGAGTCATACACCCGGGAATTTCTCGACCACGCGAGTCGAGTTCCTCGCGTGGCTCACCTCCGAGCTCGGGAGGCAGCTCAGAACTGGGTCCGAGCATTCGACGGCGAGCACATTGATCACGACGTGCTTGTCTCTCCAATTCCGCTACCGCCTGCGACCGGAGTTCTGAATGGCGACTTCAGCCTTCCGCAACTCGCTCCAATGACCAGCACACTCATCGCCTTCGCCTGGCCCTTCAACACGCTCGGTTGGTATTCAATCGCGGTTTCGGGCGTTCAATTGAGTGCCAGACCCCGGGATCTTCTCCTGCTCATCAGTGCTGCGCGTACCGTTGAGCACTCACTGCCGACGACAACGGAGGCAGCCCGCTGACGACGCACCACCCGTGAGCGTCCGTCCTGACGGTGAGCCCATCGCGAAGAACGGCGACAAGGCCGACCCCTTGTTGAACGTGAGCTTTCGGGCCGTTCCCGTTGTCGCGAGCCTCGACGGAGATGTGTGTAAACGCCAGCCGTGCTGTCAGGTGCATGCGCCGTACACCCCCGTGGCGGGTGGCATTGCTTGCAAGGTCAGCCGTCAGGACCTCGAAACTTCGCAGAAGGTCGGGATCAGAGTCCATCTGGGCTGTGGCGGTTTCGCTCATCTCCCAAGAAATGGCGAGCAGGCCCTGCCATTGGAATCTGAGTGCGTCCAACACTTCTGAGGCTGACTTGAACTCCGTGCGCGGATCTTGCCCCAGCCTCTCAAGCTCGACCTAGCACTGGGCGAGGAGTTCCAGCCCTCCGAAATGAGGGCATGTGCGATCAGATTTCGTGAGAAGGGCTCATCCTCCATCAATACGACTCGACCGCGGGTCAATGAGGCCACGGTCCAGAGTAGACCGTCAGAGAGCTCGCAGACGACAAAGCTAAGGTGAGAAAGTCCCGGCGGTCCTTCGTCGGGACTACTCGAGGAGTGAGACATGACGAGCCCGGCTGAGTCGCCCGAGATCATCATGTTCGTGCGCCATGGTGAGAAGCCAGGTGATGGCGGACCTCCGCACGGAGTGAATAAAGACGGCGAGATCGACGACCATTCCCTCTCGGTGCGGGGCTGGACTCGGGCGGGTGCCCTCGCTGCACTCCTCGCCTACGCCCCATCTGCACACCATCCACATGTTGCGACACCTGAACGGATCGTCGCGACGAGACCGACCGCGGAGGCAAAGAGCAAGCGGGAGATGGAAACTGCCTCCCCGACGGCCCACCGGCTCGGGATCGACGTCATCGACCGACATGCACGCGGCAACGAGGACGACCTCGTCCGTGAAGTACTGAGCACGCCTGAGTCGACCTTGATCGTCTGGCATCACGGAGCCATGGCCAAGCTCGTCGGCGAGTTCCCGGTCGAGAACCTGAACGACATCCCACAGGAGTGGCCCGAGAAGCGCTTTGATCTCATCTGGGTTCTCGTCCGAGTGCCTGGGCCGCAACTCGGCTATCGCTTTGTCATCGCTTCGCAGATGCTGCTCGCGGATGATGCTGACGTGACGTAGCGGATTCCGCGTCTCGCATGCGGTGATCCCCAGCGTGTTCTGGCGACCAGTCTGGGAGGATGGAGACATGACGGGTCTGTTCGCCACCATCATCATCGTCGCGAGCCTTGCGATGGCGGCGTGGGCCCTTGTTCATCTCCTGCTCAACCGGCCGATGAGCCGGGCCTTGCATTCCAGTCAGCTGGTGATCGCTGCGCTGTTCATCCTGCTCGCGATTGGCGGCATCGTCCAGATGATCGGCTCCGATCGGGATTTCGCTCGAGTCGAGTTCGTCGGATACCTCGCCTTGAGCCCGGTCATCCCGATCGGCTCCTGGTGGTGGACCCGGGGCGATAGGACCCGGATCGGCTCGGCGATCATTGTTGTCGTCGGGCTCGTTATGCCGGTACTCGTTGCGCGAATCCAGCAGGTCTGGACCGGCGGTGGCTGAGCGATCCACGGGTGGCGCCCGCCTGCTCGTTGTCGTGTACGCGATAGTTGCGGTCGCAGCGACAGCCCGGTCAGCGGTCCAACTGTTCACCCGATTCGACGAGGCTCCCGTTGCCTACCTGCTGTCGTTACTCGCGGCGGTCGTCTACATCTTCGCGACGGTTGCGTTGTCCCGGGCCGGTCGCACGAGTCGGCGGGTGGCGACTGCGGCCTTGGTCTTCGAACTTTCGGGAGTCATCGTCGTCGGGACGGCGAGCTTGGTGTTCCCCGACGCATTCCCGAGGGCGACAGTCTGGTCGACCTACGGCAGTGGCTACCTCTTCATTCCGCTGGCCCTGCCAATCATCGGGCTGTGGTGGCTCCGGCGGACGTCGGCCGCGGCAGCCGGTCCCCGCGCCCACGACTCGTAGGGCAGACTCAGGTGTAGTTATCCCACCATCGAAGGAGCACACCGTGCCCGCAGTGATCGAGTACAGCATGCGAACGAAGCCCGAGTTCTTCGACGAGGTCCTCGACGATTACATCGCGTTCGCCGACGAGTTCGGCCTTGTCAACCCCAATGAGGACCTCATCCTCGTAACTGCAGATCGAAAGCGCCAGATCATCCGAGGGATCGGCGTGTTCACCTCCGCAACGGAGGCTGCCGAGGTCGGCCACGCCGCCATCTTCGAGCAGTTCCGCGCCACCGTCGCTGACAAGCTCACCGAGGTCCCCGAGCGCGAGGAACTCGAACTCATCCATGTGTTCGTCAAGGACATCTCCTG
>CAMDKQ010000154.1 GCA_945901095.1 Bifidobacterium breve
GTGGGTGTGTGGCAGCTCCGACACGACGTAGATGTCCTTCGGGCGCTTGTAGGGCGCCAGCAGGGATTGGCAGTGCTCCGAGACTGCCTCCTGCGAGGCGGACCCGACGACCGCGAGGCAGACGCGCTGACCCCATCTCTCGTCGTCCATGCCGAAGGCGATCGCCTGGGTGACCTCGGGATGGTCGAGAACGACGCGCTCGATCTCGGCTGGGTAGACGTTGACGCCTCCGGAGATGATGAGGTCGCTGCGCCTGCCATTGAGGTACAGGTAGCCGTCATCGTCGAGTTCGCCGAGGTCACCGACGGTGAACCAGTCCTCGTCCCAGGTCTCGACCGTCTTCTGCGGGTCTCCCCAGTACTCGAAGCGGGCGTGCGGTGGGACTCGGCACCAGATGTGGCCGTCATCGTCGACGCGAAGGCTGCGGCCGGGGCGGGCCTGCCCAACCGTGCCGGGGTGCGCGTCGAACTCCTGCGGCGTGCAGATGGTGAACTGCCCCTCGGTGGATCCATAGAACTCACGAAGGGCTTCGTCTCCGAACGTGGCGCGGGCCAGCCGGCGAACGTGGTCGGGGCAGGCGGATCCTGCATGCGCCACGAGTCTCATGCGCGGGTCGGCCGGCGGTGCGGTCTCGAGCAGGCGCTGCAGGTGGGCGGGGGCCATGAACGAGGTCGTGACCTCGCCATTGTTGATGAGCCGTGACACGACGTGCGGATCGAACGCGGACGGGACCACGATGGTGCCGCCGGTCATGAGTGTCATCAAGGGGAAGCGCAGGGGAGCCGAGTGGCTCAGGGGTGCGACCACCAGGTGGCGGTCGGAGGCAGAGAGAGCCCAGGCATCCGTCTCCTCCGCGACGAGGGCCTGGCTCTCCTCGTCGTCGAGCCAGCCGCTCCACACGCCCTTCGGCCGCCCCGACGTTCCGCTCGTGAAGTGCATCGGCCGGCATTGCCAGTGATCGGTCAACGGCGCCGACGGACCGTCGAAGGCACCGGCGAGGAGGGCATCGTCGACGAACAGCCGCGGGGTCACATCGGCCGTGAGCTCATCGCGCTCGCGTGCGGTCAGCTTGTCACTGATGACGACGGGTACGTAGCCAGCCCTCAGGCAACCGAGAACCGCGACGACGAGCCGCACGGAGTTGTGCGCCTGGAAGGCGACCCTGCCGCCGGGAGGAACCTCGAGCTGCCGGAGGTACCCAGCGAAACGCGACGCCAGAACGGTGGCGTGCTCGGCGTCGATCGATTCCGTGCCGTGGTCGTCGATGACCTCGATGCCGCTCACGGTCTCGGGGGTTCCCTTCTACCGGGTCTTGAGGGCGGAGTCGTCCAGCGGCGGAGCCCACGCGGAGAGCAGCTCGTAGCCGATGTGCGCCGCGGCGATGCCGGTGATCTCGGCGTGGTCGTAGGGCGGGGCCACCTCGACGATGTCGCCGCCCACCAGGTTCAGTCCCGCCAACTGTCGGAGCATGTACAGGAGCTGCCACGCTGCCAGGCCGCCGGACTCGGGAGTACCGGTCCCTGGGGCGTATGCCGGGTCGAGCACGTCGATGTCCACCGAGACGTAGACCGGACGGTCGCCGACACGGCTGCGAATGCGCTCGACGACTGTCGCAGGACCATCCAGGTGGATCTCGTGGCACCGCACGGCCATGAACCCGAGGGCACGGTCGTCGACCATGTCGACGGCGCCGTACAGGCCGCCCCGGATGCCCACGTGGATGCAGCCCTCGCGATCGAGCAGGCCTTCCTCGGACGCCCGGCGGAACGGCGTGCCGTGAAGGTAGGGCTGCCCGAAGTACGTGTCCCAGGTGTCGAGGTGTGCGTCGAAGTGCACCACGCTGATCGGGCCGTGCTTGGCGTGGAGTGCCCGAAGGGTGGGGAGCGCGATGGTGTGGTCGCCACCGAGCACGAGGACGCGCGGTGCGATGTCCAAGCAGTCGCGGACGCCGCCCTCGATGGCCTTCAGTGCTGCGTCGATGTCATAGGGATTGCACGCGATATCGCCGACGTCCACGACCTGCTGCGCCAGGAAGGGCCAGGCGTCCGCCTCGGGGTTGTACGGCCGGAGGAGCCTCGATGCAGCGCGGATGTGCGACGGGCCGAATCGGGCGCCGTTGCGGTAGCTGACGGTCGAGTCGAAGGGAACGCCGACCACGGCCACGTCTGCAGTGGTCATCGTGGCCAGGTCGGGAACCAATGCGAACGTGGCGGGCGCGGCGAACCGAGGAACCTCAGTGGTGGCGACCTGCCCGACGATGCCGTTGGCGCTGACTCGCGGTACGCGGAACGCGTCAGTCATGGTCGTCTCCCTCTCCTGCCGACAGGTCCTCGACCACCGTGGTGATCTCGGTGTACGCCTCGACGGCGGACTCGCCGAGCTCGCGGCCGTACCCCGATGCCTTGGTCCCACCGAACGGCAGCGTCGGATGGAACACGCCGTAGGCGTTGATCCATACGGTTCCCGAGGACAGCCCGCGGGCCATCCGCTGACCCTGGCCAGCGCGGCCCGTCCACACGCCAGCGGCGAGTCCGTAGGCGGTGGCGTTCCCCTTCGCGACGGCCTCACGCTCGGTGTCGAAGGTGTCGACGACGAGGACGGGACCGAAGATCTCCTCCTGCGACACCGGATGGTCCGTGGCGAGCCCGGTCAGCATCGTCGGCTCCAGGAAGAAGCCCGGGCCTGCGAGGGCACGCCCGCCCGTCACGGCAACGGCACCATCGTCCAGAGCGGACGCAACGACGTTCTCCGCGTTTGTCCGCTGGGCCGCGCTGATCATCGGGCCTATCTGCGCCTCTGGGTCCAGTGAGTGGCCCAGGACCATCGCGTCTGTGCGTTCGGCGAGGAGGTCGACGAATCGATCATGGATGGAGCGCTCCACGAGGAGGCGGCTGCCGGCGACGCAGACCTGACCCGCATTCGTCCAGATCCCGAGCGCGACTCCATCGGCTGCCGCCTCCAGGTCAGCGCTGGCGAACACGATGTTCGGGCTCTTGCCGCCGAGCTCCAGCGACACCCGCGTGGGGCGCTCAGCTGCCGCGTGTGCAATCGCACGCCCGGTGCGGGTCGAGCCGGTGAAGGCGATCTTGTCCAGGCCGGGGTGGGCCGCCAGCGCCGCCCCGGTCGATCCGGCACCGGTGAGGACGGTCACGACGTCGTCCGGCACGCCTGCTTCAGCGCACAGTCGAACGAAGTGCAGCGCGGACAGAGGCGCCAACTCGCTGGGCTTGGCGATGAACGAGTTGCCGAAGGCGAGGGCCGGAGCCAGCTTGTACATGAGGATGGGCAACGGGTAGTTCCACGGTGTGATGGCCGCGCACACCCCCACCGGGCCGCGAAGCGTGACCGCGAAGTACTGCCGAGGTGCCGGGATGGTCGTGCCGGTGGCCTTGGTGCACCAGCCGGCGTAGTAACGCAGGACGCCGATGACTTCCTTGATGTCGTACCAGGCCTCGGCGCGTGGCTTGCCCGTGTCCAGCGCCTCGATCGTGACGAGCAGCTCGAAGTCGCGCTCGACGAGTTGCGCGAGCCTCAGCAGGACCTCTTCGCGGTGATCGGCGTCACGCTCGCTCCAGCGGCCGTCCTCGAAGGCGGCTCGCGCTGCCTCGACAGCGTGGTTGACGTCCGACTCAGTCGCAGCCGACAGCTCTGCGAGGATGCGGCCGGTGCCCGGGTCGAGCACCTCGAACGTCGGACCGCTGCCCGTTCCGTGGACGTTGTCGAGCCAGTCGCGGGCTGCGTCATCGAGGTGCTCGCGGGCGTCGGTGATCGTCATTGCTCGCTCCATGCCACGTTGATGTACTTGGTCTCCAGGAACTCCCCGATGCCGTGGCGTCCGCCCTCGCGTCCCAGCCCGCTCTCCTTCACGCCGCCGAACGGTGCCGCCGGATCCGAGAACAAGCCGGTGTTGATGCCGACCATGCCCACCTCCAGGCCCTCGGCCATCCGCAGGGCGCGACCGAGGTCGCGAGAGTGGATGTACGAGCCCAACCCGACGTCGACGGCATTGGCCAGCATGAGGGCCTCGGCGTCCGTGCGGAATTCCACGATGGGGGCCACCGGCCCGAAGATCTCCTGCTGCAGGAGGGGATCGTCGGCCGCCACGTCGTCCAGGACGGTCGGCAGGTAGAAGTAGCCGCGGTCGTCGCCTGCGGTGCCGCCCGTGCGTACCCGAGCGCCCGCGCTCACGGCCGCGTCGACCTTCTCCGCCACCCCGTCCCTGGCCAGGGCACTTGCCATCGGCCCGAGCTGGGTCGACGGGTCCATGCCATCGCCGACGCGCAGTCCAGACATCGATGCGGCGAATGCCTCAGTGAACTGCTCCTTGACGTCGGCGTGCACGAGGAAGCGGTTGGCCGCCGTGCACGCCTCGGCGTTGTGCCGCATCTTTGCGACCATGGCGTTCTCGACGGCCAACTCGATGTCGGCATCCTCGAGAACGATGAACGGCGCATTTCCCCCCAGCTCCATGGAGCACCTGAGCACGCGTTCGGACGCCTGACGAAGCAGGAGCCGGCCCACGCGGGTCGAGCCCGTGAAGGACAGGGCGCGTACGGGTCCGGCGGCGATCAGGTCACTGACGACGTTCGCATCGCGGGTTGTGGTGATCACGTTCACGACACCCGCGGGTACCCCGCACTCCTGCATGATCTGCGCCAATGCAAGGGCTGTGAGAGGTGTCTGGCTGGCGGGCTTGATGACGACCGTGCAGCCGGCCGCCAGCGCGGGTGCGATCTTGCGCGTGATCATGGCCGCGGGCAGATTCCAGGGTGCGAGCAGCAGGGCGACACCGACCGGCTCGGACAGTTCCATGATGCGGCGGCCCGTGACCGGTGCGGTGGACAGATAGCCGGGAAGGCGAACTGCCTCCTCAGAGAACCATCGGAAGAACTCAGCGGCGTAGTGCACCTCGGCCACCGCTTCGACGCGCGGCTTGCCGTTCTCCAGGACGATCAGATCCGCCAGCTGGTCGGCCCTCTCATGCATCGCCTCGAAGACGGCGCGCAGGATCTCGCCACGCTGCCGTGGGGCGAGTGCCCGCCACCCCGGCAGTGCGGCGCCAGCGGCGTCGGCGGCGCGGCGTGCGTCTGGCACGCCACCATCAGCGACACTCGCGAGGATGCTGCGATCGGCGGGGTTGTCGACCTCGAACCGCTGCTCCTCGAGGGGATCCACCCACTCGCCACCGATGAACAGCGAGGTGGGAACCGACTCAACGGCCACGCTCATGCGTTCTCCAGCGCCGGGATCACGCCTCGCGCAGCGAGGAACTCCGCCATCTCTGCCCCGTGGTCGACGGGTACGTCGGTGCCGTTGATCCAGTGCGCGTCCGTCGAAGCCAGGAACCGGACCACAGCGGCGATCTCCTCGGGCCTGCCGTTGCGACCACCGGAGCGGGTTGTGAGGGGATCGAGCTCGGCGTTGCCCATCGCCTCGTAGAAGTCCGCGAGCAGCGGTGTCTCGATGGGGCCGGGGCTCACCGAGTTGAAGCGCACACGTCCGAGGTGCTCTTGCGCGGCCACGGCGCTCCACACCACGACCGCCTCCTTGCTTCGCGCATAGGCGGTGTACCCGTCCGGCACGAAGCGGTCGATGACGCTTGCCGTCTCCTCGTCAGTACGGGCCGAGATAACCGCGCCGACCTCGTCGAGGTGATCGCGCCAGAACCAGCCCGAGGTCGAGGCGACGCTCACGACGCAGCCGCCGTCGGAGATGCGCGCGACCAAGGCCTCGGTCAGTCGCCGCAGGCCGTAGAAGTTGACGGCCATGACCGTCGGGATGGGTGCAAGGCCCGAGACACCTGCGCAGTTCACCAGGACGTCGATCCGGTCGGGCAGCTGAACGGCGGCCGCGTCGATCGATCGCGGGTCCGACAGGTCGCACAGGACGAACGCGGCAGCACCCGAAGGCTCCTGCCTGTCGACCACGACCACCTCGTCGCCTGCCGCCTCGAACGCGGCCACGGCTGCCGCCCCGATGCCGGACGAGCCGCCGGTCACGACAACCGTGCGTGAAGCCATGTGATCTCTCCTAGGCAGGGGTGGATGGGTTAGAGCGAAACGGGCTGAGTCGGGGTGAACCTCACGGGGAGGTTCGCGACCGCGTTGACGAAGTTCGAGTGCACGAAGTCCGGCGCTCCCGTGACCTCGATGTCGGGGAGTATCTGGAACAGCCGCCGCAGGAAGACGATCGCCTCCTTGCGGGCGAGCATCGCGCCGAGGCAGAAGTGCGGTCCGCCACCCCCGAAGCCGACGTGCGGGTTGGGCCAGCGCTGTAGGTCAAGGCCCTGGGGGTCCGCGAACACGTTCTCATCGCGGTCCGCCGAGACGTACCAGATGGTGACCTTCTCGCCTGCCTTGATGGTCTGGCCGTGCATCTCCACGTCTCGTGTCGCCGTGCGGCGGAAGTGGCGCACGGGGGTGACCCAGCGGATCAGCTCCTCGACGGCGACGGGGGCAGCCTCGTCGAAGTTCTCCTGCAGGTACGTGCGCTGCTCCGGGTACAGGCTCAGCGCGTAGAAGCCTGTGGCCAGAGTGGTTGCGGTCGTCTCGATGCCAGCCGTGAGCAGCAGGGCGAAGAAGATGGCGATCTCCTGGTCGCTCATGCGCTCGCCATCCACCTCGGCCGCCAGGAGCTTGCCGAGGAAGTTGTCCTCGGCTCCGGACTCGCGGACCTGGCTGATCAGGCTGTGGGCGTAGTCGATGATCTCCAGGTACGCCTGGTAGGCACCCGCTGTTCCGTAGGCAGACAGGGCGGCGACAGTGAGGTGGATGAGACGCGGGCGGTCCTCGACCGGGACGCTGAGCAGGTCGCCGATGATCTGCGCGGGGTAGTCGCCGACGATGTCAGCCACGAAGTCGCACTCACCGCGCTCGACGACGCGGTTGATCGCCTTCACCGCCTGCCGGTCGATGCCCTCCGTCATCGCCTCGATCGTGCGGGGAGTGAGGACGCGGGCGACGATCGCGCGGTACTTCGCGTGCTCGTCGACGTTCATGTTGAGCATGCCGCCGAATATGTGCCGCTCCGCCGGCGTGAGGTCGACGATCTCCGTGCCCTCTCCGGAGGTGAACGTCTCCTGGTCCTTGCTGACGGTGCACACGTCGTCATGACGAACAAGCGCCCAGAAGCCTCGACCCGTGTTGGGGAACCAGTCGCTGGCCGGCTCCTCGTGCCAGGTGAGCGGCAGGTCCGCGCGCAGTCGCGCGAACTGCGCGTCGATGTCATCGCGCTGCCAGAACGCCGGATCCGCGAGGGTGAATCCGGCGGTGGGGCGGCTCGTGCTGTCAAGGGTCATGGTCACTCCTGAGGCGAGGTGAGGTCGGAACTACAGATCGAGAACGAGGTGCGGAGTCTTCGAGCGACCGACGCAGATCATCATGCAGGTGTTGGACTCGCGTTCGGCTTCCGAGAGAACGCTGTCGCGGTGGTCGGGCACGCCTTCCAGCACGACGCTCTCGCACGATCCGCAGTAGCCCTCCTCGCAGGAGAACGGCACCATCGGGAGGACCTCGCGGACGACGTCGAT
>CAMDKQ010000155.1 GCA_945901095.1 Bifidobacterium breve
TGTTCGTTCGGTAGACCCACGATGGGGTGATCGTGATGCCATAGCCCGAGGCCGGGATGCTCGCCGCGAACAGCCTCGCGTCCAAGGGTCCGACGGTCGTGCTCCATGACTGAACCTTCCCGTACGGGTCGTATTGCATCGTGTAGGCGGTCGCGGCGCCGCTGCCGGCCTCGACCACTGTCGCGACCTGCGCGGGCAGTGCGCCCGCCCCGGTAAAGGCGATCGCCCCCGGCGCGAGAGTGGGAATCACGAGGCCCTTCGATTCGTACGTTGCCCAGTTTCCCGCCGAGGTGGCCTTGGAGAAGTACGACAGGTAGTTGAACGCCGGCGAGCCCGGCACTGCCGCAGACTGCGCGGCCAGGATGATTGCCGGATCCCGGGTGGCCGTGGCATTGAAGATCACCGTGGCATTCGCGCGCTGGACGGGCGCCACCGCCACGAGGCAGATCGCCCCGGTTTTCGCCCGGTCGAGCACTGAGTTCTTCGCGTAGATCGCCTTGCTCACCTGTGGAGGGGCGAAGCCTCGGGCAGCGGCTGATGCCGCCGCCGCGGCCGTTGACGCCACTCCGAAGGGGAATGCAGCCTTGAGCGGCGCGCAGGTGGCCCTCTGCTTCGCAGGGGTCCCACCATGGGCGGCAGGCGCCGCGAAGCTCACTGCAAGGATCGCAGACAGCAGGAACGAAAAGTAGCGTCTCATCAGTACCCCCGTTTATTGCGGCGTTGCCGCCGATAGCTCCATCAAACCGCAGGGGTCCGACAATGGTTCCGTTCATGCGAGTTGCCGGTCAGCGCTGCGCCGACAAGCACGCCCGGCCATGTCGCCCTGCACGGCAGATGGATACCCTTCCAATGACATCGATCCCGCCACCACGGCCGGGATTGCGGACGGGGGCGAACATTTCGGATGGCGATACCTCAATGCTCGATGAGATCGACCCACGGGCCATGGTGCCTCCGGCCGAAGACGGGGCCCTTGCCGCTGCGATCACCGACGTACCCGACGATGACTCCCTCGCGATGGTGCAGGCGATGACCCTGGGCGAGCCGATCGGGAACGGCGCCCTACGGGAGCTCCTTGCATGGGGTCAAGTCAATCGATACGCCCGTGTTCGTGACTCGCTCATCGCCGCCGGAATCGTCAAGCGCATCCTCGGCGGATACGGCGGCAGGCTGGTTCTCCTCATCGACGACCCAGCCGAGCTCGCGACCCGCGGAGAGCTGGGAGTGGGCCGTGAGCGCTCCCTCTATCGCGCAATCGGCGCGCAGGTTCGTGATCTTCTGCTCTTCGACGTCCTGCAAGTCGAACTGGACGACGATGAGCAGGTTCTCACCTATCGAACGGCCGATCAAGGTTCGCGGTCGACTCGGGGCAGGTTCACGCGACCTGATCTGACCTCGATCGTGATCAGCAGCTACCCATCCCTGGGCATCTGGCGCGACGTGCACACGTTCGAAATCAAGGCGTACTGGGACCTCGGGCGCGATTCCCTCTATGAGGCCGCGGCGCAGGCTGCACTTCAGCAGTGCACGCACTCATGGCTGATCGTGTACGCACCCGACAAGGGCACGTCGCTGCTGCCTGCGGAACGAGCCAAAGTCGAGGCCTGCATGCAGCTTCTCCCCGAGCTACGAGCGGAAGCGGCAAAGATGGGCCTCGGCCTAGCGATCTGCCACTCACTGGCCACGGGAGCCAGGCTCACAGTCAACGGCGAGGGCTCACCCGGCGTCCACCCCCGGCGTCAAATTGTGGATCCCGCGAGGCTGAGTGAGTTGCTCGCCTCACTTAATGACCTGTAATCGGCCGAATGCGGACCACTGCGCTAGTCGCCATAGCGACCACACGGGATACAGGTGACGAAGAGCAAAACGCCTCCTGCGATGCCCGATTTGCCGATGGCTTCATACTCGCGCTTGAGCCTGTACCGACTCCAGGTCATGAGCGGTCGCGGCTGCACTGCCCCACGGCACTCCGATGGAGACCCACTCCATACAACACCTGCGACGGCGCCACCACGAACTGGGCGTCGACGCGTCGCCGGTATTCCGACTGGCGACCGCATTCAATGAACTCCAACTCGCAATCTGTTTGAGACCGCCTTCACGCACGATCCAGCACACCCCACGATCGCGCAACGAGGCAGTGCCCGTTGGGTTGCGTTGACAAGGCGCGGGCGCCCTCGTTACAGTTATTACATTAAGGGGGTGGCCATGACGACCAAGTGGCTCGACACGATGGACGACGTCCTGCCCGGCGTGCATGAGACCGGCAACGAGGAATCGGCCGAGGCACCTGCGGCAGACGTCCGTGCCGCGCTGACCCGGGCACTTGAGGGCACCGTCAAGGCAACGCTTGTCATCGAGGGTCGGTCGTGGGACCTGGGCAGGGGCGTGTTGCAGTTCGTCCATGACAGCGTGGACACCCTCGGGCAGGGCCGGCGCGTCAGCTACGTCGCTGAGGACTCCCTGCTCAGCCCCGAGGACGTTGCAGGCCTGCTGGGTGTCTCACGCCCGTTCGTCTACAAACTGATGGACACCGGTGAACTGCCCGTGGCAGTGCAGAACGGGACGCATCGCAAGGTGGCTGCGTCGGCCGCTGTGGCCTGGCGGGAAGCGCAGCACCGTCGTGTGGACGAGGCGGACCGCGTCGCCGGCGCAGTCGAGAAGGAACCAACTCGCACTCGCGCCGAACGCCGCGCTTCCCTTCGAGAGGCAGTGCGATCCGCGCAAGCGTCCGGGGAGACAACTGAACTGGAGACCGAAGCGGCGCGCGGCAAACAAGGGCGCGTCGGTCGAGCCGCTGCAGTTGACCCGACAGCGCCACGGCAGGCGCGGACCTCGCGGAAAGAGAGCCGCTGAACACCCACAGCCTGCATGTCACCAGAGCGGCCCTGCAGGACTTGGGTCTGCCCTTTCGGCTGCTGGCGGGCAGACCGGCTGCGGATCTCGCCATGGAGCATGACGTGATCGCCAAGTTTGTCGAGCAGCGCAGATCGCGAACCTTCGGGCAGGAACCCACCTTGGGTGTGAAGCCAGCGACGTGGAACCTACACGCGCAAGACCCCAAGCGCGCTGTCACTTGGTACGACGAAGGCGCCGACATCGTGTGGCTCTGCGCGGTGACCAACCACGACTACAAGGAGGTCGTGCGGCGCTCGAAGAGCGGCATGCTCTGGCCGACGGCGGCGGACCGAGCCGACGTCGAACTCTTCAAGGCGGACAGGCAGCGGATACCGCTAGAGGTTGCTGGCCTGCGCGACGCGTTGGTGCTTCGGGAATCGGCGGAGGCGAAGCCGGGCACGTGTCAGCGAGCAACCTTGGCCGGCGAGGTTGATGTGTCGGTCGTCGTGCTGCCGCTCACCGCTGGCTCTCTGTCGCCGGCGGACTACTACGCCGTGGTGCACCATCCGCGCAAGAAGACCCGTCCCATCGATGACGACATCGATGATGTTGTGTCAGCACTGCTGTTTTTTGAGGCCGACGATGAGGAGTTGACGTTCCCGCTGACGGCTCCACCCGAACTGGGCCCACTTCGGCAGGGAGCGGATCACGTCCTATGGTGGCAGCGCCCCTAATGGGGAGACTCCCGCGAGACAGTAAGAAGGAGGAAGAGAACTGGCGAAGACGGTCGGTGTCCCCGCGCCGCGGATCGGTGACATCGTCAACGGCCAGCGCGCGATCACGGCGGGCACGGATCTTCGGCTGTGCCGATTCTTCTGTCTCTCGGATGACTACTCGCTGCGGGCCCAGGCTGCCTACGACATCGAGGTCGCGCTGCGAGACCTCGGAGGCGAACTGGAGAAGATCAAGCCGTGGTCCGGGACCGCCACCTGATGAAAGTGTGCGAGGGGGATACAAAAGTGCGGTTTTGTGAGGTGCAGAGCACCCGACCAAGGGATATCAGCCTCATTTTGCCCCCCCCGCTCCTCGACCACTACGGCAACAGGTGGGGGAAAAGGCGGGACAAGTTGAGCATCGTCACTTCTCGTAGTTCTTGAGACGGTACTGCGTGTAGAACTCGTCGTTCTTCGCGCCCTTTGCTGGCGACAGGTTGGAGTTCTTCGCAATTAGGTTGCTGTCGGGAAGCTCATCAACGGGTTCAGCCCGGGGCCTGGTCACTGCTGCTCATGCACTTCTACTGTTCAGCGACAGCGGGTGCAATCACGGGACTCCCAGCGGCTGCTGGGGTGGGGAAGGTGCTCCTCCCTCGGGGCGCTTACGGCCGCTGTTTCATGCACAACCCACCTATCGGTGAGGGCCGAGCAGGCACTGCGGCATCAGTCGAATGTCACGAGGCCGACCGCACGGACGGTGGACGTGGCCCTCAGCGGTAGTGGACTGTGGCCGAATTCAAGACTATAAAGACTATAAAGACTTATAAACGACTCACGCCAAGGAGGCGTTTGCGATGATGGCTGCCCTACCCAACAGCCCGTTCCGACCCGGCTTTGGCTCCTCACCCCCGGTCCTTGCCGGCCGCGCGGACCTCATAGCTGACTTCGCAGACGGTCTCACCGACGGTCCCGGTAGCTCAGCCCGAGTATCGTTCTACACCGGGTCGAGAGGCGTTGGCAAGACCGTTCTCCTCAACGCTTTGGAGAACTCGGCACGGGAGCAGGGCTGGGTGATCGTAGCCGAGACGTGCACGCCTGGGCTTGTATCGCGTCTTGTGGAGAACAGACTGCCCACTCTGTATGAGGGCATCGCCGACAGCCCCCCGCGGCGCCGAACCACCGGCGTCAGTATTGCTGCCGTGGGTGGTGTGACCTGGAAGAACACCCCAGAAAACGTCCGCGACCTTAGGGCTTGGGTGGATGCCATCACTGATGCATTGGCGGAACGGGACTCAGGTTTGCTGCTTACCATCGACGAAATTCATCCGCGCCACATGAGTGAACTAGTAGAAGTGGCGAGTGTTGTCCAGCACGCCATCCGAGAAGAAAGGCAGGTGGCGTTCGCCGGTGCTGCCCTCTCCTCTTCAAGGGAAGGCATCTTGAAAGGGGATAGCACCACGTTTCTACGCCGCGCAGACTGGCGAGAACTGGGTCGCATCCCGGACGCCGAGGCCGCCAGAGCCATCCGGGAGCCGATAGAAGGTGCACACCGTCAGGTGACTGATGCGGCTGTGGCCGCCGCATTAGACGCCGCACAAGGCTACGCGTTCCTCGTGCAGCTTCTTGGAGACCTCATGTGGAAGAACCGACCAACTGAGGCAGTCATCACCGCTGAGGATGTCATTGAGGTGGTGCCGAAAGCGAGGCGGCGCATGGGAGCCAACATCCTCGGTCCAGACTTAGAAGGCCTGTCACAGATTGACCGCACCTACCTCCTTGCAATGGCTTTGGAAGAAGTCCCGCGGAGTACCGGGCGCATTGCCTCGCGAATGGGGGTGGACCCGGGGTTCGCGAACGTGTACCGCCAACGTCTCATTGGTGCCGGCGTCATCCGCGCCAATGGCTATGGCAACGTTGAATTTGTGACGCCCGGAATGGACCAATACATTCTCGAACGCACAGACATAACCGACCTACCCCTGCCTCTGCCTCTGCCGCCGTCCGCGGACCCCCCTTCCCCACCCACTACGGCAACTAGTGGGGGAATGAGCGGGACATCTTGAAGAGTCAACCGTCTCAAGAACTACGAGAAGTGACGATGCTCAACTTGTCCCGCCTTTCCCCCCACCTGTTGCCGTAGTGGCTACTCGACAAAACGGTCTCAACTATCAAACGGGGCCCTATCGGCAAAGTCGGTGGGTCGTGGTTGACCGTGGATGTCAGCCCGCCGGGTCACTGGCTGGGGATGCTCCGCTTCACCGACGAGTGCGTCACGCGGCCGTCGGATCTGCTGACTTCACCTGCCTTCTCACATGCGCCACACGTGCGGCGGGGCCGACTCGATTGACGAGTCGGCCCTAACGTTCACGCGGAGGTCACGCCTGACGGCAAGGTGTCACTGGATGCTCGGTCGACATGACCGAACGGCTCCGTGCCAAACCCACATCTACACGTTGGGTGTTGTTGGCTGAGAGGTGGCCGAGCAGCCTGCGGTGTTCGTGCCCGTCACCGTCCACGAATACAACCTGTTCGGGTCCAGCAAACTGACGATGATCTGCCCGCCGTTCTCCGACCGAGTGATCGAGTTGGTAAGCCCGGAGTATGGCGAGTTTTTTGCGATGAGCGTGGTCATCGGCACCTCGCTAGTCGAGGTGTATCTCACTACGACCTTGCCAGTCGTCTGACGCCTGGCAGTAGCCGTCACCGTGAACGGCTTACACACCCACCGGGCGTACAGGGCCGCATTGGCGGTGAACGGGTACGGGGCGCCGTTCGCGTATGCGTTGGTCCCGTTCGCTGAGGTGGCCCAGCCATCGAACGTGAAGCCGGCGGCAGGGGTGAACGCATTCGCCGTCAGCGCCGTCCCTGCATTTGCGGTCTGGCTCGCCATCGTTCCGGTGCCGCCGTTCGCGTTGAAGGACACCGTGCAGCACGACGTGCACGACCACTGGGCATACAGGGTGATGTCGGCCGGGTGGTGGGACCGGTACGTGGTCCGTCTATCGGAGGCGGCAAGGCTGTCGGCGTGGATGAGCGACAAGCTGGCCGCGACATCTGGATCACGACCCTCACGAGCAGTGGTATCGGCGAATCGCACGTCGTCAAATGCGGCTTCCTTCGTTCAAGCCTCTTCGGCATGACATGGACCACGGAGGTCATCTTCCCTGGCGATGCGACCCTGGCACCCAGGTCTCCCTCTGCTTGGAACTGCGTGGGATGGAGCAGTTGCCCAGCTTCCATGCGCGCGATGCGCAACTGCTGTGGTGCATCACGTCCACGCTCAGCGATGCCGTGGGAGTCACGGTGCGGGCCAGCGACGACCTTGGGCGCATGCGCAGCGGCCAGCGAGTCGGCCAGGATGCACGCGAGGAGGCGGCGGAGCGAGCGCTCGGCGCCATGCGACACGGACAGGAGGCCCTTCTCGCGAATCTGCCGACCGTTCAGGAAGACCACGCGGACCGTGCCGTCCTGTGGCTGCATCCGGTCAGCAGACTCCTGACGACGGCATGGTTCAACCCGATGGGACCGACGATCACGACACTGGAGCTGTGCTCCGGGCCGGACGGCGACGGCCGCTACCTCGTCGAGTTCATGCGCCACCCCTTCACCCCGAGGTACTTGGTGCTGGCGAGGTGCGACTCCGACGACGACCTCCGCTCCGCACTCCCGGACGCCCTGGAGGACGTGTTCGTCGGATCAATCCCCAACATGCTGACCATGCGCGAGTGCCCAGGTGACTTGAGCGCGGACGTGCTGGCCACGGTCCGCAACCGGATAGGGATCCTCGCTGCGGAGAACGACACTGACCTCATCTGGGAGGCCCGACGGCTGGGCGCACACAGGGGCCGCCCATGGGACTGGGTCGATCAGTGGACCCCCACGGACGAGCAAGAGGCGATGTTCGAGCCGCTGGATGCGGACGACGTCACGACCTGGCTCGCCCAGGCTGCGCAC
>CAMDKQ010000156.1 GCA_945901095.1 Bifidobacterium breve
AGCCCGGCGTTGTTCACGATGAGGTCCACCCCGCCGAAGGCGAGGCAGGCGTCGGCGATCATGGCCTTGATGGCCTCCTCGCTCGTCACATCGGCCTCAACCGCGATGGCAATGTCGGGCCCACCAAGCGCGATAGCAAGCTCGTGCGCCGCATGGAGATTCCGATCGGCGATCACGACGGCGGCACCGTCGCGCACGAGTGCCTCGACCGTCGCGCGGCCGATACCACTGGCGCCACCCGTGACGACTGCCACGCGCGAGGCTAGTCGCTTCGGCTTCGGGAGCCGGCGGAGCTTCGCCTCCTCGAGGTCCCAGTACTCAATGCGGAACTTCTCAATCTCATCGATCGGCTGGTAGGTCGAGATTGCCTCAGCCCCGCGCATGACGTTGATGGCGTTGACGTAGAACTCCCCCGCCACCCGCGCCGTCTGCTTATTGGGTCCAAACGAGAACATGCCGATGCCGGGGATGAGAACGATTGCCGGGTCGGCACCCCGCATCGCGGGGCTGTCTGCGGTGGCGTAGCGCTCGTAGTAGGCGGCGTAGTCGAGTCGGTATCGCTCGTGGAGTTTGTGAAGCCGCGCAACGACGTCATCGATCGGCGCTGTAGGCGGAAGGTCGAGCACCATCGGACACACCTTGGTACGCAGAAAGTGGTCCGGGCACGAGGTACCGAGGGCCGCCAATGCCGGGTGTCGCTCGCTTGAGAGGAAATCGAGGACGATGTCGCTGTCGTTGAAGTGACCGACCATCGGACGGTCCGCTGAGGCGATCCCGCGGATGACGGGTGCGAGGGCAGCGGCGCGCGCCCGACGCTCCTCGAGTGGAAGTGGCTCAAATCCGGTGAGCACTGCGCCGAAGGGGTCGGGCCGACCCCGGCTCGCGATGAACGCCTCGGCCGTACGGATGATCTCCAACGAGTTCGCCTCGCACTCCTGCGAGGTCGCACCCCACGCGGTGATGCCGTGGCCGCCGAGGATGCAGCCGATCGCCTGCGGGTTCGTCTCCTTGAGTGCAGCCATGTCGAGGCCCAGTGCAAAACCTGGGCGACGCCACGGAACCCATGCCACTCGATCGCCGAAGCACTCGCGGGTCAGCGCTTCACCATCGGCTGAGGTGGCCAGTGCGATGCCCGAGTCTGGGTGGAGGTGGTCGACGTGCGGCGCGCCGACGAGAGCATGCATTGCGGTGTCGATGGAAGGGGCCGCACCCCCCGTGCCGTGCAGGCAAAACGTGAACGCGTTGACCATCTCATCCTCGCGCTCGACACCGGGGAACACGTCGATGAGTGCCCTCACCCGGTCGAGTCGAAGCACCGCAAGACCCGCCTCGGTCAAGGTTCCGAGATCCCCGCCTGATCCCTTGACCCAGATAACCTCGACTGGCGTCTGGGTCACAGGATCGACAGCCTCACCCTTCGCCGAAGTGTTTCCGCCGGCAAAGTTCGTGTTGCGGGGGTCCGATCCGAGTCGGTTTGATCGGGCGATCAAGTCAAGTACGGCAGGAACGCTGGGCATGTGAACATGTCACCTTCTGTGAAGTCTGACGTTGTCAGACGTCGGAGTCGGACGTCAGCGGGTGAGCTAGGCGCCCCAGCCCGCCTGCGACCCGCCTACGCGCTCGTCGCTGATGCGCTGAGCGTAACCGGAGGCTGCGTAGGCCTGCATCGGCTCGGGGTCTAGGCCAATGCTGGCACGCAATTCACGGACCAGATCGCGGACATCGGTGTTGTAAGCATCCATCAGGACGCCATTCGCGCCGAGCACGTCGCCAGCTAGTTGTGCTGCGGTCAGGGACGGCTGGTCGACGATGAGTGCCTTTGCCGTCGCCTCCTGCACGTTCATGATCGATCGAATCTGCCCCGGGATCTTCGGCTCGATGTTGTGGCACTGGTCGAGCATGAACGAGACTCCGGAACCCGCATTGACGACGCCAGCCTTCACCACCTCGTGCATGATCCGAAACAGTTGAAAGGGGTCGGCCGAGCCAGCCATGAGATCATCGTCAGCGTAGAACCGCGAGTTGAAGTCGAAGGCACCAAGCTTTCCCTCCCGCAGGAGGAAGGCGACGATGAACTCAATGTTTGTGCCGGGCGCGTGGTGTCCGGTGTCGACGCACACGACCGCCTTATCGCCCAGCTTGAGACAGTGTGCGAATGACACGCCCCAATCGGGCACGTCCATCGTGTAGAACGCCGGCTCGAAGAGTTTGTATTCGAGCAGCATTCGCTGATCGGATCCGAGCCTGGCGTACACCTCGGCCAATGCCTCATAAAGCCGGTCCTGGCGGAGTCGAATGTCGTCCTGACCCGGGTAGTTCGTGCCATCGGAGAACCAGAGTTTGAGGTCGCTCGATCCGGTTGCGTCCATGATGTCGACGCATTCGAGTAGGTGGTCGGTCGCCTTCCGGCGGATGCGCGGGTCGGGATTCGTGACGCTGCCGAGCATGTAGTCGTCGTCCTGGAAGACGTTGGAGTTCACGGTCCCGAGGCTGACGCCCTCACCGCGCGCAAACGCGGCGAGGTGGGCGAAGTCATCGACCCTGTCCCATGGGATGTGGATCGCCACCGAGGGCGCTGACCCGGTGAACCGGTGAACAGTTGCCGCGTCGGCGACCTTCTCGTAGGGGTCGCGCGGCACGCCCGCCTGCGCGAAAACCTTAAACCTGGTGCCAGAATTACCGTAGGCCCAGGAAGGGGTCTCGATCTGGAGCTGCCGGAGTGCATCCATGGCGGTTGTGGTGTCCACGCTTTTCACGTCCTCTTCATCGATCACGATCGTGCTTAGTCGAGGTGAAAGACCTCGGTCAGTGGAACGAAGGCCTCGTCAGGTCTCTTGCCGTCCAGCGACTCGAAGAACGGTGCCATCTCAGCCTGCCATCGAGCATTGACCTCGGTGCTTGACATGCCGTCTAGAGCAGCCTGCAGATCCTCGGTCTCGAAGTAGCCGATGAGCATCCCGTCGGGGCGGATGAACAGCGTGTAGTTCGTCCAGCCTGTCCCTCTCAGGGCATCGAGCATGTCCGGCCACACGCGCTCATGTCGAGCTATGTAGTCGTCGAGTCGTTCCTCGCGAACCTTGAGCACGAACGAGACCCGCTGCATGTCGTCTTCCTTCCCCGAGTCGATGGTGGTGCGGCCAACGCCGCACCACCATCGCTTCGAACCCGCTCAGGCGAGCGATTGTTCCTAGTAGATCTTCGAGAAGGCCACGATGTTTGAACTGTCGAACTTGTACGGATCGCCGAGGTAGACGACACCGTTCGCGCCCTGGGTGTAGCTCTTGCCGCCGGCGGTGAACTTGGCGCCGTTGGCCTGCTTCAGGTTGCCCGAGGCGCACTCAGCAGCCGCCATAGTGCCGACATAGCCGAGGTCGATCGGATTCCACAGGCCGAACTCCTTGACGGTGCCGTCGAGAACGTACGGCGCCATCTCGCTCGGGAGACCGAGTCCGGTGATGGCAACCTTTGAGCCCTTCGACTTCTTCTCCTGCGCGGCGGCCCGGATACCAACCGTCGTGGGCGAAATGATGCCCGCGATGTCGGGGTGCTCCGTCAGGATCTGGCCGTACTGCTGCGCCGACTTCGTTGCATCGTCGTCGCCGTAGTAGACGCCTGCCAGGGTGATGTTCGGGTACTTCGCGGCAAGCTGCCGCTTCATGGCGTCAATCCAGGCGTTCTGGTTCGCTGCCGTCGCTGCGGCCGAGAGCACCGCAACCTTGCCCTTGTTGCCGATCTGCGCCGCGATCCAGTCAACCTCGGCCGCGCCGATGCGCTCGGAGGATGCAGGTAGCACCGCAACCGTTCGTGACTTCGTGTCGGTGATGTCGGCATCAGAGGTGACGATGCAGATCTTCCGGGCGATTGCCTTCTTCAGGGCGGGGGTGATGGCGTTCTGGTCCGCCGCAGAGATGACGATCGCGTTGTAACCCTGCTGGATAGCCTGATTGATGAAGGCAACCTGAGCCGGGCCGGTGGCCGTTGTCGGGCCCATGTACTTACATGTGGCGCTAATCTCCTTGCACGCCTTCTGGGCACCCTTGTTCCATGCGGTGAAGTACCCGTTGTTGATCGCCTTCGGAATGATGGCAATCTTCAGCCCAGACTTCGGTGCTGCCTGCGCAGGCATCGCCGTGAGCCCGGCAATGACGAGCACGCCGAGCGTGACTGCCACCGCCTTCGTGGCGAGTGATGTTTTGACCATCCTCAGTTGCTCCCTTGATCATGTCCCGCGCCCGCGGGGCTTGGATGAACAACCTCATTGCCTGAAGGCAGCGAGGCTTCGCCTCGGGTGGGATTGCCACCGCGAGGAGACCTGTGGCCGAGTTGCTCGCGAAGGCGCGAGATCAACTGCGGAATTGCGACGGAGACGAGAAGGAGCAGCCCGCTCACGATGACGAGCGCATTGGCATCGAAACCGGCCAACTGCAGGAGTGACCGGCTCGCGCCCCAGACAAGGACCGCAGCGATGACGCCCCACATCGTTCCGATGCCCCCGGCGATGGCCACCCCACCGAAGAGAACCGCTGCGATGACGATGAGCTCGTACCCCATGGCGCCGTCGGGTGATGCCGATGCGAAGCGCAGCGTGTAGACGAGCCCGGCCAGCCCCGCCATGAAGCCGGTCATGACGAACAGGAGGAGCCGGACTCGATCGACCGGGATCCCGGAGTAGGCGGCCGCCTCCTCACCCTGTCCGATCGCATAGCACCAGCGGCCGAATCGGGTGCCGTGCAGCAGGTACCAGAACAGGGCACCAAAGAGCGCGAGGAGCACGACGGACCACGGCAGGAAGGTGCTGCCGATCGGGTAGAAGGCCAGGTCGGTCCACTCCATCGGGAAGCTCGAGATCGGCATGTCGCCGAGGAGCACGAAGCACAGTCCCCGGTACAGCGCCAGGGTGCCGATCGTCACGGCCAGAGACGACAGGCCGAGCTTCGTGACGAGTAGACCGTTGACGAGTCCGCACAGGGATCCGGTGGCGAGCCCGGCGACGACTGCGATCGGCATCGAGAGCGTCGCCTCGTACGTGATGCCGATGACCGCCGATGCGAGCGTCAGCGAGGAGGCCACGGACAGGTCGATGTCCCGGACGATGATGAGCAGTGCCATGGGGAAGGCGATGAGCAGGACCTCGGAGACATCCGAGATGACGAAGTTGAGGTTGTCGCCGGCCATGAACAGCTCGCTGAACATCCCTCCGAAGAGGAGGGTGAGGATGAGGAGGAGGACGATCCCTCGGTCCCATGCCGTCAATCGCAACCGCTGCAACGCCATCATGCGAGAACCTCCACTTGGCGGACCACGCGACGTGCGCTGCGCACCGCAACAACACGGTCGAAGGTGATCGCGAGGACGAGGAGGGCTCCCGCCACCGCCTGCTGCCAGAACTGCGAGACGCCCAGTGCACCGAGGGCGAACGTGATCGTCTGGAGGAGCACGGCGCCGATGAGTGCTCCCATTGCGGTGCCGACTCCGCCCGCAATGGCAACCCCGCCGATGACGCAAGCGGCGATGACATAGAGCTCGATACCTAGGCCGCTGGTCGCGTCAGCGAATGAGAAACGTCCGAGCAGCAGGAGCCCGGCGACTCCGGTGAAGATCCCGCTCAGTGCGAATGCCACGAAGGTGCGCCGCGCCACCGGTATACCCACCCGGAGTGCAGCCTCCGGATTGGAGCCGATCGCATACAAATCCCGACCCCACCGGGAATAGCGAAGCAGCAGTGTGACCGAGATGGCTCCGATGAGTGCGCAGACAAAGAGGTACGGGACTCCGAATATGGAGCCTGAGCCGAGCTCGACTAATGGCGCCGGCACCTGGTCCGCCGTGATGGTCTCCCCGCCAGCGAGCTGGCTGAAAACGCCCCGGACAACGTAGAGCATGGCGATGGTGACAACCAACGAGGGCAGGCCCAGGTAGGCGATGAAGAATCCGTTCACGATCCCCACGGCGAAACCCACGGCCATTCCGACAACGACTGAGATCGTGAACGGCACCCCGATGTTCGCCGCCGCATTCTGCCCGACAAGGAAGGCGACGAGACCGGTCGTCGATCCGACCGAGAGGTCGATCTGCCGCATGATGATGAGCATCGACTGCGAAGCCGCGAGCAGGCCGATGACCGAGGACTCGATGAGGATGGCGCTGATGCCCTCGCTCGAGGCGAAGGTGGGATTGACGAGGCCAGTGGTGACAACAACCGCCGCGAGGGCGACGAGGATCGGGAACTCGCGAGCCTTCAGCGCCGTCGATGCGACGTTGCGCCCGGTCATGCCAAGGCTCCGGAGATCGTCGCCGCGGTCATGACCGACTCCTGCGTGGCATCCGCTCTCGCGATCTCGGCCACGAGTCGTCCCTCGCGCATGACGAGAACGCGATCGGCCATGCCGAGCACCTCGGGAAGGTCTGACGAGACCATGAGTACGGCAAGGCCGCGAACGGCTTGCTCGGAGAGGAGTCGGTGCACCTCGGCCTTCGTCCCGACGTCGATGCCACGCGTCGGCTCATCGACGATAAGCAAAGCGGGATCGGTCGCAAGCCACTTAGCCAGCACCACCTTCTGCTGGTTGCCTCCGGACAACCGCTCGACCGGGTCCTCGATGTTCGCATACTTCAGTTGGAGCCGGCCCGCCCAGTCGGTCGCCACGCGCCGCTCGGAAATGCCTCGCAGCAGCAGTCGTGACCGGAGTCGCGCGAGCACGGTCATGGCGATGTTCCGCGAAATCGCAGCGGGCATGAACAGGCCCTGCAGCCGGCGATCCTCCGGGACAAGTGCGACGCCAGCGCTCATGGCCGCGCTCGGCGACCCGTTTCGGAGCACGCTCCCCGAGACGCTGACGGTCCCGGAGTCATGGTGGTCGATGCCGAATATCGCTCGAACGACCTCCGAGCGGCCGGCCCCCACGAGACCTGCGAGCGCGACGATCTCGCCCCGGCGAACGTCGAATGAGATGTCGTGAAAGACGCCTGCTCGAGTAAGACCCTTGACCGAAAGCACGACATCGCCGACTTCCGCGTCGAACTTCGGGAACATCTCGGTGATCTCCCGGCCCACCATCCAGCGCACGATCTGCGTCGTGTCGATCTGCGCCACTGCCGCGGTAGCGACGGTCGCGCCGTCGCGCATGACGGTCACCGAGTCGCAGAGTTCCGTGACCTCGTCCAGCCGATGGCTGATGTAGACGACCCCCCTGCCCTGATCCTTGAGCCTGCGGGCGACAGTCATGAGTTGTGCCACCTCGGCTGCGGAGAGCGCCGCGCTGGGCTCGTCCATAATGATGAGGGATGCATCGATCGACAGCGCCTTTACGATCTCGACCATCTGCTGGTCCGCGATCGAGAGCCCGCGGGCCGGTCGCAACGGATTGAGGTCGATGCCAAGTCCGTCGAACAGACCCTGGGTCTGCGACACCATGCCCCGCCAGTCGACGCGCCCGCCGGTTGTCGGCTGACGTCCGACGAAGACGTTCTCGGCGAGTGAGA
>CAMDKQ010000157.1 GCA_945901095.1 Bifidobacterium breve
CGCGACGTTGGCCCTCGCGATCCCTGCCATCGACTCGGCGCCGCTCATCCGTCTGTCCCCCAGATCTTTGCTGATCGGGTATTGATGGCTTTAGGAATCGCAGCACCACCGCCGCTATGAACGGCAGTGGAGCCAAACTCTTGCACGCCTACCGTGTGCTTGACTGCATCGGCAATCTCCCTCGGGGAAATCTCGGTCGACGGGTCGAAGGTCACAGGAATCAGTCCCCCGCGTGAGTCGGAACTGCCGAGAATTCTGCCCCGGACCCCCTAGCAGTCCGTCGCACGCGGGACCCCGGGATCGGATGCCACGGCCTCCGCGAGCGCGGAACCTGCTTGAATCGCAGCGTCCGAATCGGGCGATCCGAACTGCTGCTCGAGAATCTGTGCCATCTACCCGAAGCGTGAGGCCGGGCCATTGAAGCCCTCGCCGCCAAGGCGCGGAAAGACTCTGAAGCCGATGATCGCGGTCAGCACCATGATGATCGCCGACCCGGCAACGATCCTCCTGATGTGCCGATGGGTCCACCACCCGAGCCAGATGAACAAGAGCCCCCTTGGACCCACGGTCAAACCTTTGAGGAGCAGGTCTCGAGGGCGATCCGACGAGCGTTTGGCCGAGCACGAAGCGGCTGCAATTCCTGAGGCCTGTGACCGATCCGGGGCTTCAGACGTGCTCGGTGACCACGCTCTTGTTCCACCCGGGTGGAGAACAAGCATCCCCCAACACCACTGGGGTATTGGAGGATGCTTGTCAACGAGCGATTCGATCTATTGGTTCCCGTTACTCCTTGATGAGAACTGGAACCGATGTGACACTTTGCTGCGACATCGCCGGTTTGAAGGTGACCGACGCTCGACACGAGATCTTGGACCCCGCATCGTTGGACTGCACTGTGTAGGTCCGATCGGTAGCCCCATCGATGGGCGAACCATTCCTACGCCATTGATACGCCACTCCGCTCGACGACCATGACGTCGTGTTCGCGTAGGTGCATGTCAGGCGAGACATGTCCGTGTCGCCGCCGGAAACAGTGGCTGTCAGGGAAGCCCCGCGACCAGTTCCGATGAATCCGATCTTCGACTTCGCGGTAAACCACATGTTTCCATCAGCGCCCGCTGTGATGGCTGTTGGGCTTGCGTTCGCCAGCGGTATCGCATATTCGGTGATGACCCCAGCGGTGGTGATTGAACCCATCTTGTTCCCCGTCAGTTCGGTGAACCACATGTTCCCGTCTGGCCCAGCCGCGATAGCTGAAGCGCCCGCCTTCGCCGTGGGGATCTTGTACTCGGTGACCACTCCGGAAGGCGTGATCGAGCCAATCCTGTTGCCCACGTACTCGGTGAACCACATGTTCCCATCTGGGCCTGCTGCGATCCCAATGGGATAAGCGTACGCAGGAAGCGCGTACTCAGTGATGACTCCCGCGGGAGTGATCTTGCCGATCTTGTTGCCGTTCTGCTCGGTAAACCACATGTTCCCGTCCGGTCCAGCTGCGATCCCAACCGGATTAGAGGCCGCCGTGGGCACCGGATACTCGGTGATCACACCTGTCGACGAAATTCGACCAATCTTGTTTCCCTTTGTCTCAACGAACCACATGTACCCATCCGGCCCTGCTGCGATACCAGAGGGAACAGCGGCGGGCGTGGGAACTGGAAAACTCTCCACATCACCTGTGGTCGTCATTCGTCCGATTCTGTTGCCCTTGTAGGAAGTGAACCAGAGGTCTCCCGTAGGACCAGCGGCAATTCCGTAGGGGACGTCGTCCTCACCATCTGTGACAAATTCTGTCACCACCCCGGCAGGCGTGATTCTGCTTACCTTATTGGCAGCGGAATTGGCGAACCAGATGTTTCCGTCACCGTCAGAGATGATTCCAACGGGACCAGCGCCAACCTTTGAGGTGGCATATTCCGTGATGCTCCCAGACGACGTGATTCGCCCGATTTTTCCAGCAGACCACTCGGTAAACCACATGCTTCCGTCCGCACCCTGGGCAATGCCGTAAGGGGCCGAGGCTTTCGTCGGAGTCGCGTACTCGGTGATTACTCCGCCTGTCGTGATCCTCCCAATTCTTGCTCCCGAAAATTCGGTGAACCACAAACTTCCGTCGCTTGAAGCTGCAATCGATGCGGGTCGATCCCCAGCCTTGGGAAGTGCGTATTCGGTGATCACTCCCGTCGGCGTGATCTTCCCAATTTTGCTTGCCTCGTATTGGGTGAACCACATATTCCCATCTGGCCCAAGCGTGATGCCATGCGGGTTTTCATTCGGACTGGGATCAGCAAATTCGGTGATAACGCCAGCAGGAGTAATCCGCCCGATCCTGTCCCCCGTGGCTTCGGTGAACCACATGTTGCCATCCGCGCCCAAGGCGATCCCGTACGGACCAGACCTCGGATTGGGAAGAGCGAACTCGGTGATCACACCAGCAGGGGTGATCCGACCGATCTTGTCGCCGTCGAACTCCGTGAACCACAAATTCCCATCTGAACCTACCGCCAAATCATGCGGTGTCGCGTTGATCGTCGGAATTTGAAACTCGGTGACCACACCATTTGGAGTGATCCGCGCGATCTTGTTTCCCGCTCTCTCCGTGAACCACATGTTGCCATCGGGGCCAAGGGTTATTCCGGCGGGCAATGAGGCTGCGGTTGGGACAGCGAACTCCGTGATGACGCCCGCCGGAGTGATGCGACTGATTCGGTTGCCGACGCGCTCGGTAAACCACATGTTCCCATCGCTGCCCTTGGCGATGTCCTCTGGCGCGGAACTGGTATCCGGAGTGTCAAACAAACCGAATGCCCCAACTGGGCTCGCAGTCGCTGAACCAATAGGCGCAGTCATCAGAACTAGCCCCGCGACCAGCGTTGCCGCCAACGCGATGCGCGTACCAGAGTGGTGCCAGGGGGCTCTCACGGCCAATGAATTCCCATCCATTGGCATCCGTTTTCTGGGTTGATCTCGATGACTATTGGTCATGTGGAGCCTCCTGTTCCGTAGCGAATCATGACGGAAGATCCCCGACCGAGTCCCCGTAAAGAATCCCAAGCATATAGGTGGGTGCCAACCGTGCATTTACGCAATCAGTAGAACTCTTCACGGACAAGCCGCGACACGCGATTGGCCCGAGCCGGATTAAATCGCTGACCTGTCGAGCATCTCGTCGGTCTCGAGTAGCCCTCCTCTTGCGCCGCCGAGATCGCGCGCCGATCCTTCACCGCCGCTCTGGCCTCGCATCGCGCGCTGGCCGCGGTGATTACGGACGGTTGAAGGCCCGGCTGCGGTCGATGCGCGGACTGAAGCCCGACCTGACCGCGAGCCCCGACCTGACCGCGAGCATCGTGATCCGACGGCAGCGCACCGCCCCATGGGCTACGGGCCACCCGGCCTTTGTCCGATACTGCTTTCGTCTGCGGATCGCTGACCCCGTAGAGGTGGCTCACTGGATGCTCGATGACGTTCCAGAAGGCCAATCCTCTTCCACGGCCGACGTTCGGAAACATCAGGTATTGCGGGTAACGCGCTACGGACCCGACAACTGTTGAGCGATGTACGAGTTGAGGACCTCCAGCATATGCTCGCTCGTCATGCCCCACAGTTCGGGAGCCTTGGATACCCAGAACGGCCAGGTCTTCCCGGTGCCGCACTCACCGGTGTTCACGTCGCTTCACCACGTCACCGTCTTCTCGAGCCCGTAGTGCGCGGGCATGTTCTCGTTGGCCAGAGCCTAGGTTCAGGCCAGTGACACACGGGCGAGTCGAAGACGAACGGGATTCCACCAAGTGCCTTCTGTGCAGCAGGTACGCCAGGCCATCGAACCCCTTCGGGCTGTCGGTCCATGGACTCCTGGAGATCTGCGTTCTAATCTCCGGCACCGCGGCCACCGCCAGGGCCATGACGCTCAGGGCCAGGAATGTCTGAGGTTCGATCCGAGGAGACGTCAATCTCGGCCGTCCAACCGATGTTGCGGTTGAAGTTCTGGTCGACGGCGAAAACACGCTCGACCACTCGACGAACATCAAGTCGGCTTGGGGAGTTCCAAATGAGCTTCCTGCCGAGTTCGTGCTTCTCCAGCAGGTTCCGGTAGAACAAAAACGTGGTGACGTCGGGGACCTGCTCGATCATCAAGTCCAGCCCATGGAACCGGCGCATCGCGTACGAGGCGTAGACCACGTCCTCGACGTCCTCATCGGCAGCGAGAACCACGCCTGCAGAATGTACATCCGCAGCATCGTCTCGAGCACCTTCGGCTTCCTGTCCCGGTGGCCGGAGTTGGTGAATGACTCGATCAGCCCGACCCACTGCGACCACGGAATCTTAGACACCAACTTGCGAACGAGGGATCTCCGCCCTCTGAGGCGCTCAAAACGGTCTCTCCTCTCGCCGACAACGCGAAGGCGCCCCGACCATCATGGCCAGGGCGCCTCACTGCTCGTCAGCCTTTCGGCGAGCACTCGCAAGAACTAGTTGAGACTGTCGTTGAGACTATCGATCGCCGCTACGCCCGCGGTCACCGTGAAGTCCACTGACATCTTCGAGTCAAGGCTCTCGCACTGGGCACCCTCGGCGTAAAGACTGACAGAAGTGCCGACCGTTGCTGCATCAGCGCCTTCGGTCACGGTGCCATAGATGCCGCAGGTGTTGTCGTTGATGACGGAGGAGTCTTTCGACATCGTGTAGGAGCCATCCGGGAGGCCGGTCTGCGAATTTGCCTCCGGATTGACGAGGAGGGCTCCGAGGTCAATATTTGCCACCGCATCGCTTGCCTTGTTGAAGACAGAATTGACGAGGTAACTGCAACCACCGAAAAGCACGAGGACTACACCGGCGATGATCGCCACGATGATGACGGCCTTGTTCTTCTTCTTTGGCGGGACCGGCTGGGCCGGGTCGACAATGCTCATGGACACTCCAAGCTCATGCGTGCACTCAGTTCGACCGCTCGTGCGCTCGACGGGAGAAGCGTTTCCACCTGCCAGCGCGACTGCAAGCACTCCGGGTCGCCACGTGGGGGCGCTGAACGACAAGAGGGGGGTTATCCCCCTTCATCCACAGGCAACGCCAGCCAGCAAGGCCAAATGTCGGCACCCTTCGGATCGCCCCGCAGTACGAGCTTTCCAGCGTGAGAGCAACGGCGAGACTCTCCTCACTGGAATGACTGCGAACGACCATGTGGACCCCACCGCGACACCCCTTCATTCGCCGGCCGCTCGAACGCGCTGTTGCAGTTTCGCGCAAGGCGGCGTGACGAAGGCAACCGAATAATCGACCCACCCGTTCCACGCTTCACGCGTAGAACCCGCAGTGGCATGGGAAAATCATCGATGTCAGTCCCAGTGCAGTGGGTGAGGTTGTCGCAGAAACTGCTGGCGAGCACCGCAGTTGACTCGTCCGACGGATCTCGGGTGTCTTCTACCCAAAGCGCGCCCGTGACGCCGGTCGGCCGCGGAGGATTCCCTGCTCATGAGGCGGACGGTACTGCCGCGGATGGAACTGACGCGGTCGAACAACCGCTGCATCCGCCAATCAGGAACGTGCCCAAGGCGGCAAGCAAGCCGCTATTGGCGCCTCGTCGTGAGCGCATGGCTGCCATTTCTCGATGTCGGCGACCGTTGTCACGTCCAAGAACTCCTGACTGTGGCACCAACCCCTCGGCGCGGCCAAAGCGCGTGACCTGGCGTACGAGTGACACGATCAAGAACCTGCCGATTACCCCCACAAAAGGATCCCTCTTGCCTTGACCCAAGCAGTCATCAGCCAGACGCGATTCCGCTGGCATGCGCAGATGGTCCGGCAGATCCGCACTCGTTTCCACCAAGAGAGCCGGGACCCTCCATCACAGGTGCTACCGGCCGACCTGGCACGGTCCAGCCCGTGCCTCGTCGCAACCTCAGCGAGGGCTCCATCGGCGAGGTGGTGCTCCCGGAGAAAACCGACCAGCGAGCCAACCGCAAGAACGAAGGTTCACGCGGCGGCCGGCCGGTCGGCTTCGACGCCGAGGACTACAGGAACCGCAACGTCGTCGAACGAGCCTTCAACAAAATCAAGAACTGGCGCGGACTCGCGACCCGATACGACAAGCACGCATTCATCTACCGCGGCGGAATGGTCCTCGCCTCAATCATTCTTTGGCTCACCGCATGAGTTCGGAGACACGCCGCTGGGCCCTTTGCGCCGGTCTCCGTCGGCAGGCCAGCACACAACGCCGCGACGTACGCAATGACGAGGTCGTAGAACGCGTTGAACTCCGCGACCGTCGCACGGGGATACTCCAGCACCGTCGCATCAACGTCGGCCGATTCCGGCCTCAGCCAAAACCTCCGCGCCTACCGCCGAGGCCCTTGACCGGTGCGGACGACGACGTGCCCGCACCGGCGGCCTGCGACGCGGCGGGCAGGGCCGCACACAACGGCGCGACATACGCGATGACATAGTCGTAGTACGCGTTGAACTCCTCAACTGTTGCCCCCGGATACTCCAATGCCGTCGCATCAACCTCGACCGGCGCGGGCTTCACCATTTGGCAATACCCACCCCCGAGTTCCTCCTGCGGCAGCGACGCCGGGTCAACGACCGTCGCCCACTGCTCATCCGGGACACCAGATGGCCTCGGCGGATTCCACCCCGACTCTGCGGTCGCACTACCGGAACCACCGCACCCAGCGAGGAACAGCACCCCCGCCGCAGCGAGACTGATTGCCAGGGTCGAAACCCTCTTCATTGAACGCATCGAATGGCTCCCCTCATCGAATCCTCGTCGCCCTCACGAAAACGGATGCTGTCACCGCCAAGCACGCCGCGCAAGCACGAGGACTCCCCTTTGGCGGAGCACCGACCAGGAGTGGGGTGCTAGCCACCATCCGAGCCCGCCCTACGAGGCGACCCAGTTCACCGAGCCTGCTCACGTAGCCGGGGCAACAAGCGTGCCTGCGTGCTCGCTGACAGTGGCGACAAGGCGTGCCTGACGACTCGTCAACGAGTGCGCCGAGTGTCCTCAGGCGACGGCGGAAACTTTATCCCGCCAGGCGATGGGGCCCATCGCCGGCCGTGGTGGCCGGTTCGTCACCGTGATGCCCCGCTCCCGCATGAGACGCCGCGTTCCGGGACTGGCTGGCGACCCACACCCCGGTCTGGACCGAAGCCGCCCAAACCCCCGGCCCGCGGCAGGGCGAACCAGGCGAGGTCTACTGCACGACCCCGGCACAGGCGCCGTCAGCGGAGGGCTACAGCGTCGTCTGGGTCCACTCGACCGCCAAGGCCGGCCGCGACGCCGCCAGCAGGATGGCGCGCACCGAGGCCGGTATCGCCGCGATCGACGCCCTCAACCTCACACTCGCCAGGACCCGCAACCGCCTGAAAACCCGCGCCGCCGTCGAGCAGGCCGCAGCGGCAGCGCTGGCCGACACCCACAGTGAGAAGTGGGTCACCGCCACCATC
>CAMDKQ010000158.1 GCA_945901095.1 Bifidobacterium breve
CGGCGAAGACGCCAATGACCGCATACAAGGGAGACCGGGGGTGACCCGGGCTCCGCACCGTTACCTCGACGGATGGAGCCGCTCGCGTTCGTCAGGTAATCCGACTTGCCCTTGCGGGCTCACGGTTGCGGGACAGCGCCGGATTCGCACCGGCTTCCCCTGATTTCGATCGCGTGGATGAAGTTGTGACGTGATCAGACCACGTTTGGCACGCGATGTCAAAGGTTCGAGGTTGGATCCGTGGGCGACCGATCCTGCGTCGTCGCCGCGTGACACATATTCTTCGCAAATGGAGTACCGAAATTTCGGACTCACCCGGCCCTAGGCTCGCCCGAACTTGTGACCCACCCGAGAAGGAGATGACATGCAGTGGAACTGGCGTTATGAGAAGGCGGACGGCACGGTCGTCGTAGAACTTCCGGACACCGTGGTGTCGGGTGGTTTTCCGTCGCAGTCGGAGGCCGAGTCGTGGATAGGCGAGTCGTGGCGTGATTTGCTTGACGCAGGCATAGATCAGGTGACCCTGCTCGAGGGCGACCGCGTCGTGTACGGCCCGATGAGCCTGCAAGAGCCCTAGCCACCCCGGAGCGCCACCCCGGAGCGCCACCCCGGAGCGCCACCCCCAAGCCATTTCATCCATCATCCGGGACATCGAGCAGAATCCGGGCTGAATCCGCCGAAATTCCTCCAGATCTCCCAGTTCATGGGACAAACGGTATGGGGGTTAGGTTTTTGGGGCGCCGCCGCGCTTCACCCGCGGCGGTGGCAGTCGCAGCCTGCGCAACTGAAGGGTCCGCAGCGCTCCGTAAAGCAGAATGCCCTTGCGATCTTTGGGATCGGGGAACTGCTTCTTCGCCCGGGTACTCAGCTGCACAAGCAGGACGATCATGTCGACCGCAATCATGGCGGTGAATGCGAAGAAGCCGATCGAGACCCAGGTTTGCACGGTCTGCTGCTTGATGAACCCGAGGAGCAGCACGCCCACAGCGACGAAGATGAAGACCTCGGCGAGGGTGAACCGAGCATCAACGAAATCGCGGGTGAATGAGCGGGCGGCACCCTGATCGCGAATCGGCATATAGCGCTCGTCGCCGGCCATCATCCCTTGTCGTTGGCGGGCTCTGGCCTCTCGGTCGCGCTCACGGGCGGCCTTCTTCGCTGCCTTCGGATCCTTAGGGATCTTGATCTGCTGCTTGCGAGCGGCCTCGGCCTCACGACGCGACGGAGTCGGGCGACCCTTGCCAGCCTCGCCGTCAGCGGGCAGAAGGGTGGAAGGATCTGGGGCGGGGGGCTGATCGCGGCGTCCGAACACGGATTGAGCCTACCGCCCGTCACGGCGGCTCGCGCCAGCCTCATGCAACGTCCTATTGTGGTGAATCACGTTTCGGATGAGGGAGAGCAGTAATGGGACTGTGGCAACGGGCGAGCATGATCTTCAAGTCGAAGGCGAGCAAGGCCCTCGATAAGGCTGAGGATCCTCGGGAGACCCTCGACTATTCGTACGAAAAGCAGCTGGCATTGCTCCAGCAGGTGCGCCGGGGGGTCGCTGACGTCGCGACGAGTCGCAAGCGCATCGAGCTGCAGATCCAGAGCCTTGATCAGCAGGGGTCCAAGCTTGAGCAGCAGGCTCGTGCTGCGCTCGCAGGCGGACGAGAGGACCTCGCACGTGAGGCGCTGACCCGAAGCAGTGGCCTTCACCAGCAGGTCGCCGACCTCCAGACCCAGCTTGCAGCCCTTCAAGCACAAGAAGAGAAACTCATCACGGCCTCGCAGCAGTTGCAGGCCAAGGTCGAGGCCTTCCGTACCAAGAAGGAGACGATCAAGGCAACTTACTCCGCGGCCGAGGCCCAGACGAAAATCAACGAGGCCTACGCAGGCATCTCATCGGAGCTCGGCGATGTTGGGCTGGCGATTTCACGCGCCGAGGATAAAACGGCCCAGATGCAAGCTCGGGCAAGTGCGATCGACGAGCTCGTCGCATCGGGTGCACTCGAGGACACCACCGGACTCGGCAAGGACAGAATCACCGCGGAGCTCGAGCAGATGGCGAGCGAGCAGGACGTCAACGCCCAACTCGCGGCGATGAAGCGAGAGCTCGGCGCAGGCGGCAGCCCCGAGGCCATCGGGAGCTGATTGCCAATGGCGCGAACGAGATACGGCTCTGACAAGGGTCTCAGCGCTCGCATGGCCGGGACCATGATTGGGCTTGGTGTTCTCTACGTCGTGCTTGCCGGTGTTCTCTACGCGGTCGGCATGAACGCGGTGTTCGTCCTCGGGATCTGCACGGCGATGCTGCTGGGCCAATGGTGGTTCTCGGACTCCATGGCGATGGCTGCCAGCCGCGCGGTGATCGTGACCCCCGAGCAGGCGCCACAACTCCACGCCGTCGTCGACCGTCTCTGCGCGCTCGCCGACATGGAGAAGCCGCGGGTCGGCATAGCCGATACCGATGTCCCGAATGCCTTCGCAACGGGACGCAGCGCCAACAGGTCGGTCGTCGTCGTGACGACCGGACTCCTGCGCCGGCTCGATCAGGAGGAGCTCGAGGGGGTGCTCGCACATGAGCTCTCCCATGTCGCGCATCGCGACGTCACGGTCATGACCGTGGCATCCTTCACGGCGATCCTTGCCGGATTCATCGCGCGAACGGCCATGTGGGGATCGATGGGCCGCGATCGGCGTGACCAGAATGCGGCGGCGGTGTTCATCGTCGTGACCCTCGTCAGCCTCCTCGTCTACGCCGTATCCTTCGTCCTCATTCGCGCGCTGTCCCGATACCGCGAGCTTGGCGCCGATCGCGGTGGAGCGCTCATCACCGGGCGACCGTCAGCCCTTGCGCGCGCCCTCCAGAAGATCTCAGGGGACATGGCGCAGATTCCGACCCGTGACCTGCGGGCGATGGAGCCGGTCAGTGCCTTTGCTTTCTTCCCGGCACTCGGCGGGGGACGCGGCTTCAGCCTCGAAGGACTCCTCGCGACGCATCCGCCACTCGACAAGCGGCTTGCGCAACTCGCGAAAATCTCCGCCGAGCTGGGCGATCGCTGAGCCGGCATGGGATTCATGGACAACGTCCTTGGACGACGCAAGCCTGCTCAGCCGAACCTCGATTCGCTGTTCGCCCTTCCCTCGGCGGCGATCACCCTGCAGGTCGATCTCGACATGACCCCGACCGGGCGGGGGTCCGTCGCGTTCAGGGCCACGGAGGGCCGGGCGTTCGCCGATCTCCAAGTTGAGATTCAGCAATTGCTTGACGCTGATTCTGGACCGCCCGTCGAGATTGCGGGTGATGAGTTCGGATTCACCTGGATCCTGGTGAAGACCGATCCTGCCGACCTCTCATCCGTTGTGACCGACCTGCACGCCGTGAATTCGTCGCTCGTCGCGGCGGGGTTTGGTCCGCAACTCCTGTGCTCGCTCGTCTCGTTCCATGACCCGGATGATCGACCGCTCGCACTCGTCTACCTCTACAAGCGTGGAACGTTCTATCCGTTCGCCCCTGAGAGCGGGGCAGGGGAGCGCCGGGACAACATCTTGGAACTCCGGGTGCGCGACATGCTCGCGCGCGAGTTGCCGGTCGAGCCGGAGGTCTCCCGCTGGTTCGCGGTGTGGGGAGCCCCCGGGCTGTAGTGGCCTGAGCGGCGATTCGGTCCCTACCGGGGTGCTCCGATGAGGTCCCAGAGGTTTCCGTACAGGTCTGCGAAGACGACGACGGATCCATACTCCTCGTACCGGGGAGTTTGCGTGAAGGCGATGCCCGCAGCGCTCATCCGTGCATAGTCGATCTCGAAGTTATCGGTGTTGACGAAGAATCCGACGCGGCCTCCGTGTTGACGCCCGATGAGGGCCCGTTGATCGGGGCTCGACGCTTTGGCGAGCAGCACCGTGCGATCGACACTGCCCACTCGGACCCATCGCTTGCCAACGCCGAGGTCCGTATCCTCGATGAGCGCCATGCCGACCCGACCGACGAAGTAGTCGATGGCCTCGTCATAGTCCGCGACCAGCAGGGCGGTCATGGCGATCGAGAGCACCATCAGTTAGTCCTTCGAGGCCGCTGCTCCGGGCAATGCCAGCATGCGATCGAGGGCGACCTTGGCCCAGTGCTTGGTGTCGGGGTCGACCTCGATGCGATTGACGACCTTGCCTGCGACGAGCGACTCGAGCACCCAGACAAGGTGGGGAAGGTCGATGCGGTTCATCGTTGAGCAGAAGCAGACGGTGCGATCGAGGTAGACGACGGTCTTGTCCGGGTTGGCCTTCGCCAGCCGCTTCACGAGGTTCAGTTCGGTGCCTACGGCCCATGCACTGCCGGGCTCGGCCGCTGCGATCGTCGCGATGATTGCCTCCGTCGATCCCACGAAGTCGGCCTTGACGACGACCTCATTCGTGCATTCCGGATGGACGATGACGTTGACCCCGGGCACGCGAACCCGCACCTCGTCGACCTCATCGGCGGTGAATCGACCGTGGACTGAGCAATGCCCGCGCCAGAGGATCACCTTGGCCGCGCGCAACTCATCGGTGGAAAGGCCGCCGCCCGGCTTGAACGGATTGAAGAGCACACAGTCGTCGAGTGAGAGCCCGAGATCCAAGACGGCCGTGTTGCGTCCGAGGTGCTGATCGGGAAGGAACAGCACCTTCTCACCACGGGCGAAGGCCCACTCCAAGCTGCGCTGAGCATTACTCGACGTACAGACCGAGCCACCATGGCGACCGGTGAACGCCTTAATGGCAGCCGTCGAGTTCATGTAGGTGATCGGGATCGTGACGCCAGCGATGCCTGCCTCGGTGAGGACATCCCAGCAGTCCTCGACCTGGGCGATGTCGGCCATGTCGGCCATCGAGCACCCTGCTGCGAGGTCCGGGAGGATGACTTGCTGGTTGGGGGAGGTGAGGATGTCGGCACTCTCGGCCATGAAATGGACGCCGCAGAAGACGATGAACTCGGCTTCGGAGTGGGCTGCGGCCTGCTGGGCCAACTTGAAGGAGTCGCCCGTGACGTCGGCGAACTCGATCACCTCATCGCGCTGGTAGTGGTGGCCTAAAATGAAGACACGTTCGCCAAGTGCTGCCCTCGCCGCTCGCGCACGTTCGACGAGACCCGGATCGGAGGCCGCGGGCAGGTCTCCGGGACATTCGACGCCGCGCTCACTCGCTGAATCGGCGCCCTTTCCCATGAGGAGCAGGGCGAGAGGGGTGGGGGTTGGATCGTGCAGCAGATCTGACATACGCACATTGTCTACCGGAGGTCTGACGGACGCGAACGGCGGCGGGGAATGCCCAAAGTGGGCGATTGGTTGGAATGCACGTAGGATCAACGCAAGACTTCCACCGGAGAGGGACATCCCAATGACGGCTGATACAACCACCGAGACCGAGGTCATCACGACCGATGGCATTGTGCTCACCGACACTGCTGCGATCAAGGTCAAAACCCTGCTTGAGGCCGAGGGTCGCGACGACCTCGCACTACGCGTAGCTGTTCAGCCTGGCGGCTGCTCAGGGCTTCGCTACCAACTCTTCTTCGACGATCGGAGCCTTGACGGCGATGTGGTTCGCGAATTCGGCGGCGTGGGGGTTGTTACGGACCGAATGAGCTCCCCCTACTTGAGCGGTGCGACGATCGATTTCGTTGACACGATCGAGAAGCAGGGTTTCACTATCGACAACCCCAACGCTGGTAGTTCATGCGCCTGCGGGGACTCCTTCAGCTAGTCGACAGCACCACAGTTTTGCGGGGCCCGGAGCGCAATGCTCCGGGCCCCGCTGCCTGCCAGGGGACGAGCCGGTAGTGTCTCCCGACGTGGCTGTCCTCATCACTGGTTCCATTGCAACCGACCATCTCATGACCTTCCCAGGCCGGTTCGCCGACTCATTCGTCGCCGAGAAGCTTGACAAGATCTCATTGTCGTTCCTTGTTGACGAACTCGAGATCCGCCGTGGTGGGGTGGCTCCAAATATCGCGTTCGGCATGGGTTGCCTCGGCTTGTTGCCGGTACTCGTCGGAGCGGTGGGCCCCGACTTCGCCGACTATGAGTCTTGGCTCCAGCGACACGGCGTCGACACGCGAGGGGTTCACATCTCTGAGTCCCGTCACACCGCGAGGTTCATCTGCACGACCGATGAGGAGCAAAACCAGATCGCCTCGTTCTATCCGGGGGCGATGTCGGAGGCGCGGAACATCGAACTCAAGCCGGTCGTCGACCTTGTCGGCGATGTTGAGGTCGTCCTCATCGGTGCGAATGATCCGGAGGCGATGCTCCGGCACACCGAGGAGTGCAGGTTCCGCGACTACCCCTTCGCCGCCGACCCATCGCAACAGCTCGCGCGCATGGAGGGATCCGACATCAAGCAACTCGTTGAGGGCGCGACCTTCCTGTTCACCAACGAGTACGAGTCTGCGCTCATTCATCAAAAGACTGGCTGGAATGAGCGTGATATCGCAGCGATCGTCGAGACGCGCGTAACAACGCTGGGCCCGCAGGGCGCCCGCATCGAGCGCCGTGGCGAACCGGTGGTCTCGGTTCTCGTTGCCGAGGAGGATCGCCGGGCTGACCCCACCGGGGTAGGCGACGCATTCCGAGCCGGTTTCCTGTCCGGGCAGTCTTGGGGACTCACCGATGAGCGCTCCGCCCAGGTTGGCGCGCTGCTGGCGACCTACGTCATCGAGACGATCGGCACCCAGGAGTACGAACTGGCCCAGGTGCACTTCCTGGAGCGCATGGCCAAGGCCTACGGCGACGATGCGGCGGCCGAGGTTGAGCCGCACGTCTCCTGCCCGAGACCGTAGCCTGCGACATGCCGTTCGAGATCTGAGTAATGCCGGTCGAGCCGCCACCGAGTACCTGGCTACTGCCGGACCCGCGCGATTGCGAGCCGGGAGAGAATGTTGTGGGGGCCGGTGCGGATCTTGAGCCTGGGACCCTGCTCGCTGCGTACCGATGTGGCCTGTTCCCGATGCACCTCCACGATGGGGCGATTGGCTGGTGGTCTCCGGACCCGCGCGGCATTCTCCCGCTCGATCGCCTGCGGGTAACGAGCTCAATGCGGCAGTCGGCTCGACGTTTCGAGGTGACATTTGATGGAGCGTTCGATGAGGTCATCGCGGTGTGTGGCGACCGTCCTGAGGGGGAGCGGTGGATCAATGACGACATCCGAGCCGCCTTCATCCGACTCCATAAACTCGGCTGGGCGCACTCGGTCGAGGTGCGTAGAGCGGGTGTTCTCGTTGGAGGTCTATACGGGGTTGAGTCGGGTGGGCTGTTCGCCGGCGAATCGATGTTTCATCGTGAGCGAGATGCCTCGAAGGTGGCCCTTATGGCTCTCGTTGGGCGGTTGCGCGATGGTGGCGGGCGCCGTCTGCTCGATGTTCAGTGGGCGACGGAGCACCTCACCTCGCTCGGTGCAGTGGAGATCCCCCGGGATG
>CAMDKQ010000159.1 GCA_945901095.1 Bifidobacterium breve
CGATATTTGGGTACTCAAGGCCCGCGAGACGGCATGCGGCACGTTCTCACCTGGTGGTCCGAGGCCGACTGATGCAGAGGTGCCAGCTGAACTATGGGAGGCAGTGTGCCTGACGAGCTGAAGGGCTTTCGGGGACCGCACCCGATCAAGGCCATGCTCGTCGTCGTCATCATCGTGGCGATACAGATTGCGCTGCCCCGCGAGGTGACGCCGGGGCCCGCCTGGCTCATCATCTTCGTTGAACTCTCCGGGATCCCGATCGTCTTCATCTCGCGAACGATGGGCATCGTCGCGACGAAGCGCTTTCGGTACGTCATGGACGTCTACTTTTTCCTCCTCATCTGTTCGGGCGCCGCGAACGCATTCCTGCTCCTCGTCGCGGCACTTGACGACTCTGCCAGCTCAGGCATTGCACTCCTTTTCGCCGGCTTCGGTGTGTTGGCGATTAGCGTGCTCACCTTCGGCCTCATCTACTGGTGGATTGACGGTGGCGGCCCGTTGCGGCGCATGGAGGGAACCGTGACCCAGTGGGATTTTCAGTTCCCGCAGCAGCAGGCGCTCGTAGAGGAGTGGCAACCGACGCTCTTCGACTACCTCTACGTCGCCTACACGAACATCCTGGCGTTCAGCCCGACTGATGCCATGCCTTTGACTCACCGGGTGAAGCTTCTCTTCACCGTCCAGTCCGCGATTTCAGTCCTGACGGTCGTTGTGACCGTCGGTCACGCGATCAACGTCATAGCGAACTGAGTCACATTGGCGAGGTCGTATCGAGGGTGATCCGCAGTCGCAGGCCACCGAGCGGACTGTCGAGAAGGTCGATTCGGCCCCTGTGACTATCGACAACTGCGCGCATGATGCTCATGCCGAGACCGAAGCCGCCACTGTTCGTCGAGCGCGATGGGTCCAGGCGGGTGAAGCGCTGGAGTGCAACCGCGCGCTGCTCGGGGGGAATGCCAGGACCCGCATCATCGACGGTGAGCGTGGTCTGGCCGTCACGTTGGCGCAAGGTGACGCTGATGGGCGACCCAGCGGGCGTGTGCCGGGTGCAGTTCTGAACGAGATTCGCGGTGAGTTGGCGCCAGGCATCCTCGAGTCCGACGAGCTGTGCAGGCTCAATATCGAGTTCGACGATTCGATCAGGGTTGAGTGCGGCGAGATCCTCAAAACTCTCCCGGACGACCCCGGCAAGGTCGAATGGGGCGAAGCTCGCGGCTGACACGGCGTCCATCCGTTCGAGGAGGAGCAATTGGGTCACGAGCCGCTCAAGGCGTCTGCTCTCACTCTCGATTCGGTCGAGGGCCCGAGTCGACAGTTCTGCTGACTCCCCACCGTCGCGCTGGAGCAGTTCGACGTAACCGCGGATCACGGTGAGGGGGGTGCGGATCTCATGGGATGCGTCCGACACGAACGTACGAAGGCGTTCCTCGGATGCCTCAACCGTGGCGATGGACGCGGTGAGCGACCCGATCATGAGGTTGAGGGATTCTGAGAGTTCACCGAGTTCGGTTCCGGGTCGTGCGGTTGGCACCCGTCGCTGGGTATCGCCGAGTGAGATTGCTTGGGCGGCCTCGACCATGGCGTCGACAGGCCGGAAGAATCGCCGCACGATGGCCCACGCTGCGATGGCGCCAAGCAGCGTCACGGCGAGGACGCTGCCGATAATGGCCACGGCGAGGCGGGTGAGGTTCTTCTCGGCATCCCCGAGTGGTGCAGCCGCGATGACAGACGCGCGACCGACGGGCTGGCGAACGATGACACGGTAGGAGGGACTTCCTTCGACCGAGACGGGTGAGACCCTCGCCGCGAGGATAGTTTCAGCCGACAACTGCGGAAAGGGCAGCGGATCAGAGCCGAGGCCGGCTTGGCGCAGGACGGTGATGGTTCCGTCGCGGTCAAGGCGGGCGAGTGCGACCGGACTGTAAACGTCGTCGGGCACGGGGCGCGGATTCGTTGCCAGACTCCTCACGCGCGCATCGGTGATGGCACTCGTGAGATTGGTGTCGATGGTGTCATATTGCAGTCGCGATGACGTGACATATGTGAGTGCGCCCAAGGCGGAGGTCGAGACGAGGATGAGAATGGCGGTGAGGAACGTGACCCTCGCGCGAAGGGTCATGCCGGGCCCCTGCTGCCGGTGAGCTGATATCCGACGCCGCGGACGGTGCGGATGCTCAGCTCCGGCCCTAGCTTCTTGCGCAGGTAGGAGATGTAGGTCTCGACCACGGTCGTTTCGAGCCCATCGTCGATGCCCCAGACACGTCGCAGCAATTGAGCCTTGGAGAGCACGCGGCCAGCGTCCTCCATCAGCACTTGAAGAAGACGGAACTCGGTAGCGGAGAGCTCGACGATCTCGCCGTTGCAGGTGACGGCGTGTTGGTCTGTATCGAGGCTGATTGCGCCAATGTGCAGGGTGGCCTGCGGCTCGGCGCCCTGGGCCCTGCGAAGCACGGCCTTGACTCGTAGCGTCAGCTCCTCGATGCCGAAGGGCTTCTTAACGAAATCATCGGCGCCGAGCTCGAACCCGGTCTTGGTGTCATCACGATCCTGACGCGCAGTGAGGATGATGACGGGAGTCTGGTCACCGGCCTCGCGCATTCTCGTGAGGACCTCGAATCCGTCGACGTTCGGCATGTTGATGTCTAGGACGACGAGGTCGACCGGTGCCTCGCGAAGGAGCCTGAGGGCGGCCATTCCGTGCGAGGCGGAGGAGGTGCGGTAGCCAGCGAGCCTTAGTGCGTCACAGATGAGGTCATTCACCGCGGGCTCGTCATCGACGACGAGGATCGTGCTGCTCACCGTGCCTCCGTCTCATTGATTCGACAACTGTAGGGCGACCGAGGCCTTGTGGGCCGCGGCCGCCCTACAGTTCGGGCGAGTGACTACGCGCCGCGGTGGACATGGTCGCGGGTCGGGCGGGCAGCCTGGATCGCGTCGGCCTGAGACTGAGTGATGGTGCCAGCAGAGACGAGCGATGCGAGCACCGCTTCGGGCTTCTTGACGACGGAGTCCATCGCGGTCTTCACCGTGGTCTTCACCTGCTGGGCCAGTTCTCGGGTGATGACGCCCGAGCGAACGAGGGTCCGCATGCTCTGCCGACCGTCTGCGGCAGCGATGGCATCCGACTGCACCTGGGTGAGGGTGCCGGCGGAGACGAGTCCACGCAGTGCCGAGGATTCGACACCGTCACGGGCAGCCTTGTTGGCGTCGTGCGCGGCAACCATGGCGGCCTTCACCGAGGTGGCCTGAGCCTGGGTCAGGGTGCCTGCGGTGACGAGTGAGCTGAGTGACGAGTTGCCCGAGCCTGGGGTGCTCTCGGCCGCCGAGGCTGCTCCGGAGGTTCCGGCGATGCCGATGACCGCGAGCGCAATGGCTCCGGTGGCGAGGGCGGCGCGGGTGGCGAGGGATCTGCTGATGCTCATGAGTGCTCCTTCGTTGGTGAGCCCCCGGCGGGTGCTCGGTTCAGTAGGTCAACCATCCAGCCTGTTCATTTGAGGAGGCTGGGACAACCGTGTGTGTTTCATGTGAGTCTGTTCGCGTACGCTTCAGTTGGACGAGTCGGCCGGGTGATCGCGGTGTGAGTGATCGCATCGAGGAAAGTCCGGACTTCACAGGGCAAGGTGGTGGGTAACGCCCACCCGGGGTGACCCGCGGGATAGTGCCACAGAAAACAGACCGCCAGGAGCGATTCTGGTAAGGGTGAAACGGTGGTGTAAGAGACCACCAGCGCCGCAGGTGACTGCGGCGGCTCGGTAAACCCCACCTGAAGCAAGGTCAAGAGGACCGGGCAACCGGTCTGCGCAGGCGAGCGGCCCGCTCGATGCCTGCGGGTAGACCGCACCAGGCCGTTGGCAACAGCGGTCGCAGATGGATGATCACCGGTCAGCCTCGGCTGGTCACAGAATCCGGCTTACAGGCCGGCTCGTCCCTTCCATCCCGCAATTGAATGTGCAAAGTGTGGTGCTAGTACCCCACTTTGCGCCGCGGGAGCGGAATTGGTTGTGGGGTGCACGTGAACGTGTCTATCGTGCCAACGGGTCCAATGCGGGGCTCATCGTTGAAGTGGAGCTGATATGACGTTCAAGGAAGCAGTCGCGAGCGGCTGGGCAAACAAGACGGAGTTCTCCGGGCGGTCGCGACGTTCGGCATTTTGGTTCTGGTACCTCTTCCAGGGGCTGGTCATCACGGCGTTCGTGCTCGTGGCGATGGGGGTCTTTGCCGGCGCGGCGGCCCTGCGCAGCTCGAACGAGACGCTGGGAACCATCGTGCTGGTGGTCGGGATCATCCTCGCCATCGCCATGGGGATCGTCGGGATCATCCTCGTGATCGGTACCATCGCTGCCGCCGTCCGTCGGCTCCATGACCGTGGTCAGTCGGGCCTCTTTCTTCTCCTGTATTTGGTGCCGTTCGGCAACATCGTCGTTCTCGTCTTCCTCATCATGCCGGGCATGCCAACTGACAACCAGTACGGCCCCGTCCCCTCGTAGCGCCCGGTGTTGAGCGGGCCCTGCGTTGGGGCGTCAAGAGTCTGAGGATGGAATGGGATCTTGACCTTCCTGTGGGTTGCTATTGCATAGCCACGAATACATAACCGACGAACCGCTGCATGTTGAGAGTCGGACACGGGCTCGGTATGCGTCCCGGCAGGCGGGAAATGCTCGCCCTGAGGTTCGCAGAGCGGCACAAACCAGTCAGACTTCGTCAATGGAGTTCTTCGGACACGTCATTGATGGCAAGGAAGTTCCGTCTATTGATGGGAAGACGATGCACGACGTCGATCCATATACGCGTGAGCCCTGGGCCGCGGTCGCCCTCGGCTCGAAGTCCGACGCTGACCGGGCGGTTGCCTCCGCCCGAACGGCGTTCCACGAGGGCCCGTGGCCCCGGATGGGCTACGAGAAGCGGCAGCAAATTCTGCACCGCCTGGCCGACCTCATGGAAGCCAACGCCGATGAACTCGCGATGGCGGACACCCGCGACATGGGCAAGCCGATCACCCAGGCACACCACGATGTTGCCCGGAGCACGTGGAACGTTCGGTTCTTCGCTGACCATGCCAGATTCTCATCCGCAGAGGCCCTGCCAATGGACTCCGGCCACCACGCGTACACGTCCTACGGTCCGGCGGGTGTCGCTGTGGCGATTTCACCGTGGAACTTCCCGCTCATGCTCGGCACCTGGAAGGTTGCGCCGGCACTGGCTTGGGGGAACACCGTGGTACTCAAACCTGCTGAAGACACTCCAGTGTCCGCAACGGTCTGGGCACGGCTGGCCATCGAGGCTGGTATGCCGCCGGGTGTGTTGAACGTGGTGCACGGATTCGGCCCGGACTCGGTGGGATCGGCGCTGACGGAGAATCCGGACGTAGATCGCATCACCTTCACCGGGGAATCCACCACCGGCAAGATCATCAGCGCGGCAGCGTCCAAACACCTCATCCCAGTGAGCTTGGAACTCGGCGGCAAGGGCGCCAACCTGGTTTTCGACGACGCCGATCTGGACAACGCCGTGCACTGGGCGGTACAGGCCATCTTCCGCAATGCCGGTCAGGTGTGCTTGGCCGGAAGCCGACTGTTTGTGCAGCGCGGCGTTTATGACGCTTTCATGGAACGGTACGTCGCCGCGGCGCAGGCGTTACGAATGGGGGATCCCAAGGAGCCAGCGACCGAGTTCGGACCACTGGCATCCCTCAAGCACTTTACCAAGGTGTCCGGGTACTTCGACACCCTCGGCGCTGATGGGGGCCGGCTGCTCACCGGCGGCGTCGGTGACGGGTGGTTCGTGGCCCCGTCGATCATCGTTGATGCTCCGACCGATGCGCGCGTGTGTCGGGAAGAGATCTTTGGGCCGGTCGTCGTTGTGCAGCCCTTCGACACTGAGGACGAGGTCGTGCACGCGGCGAATGACACCCGGTATGGGTTGAATGCGATGGTGTTCACCGAAAACCTCAGCCGGGCGCACCGGGTGGCAGACAAATTGAAGGCGGGCACGGTGTGGGTTAACTGCTTTTTTATTCGTGACCTTCGCGCACCATTCGGTGGTGTCGGTGAATCCGGCGTCGGCCGGGAGGGCGGTACCTTCAGTCGGGAGTTTTTCACGGAACCCAAAGCCGTCGTCATGCAGATCGACCGCTAGAGCACAACACCCAAAAAGCGCGCCGCATCCTCGAAGACGGCCCCGGGATCGTGCACATCCAAGAGTATGCTGTTTAGCCCGACGGATTTTCCACCGGCAACGTACGTCGGGTTGTCGTCGATGAACACGATCTGATCGGCCGGCAGTCCCATCTGTTCGATCGCAACTAGGTACGGCTCCGGATTGGGCTTGCGCATGCCCAACTCCGATGAGTCGATCAGGACAGAAAACAGCGGAAACCAGTCCTGTTGCTCAACCCAGGTTCTTCCTTGGAAGTCCATCAGCTCATTCGTCAGGATGCCGACGCTGCGCCCAGCGGCCACGCAAGCGTTCACGAGGGCGCGTGCCTGGGGTCGAACGACGTCGATCCCAGGGGTTTGAAACATCGCCCGCATCAACGTCGGGTGCCCATCCAGCGGTGCCCCGTTTGACTGTGCTTGTGCTGCGAAGTCCAGCCAGTACTCGCGCTCTGTGGCCTCTCCGGCTAGGTAGCGTTGCCAGCGTTCATCCCCATCCGGATCGAGTGGGCCGCGTCCATGCACAGTTCCCGGCGCGAGCCCGCGGATCTGCTCGTAACGGTCGGCGATCTCCCAGGCTGATTTGAACAGCACAACGCCGACGTCGAGAAGGAGTCCACGATCTGACGAAGTCATGTTTGGTCCCTTGATAGCTCGCCGCGCGCATGTGCGAGCAGGGTTTCTCGAAGCGTTCGGGTCATTGGCTTGGGCGGTAAGTCCACCTCAAGCCAGGAGTCGACAATTCTCGTCGAGTACACCGGCACGCGGGTGTACTCATTCCCCTGCATCACCCCATCGACAACACTGAACCGCCACACGTGTGATGGGCAGATGATGCATCCGTTACGCAGGAGACCGGCGCTCAGCGACGCTCCCTTATGTGGGCAGATATCGGACATCGCGTAGTAGCAATCACCGTTCCGCGTGACACACACGGCGCGATCGTCAACATCAAACCGATGCGCACGACCGTCTAGGAGTTCTTGGATCGGCACTATCCGAAACCAGCTCATGCATTACCCATGTGGTCGAAGTACCGACACCGGAACACCACCGATGCCCCAGTCGTCGGCACTGACTTCGTACAGCGCCACTCGGATGCGTTGCGGGTCTCCGCCGACTTCCTCGG
>CAMDKQ010000160.1 GCA_945901095.1 Bifidobacterium breve
AGCCATCCATCGGTCAAGCCGCGGCGAGTTCGGCAGGTCCCAAGGGTGGACGAATACCGGCATGTCGATCGAGGCGCAGTGCTGCAGGAAGGCGATGATGCCCGCGTCATCGAGGTCTCGGTCGCCGACGTGGTTGCCGATCTCGACGCCGAGGTGGCCGTTCACCTTGCATCGCGCGACCTCCCGGCAAGCGGCATCGGTGTCTTGAAGGGGTACCTGAGCAAAGGGAAGGAGCCGCTTGGGTGCGGGGGCACAGATCTCGAGCGCGAGATCGTTGAAGATGCGACATACCTTGTCAGCCTCGATCGGATCCCACCCGTAGCTGAAGAACACCGGCGTAGGGGAGACGACCTGCACATCGATGCCGTCGGCATCCATGTCTGCCAGCCGCCGCTCGGCATCCCAGCAGTCGGATTCGATGCGACGAAACTCGTTCGTGCCGAGCATGATCGTCGCGTCGCGCTCGGTGTCGATGCCGAGCCAAGGCCACTCGCCTTCTGCCGCCGTCTCATCGGACGTGGCGAGGTCTGGCCAGCCGTGCGGAACGTAGTGGGTGTGGATGTCGATGGCGAGGTTCGCGGCCCCGCCCTGTGGTGTCGGGGTGCTGGCCAAGGCCTCGGTCATCCGCGGCCGGGGTGCACGGCTGCGCACCGACCGCAGGTTCGCAGGCCCGTCTCGTCCGAAGTGAACCGCTCGAACGCGGGCGGGAGGTCGGCGACGATATCGCGCACCTGGAGTTCGACGACGTAGAGCAGGTGGTGGCACGTCGGGCAATACCACTGGAATCGCTCGAGGACGCCCTCCTCGCGGATGCGCTCGATCACGATGCCAATCGATCCGGGCTCAGGCCGCTGAGGGGAATGAGGCATGAGGCGCGGCAGCATCCACATGTCGCCCTCGCCCACGTGCACGGTCTTGGGCCCGTCCTCGGTCATGAGATTGACGTGCATGCTGCCGCGGACCTGGTAGAACCACTCCTCGTACGGGTCGACATGGAAGTCGGTGCGGCTGTTCGGCCCGCCGACAACCTGGACGATGAAGTCGCTCGTGCCCATCGGGAGCTGCTTGTTGCTCACGGGGGGCTTGAGCAGATGCTCGTGTGCCGCGACCCACGCCGGGAAGTTGATCGTCGGTGGAATACTCGTCATTCGAATTCCCTCTTCATTCGGTCACGCGCGCATTCGGGCAACATCAGCCTGCCATGAAGCGTCCGCCGTTCACGTCGAGCACCGCACCGGTGATGTAGGACGACTCGTCGCTCGCGAGGAAGAGCACAGGCTCGACGCATTCGCGAAGCTCGGGCATCCGGTGCAGGGGGATCGAATCGAGGACCTCGTTGCGGTCCTTGTCGGCCATTGCGTCGAACATGCCCTGGAGCCGTCCGGTGAGAAAGAGGCCGGGTGCGATGGCATTGACCCTGATGCCGTCGGGGCCGACCTCGCGGGCGAGCCTGCGGGTGAGACCGAGGACGCCTGCCTTCGCCGCCGCGTAGGGGATGCCAGTGACCGGGCTCGTCGATCGTCCGCCGATCGACGAAAAGTTGACGATGGCACCGCCGCCACGCGCCTTCATGAACCGTACGACAGCCTGTGCGCAGTTGAACGTGCCCTTGATGTTGACGTCGATGACGAGGTCAAGGTGCTCCGGCTCAATGTCGTCGATGTCGCGGGGAGTGCCGAGACTGCCACCTGCAGCGGCGATGAGGATGTCGATCCCGCCGAATGCGGCGACCACCTCGGCGACTCCGGAGGTCACGCTCTCCCTGCTGCGAACATCGACGATGGCACCCATGACTGACTCGGGCCGGGCCAATTTGTCGAGCGCGCGGTCGATGGCGTCGGGATTGGTGTCGAAGATCGCGACCCGCGCACCTTCATCGGCGAGCGCAGCGCTGATGGCTTCACCAAGTCCGCCAGCGCCCCCGGTGACGATGGCGACCTTGCCGGTGAAGCGCGGATTTCGGTGTGTCATCTTTGTATTCTCCATGTGCAGGTGGGCGCTGGGGTGTTGGCCCGCTGATCCTCGACTGACGAATCTTCCCTATGGTGTTGCATGGGGCTGACTATTCCGTATTATTTGCGACAGTCAATTATCCGCAACACTTTCGAGGACGGAAGCCCATGAAGATCGCGGTTATCGGCGGCGGCCCCGGGGGGTTGTACTTCTCGAGCCTCGTCAAGCAACTTGATCCTGCGGCAGACATCACGGTGTGGGAGCGCAATGCGCCGGATGACACGTTCGGCTTCGGCGTGGTCTTCAGCGACCAGACCCTGAGCGGCATCAAGGCGTCAGACCGCTCGGCATTTGAGGACATGGGCAGGTCGTTCGCCTACTGGGACGACATCGACATCACTCTCAACGGCGAAATGATGACGATCGGTGGCAACGGGTTCGCGGCGATGAGCCGCAAGGAGTTGCTTCATGTATTGCAGCGCCGGGCGATCGACCACGGCGTGAACATCCTGTTCCGCACGGAGGCTCCTCCCGTCGAGGAACTCATGGCATCACACGACCTCGTGCTCGTATCCGACGGCATTAACTCGCCCATTCGCGACTCCTACGCCGATGAGTTCGGCACAACGAGCGATCCCCGGCGCTGCAAGTTCATTTGGCTCGGCACTGACACCGTCTTCGACGCGTTCAAGTTCTTCGTCAAGGAGACCGAATGGGGGGTGATGCAGGTGCATGCCTATCCGATGGACGCGAATTCGAGCACCTTCATTGTCGAGATGCCGGAGGACGTCTGGGAGCGTGCTGGCTTTGACACGGTCGATGCCGCGGACCTTCCTCCGGGCGTGAGCGACTCCGAGAGCATCGAGCGGATCGGTGAGATTTTCGCAGATGCCCTGGCCGGCGGCAGCCTCATCGCGAACAACAGCAAGTGGGTGACCTTCCGGACGATCCGCAACAAGACCCTCGTCCTTAGGAACATGGCGCTGCTCGGCGACGCGGCTCACACTGCGCATTTCTCTATCGGGTCGGGCACGAAGCTCGCAATGGAGGACGCTCTTGCGCTGGCCGCCTGTATCTCCGAGCAGCCGACTGTCGACGCCGCGCTCAAGGCCTACGACGAGGAACGGCTGCCGGTCATCAAGAGCACCCAGCGGGCCGCCCAGGCGAGCCTCGTGTGGTTCGAGGAGATTGGCCAGTACGTCCATCAAGACACCATCCAGTTCGTGTTCAACATGATGACGCGGAGTCGTCGCATCACGTATGACAACCTGCTTGAACGCGATCCGGAGTTCGTCCGAAGGGTCGATGAGTGGCTGCTTGAGAGCGAGATCGCTCGAGGTCGTGTGCCGTCAGAGACGTCCGTCCGACCTCCGATGTTCCTGCCCTTCAAGTTAAGGGAACTCGAACTGTCGAACCGAATCGTGGTCTCCGCGATGGACATGTACTCGTCCGTCGAGGGATTCCCCGGCGAGTTTCACCTCGTGCACCTCGGTGCGCGCGCGCTCGGCGGGGCGGGGCTCGTCATGACTGAGATGGTCTGCACCTCGCGCGATGGTCGGATCACGCCGGGTTGCACAGGGATCTGGACTGATGAGCAGGAGGAGGGCTGGAAGCGCATCGTCGATTTCGGTCATACGACCCAGGCGAAGATGGGGATCCAGATCGGCCATGCGGGGCGCAAGGCCTCGACCCGGGTGATGTGGGAGGGCATCGACCAGCCCCTCGAATCGGGCAACTGGCCGATCATGGGGCCATCACCGATCCCGTATCACGCCGTTTCGCAGGTGCCGCGCGAGATGACACGTGCAGACATGGATGAGGTGAAGGCTGAATTCATTCAGGCGACAAGGCGTGCAGCACGCGCCGGCTTCGACCTCCTCGAACTCCACTGTGCCCACGGATACCTGCTCTCGAGCTTCATCACCCCGGTAAGCAACGAGCGCACCGACGAGTACGGCGGATCACTTGAAAACCGGCTCAGGTTCCCCCTCGAGGTCTTCGACGCGGTGCGCGCCGCATGGCCGGCAGAGCGGCCAATGAGCGTGCGCATCTCGGCCTCCGACTGGGTTCCGGACGGTCTCACAGAAGAGGAGTCGGTCGCGGTTGCGCGGGCATTCGGCGAGCACGGAGCCGACATCATCGACGTCTCGACGGGACAGACGACCACCGCGGCCGTGCCGGAGTATGGCCGTTCCTACCAGACGCCCTTCTCAGATCGAATCCGCAACCGGGTCGGCGTCGCCACGATGGCGGTCGGCGCAATCAGCAGCTGGGACGACGTCAACACGATCATCGCAGCGGGTCGAGCTGACCTCTGCGCAATCGGACGACCGCACCTGTTCGATCCGGCGTGGACCCTCCACGCTGCCGCTGATCAGGGCTACCGGATCGCCTGGCCGACCCCGTACGTAGGCGGTAGCTGGAAGCCCCCGGCTGGGCGTAACGAGGACCCGAAGCCGCGCTTGGAACTCGTTGCTGAGGATTCGCAGGTTGTCGTCCGGTCAAGCCGGTGGCGTCCGAACTCCTGAACTGCACCACCTGCCGCGCCCGATTTCGGTAGCGTCATCCATCACACCCGATGAAAGGAACTGCACATGGCTGATCTTTCCGGCTTGGCCGCCGCCCTCGTCGATGGTTCGGTCGAGGTCATCGACCTGACGTCGCCACTTCACTCCGGCACGCCGATCTTGGGCCTCCCGCCGGAGTTCGGCCAGACCGCCACCTTCCAACTCGAACTCATCAGCGAGTACGACGAAAAGGGCCCGGCTTGGTACTGGAATAATTTCCATACCGGTGAGCACACCGGCACCCACTTCGATGCGCCGAACCACTGGATCACCGGCAAGGACCTTGACGACGTAAGTCAGGTGCCCGCCCAGCGGCTCATCGGCCCGGCCGTCGTTATCGATACGACCGCCCAAGTCGCTGCGAACCCGGACTTCTGCCTCGATGTCAGCGACATCAAGGAGTGGGAGGCAGCCAACGGGGCCATCCCCAAGGGCGCTTGGCTGCTCTATCGCACCGGCTGGTCGAAGTACGGTGACGATGCAGCCGCCTACGCCAATGCCGATGAGAATGGCCCACACACCCCCGGCCTGACCCCGGCCGCGGCACGCTACCTCGCGGAGGAGACCGAGATCCTCGGCATGGGCGTCGAGACCGTCGGCACTGATGCAGGTGGCGCGTTCGGATTCGATCCGCCGTTCCCGTGCCACACGATGCTCATGGGCGCGAACAAGTACGGCGTGACCCAGTTGCGCAACCTGCACCGACTGCCGGTCACCGGCGCGGTCGTCATAGTCGCGCCGCTGCCGATCGTGAAGGGATCAGGCAGCCCCTGCCGAGTACTGGCGCTAGTAAACAAGTAACCCCCCCGTTTCATCTCACCCCGATTCCGGGCCGCCTGAACGAATGCGGTCCGAAATCGGGGTGATTCGTTCATCTGGCCCAATGGGCGAAGGTGCGCTGGAATTAGCGGCCCTTGCGGAGTCGATTCGCCATAGTTCAAGTAGCGTCAGAATGTGGGAGAGGTTCGCGACGTCGTCTTGGCGCATGCTGCCGAGATCAGAAGTCACTTGGTGCGTCGAAATGCCGTTGATATTCGGGTCTTCGGATCAGTAGCCCGTGGCGATGACTCGCCAGGTTCTGACGTTGACTTCCTCGTTGAATTCGGTCCAGAGGCATCGATTCTTGATCAGGTTCATCTGGAACTTGATCTGATGGCCTTGCTCGATTGCGAGGTTGACGACGTTCCCTTGGGCGGTCTCAAGAAACGCGATACGCATGTGTTGGCTGTTGCCGCGACCCGCGGGGACGTTCTGCGCCGACTAGATATCGTCGAAGCATGCGAGGGTCTCGAACGAATCGTCCAATCAGAGGGCGAACTGACCGACGAAATCCTACTCCGAGCGGCTGAACGCCTTTTGGAAATCATCGGCGAAGCCGCAACGAATTGTTCAGAGAATTTCCGGGCGAAGTACCCTGCGATTGATTGGGTGGGCATCACCCGTCTACGCGTTGTGCTTGCTCATCACTACCATCGAACTCAGCCAGAGCTGATCTGGCGGTTCGCGTCCGTGGATGCGCCGTTCTTGCACGCACGACTCTGCGAGTAGGCGGGTTCCTGCCTTGAATGCCATATGGGTTCGAGTTGCAACGTGGTGATCCGGTCGGCGATGTGGGGCCTGACCTGGTTGACGTCAGCGGCGCTTGCGGAGTCGATTCGCGACGAGGTAGCCGGAGCCGCCGCCGAGACCCGGCCCTGGATGTGTCGAGGCGCCGATATGCCACAGGCCCTTGAAGCCGGTGTTGTGCCCGGTGGCCGTCGATAGTGGTCGCCATGCGGCGTACTGATCGACCCGGCAGTCGCCGGCGTAGGGGTCGCCGCCCACAAGGTTGACATTCATCGCGTTGAGGTCGGCCGGGCTCAGGGCGAACATGGTCGTAGCGGCGGTGCGGATGTTCGTGATGTGCGGTTCGAGCTGGCTGATGACCCGCTCTGTGTAGGCGTCACGGATCTCGGGCGTCCAGGTGCCGTCACCCGGGTCGATCTCGCTGGCGAGGTCCCCCTTGATGTGGCGCGGGTTCTCCTGAAGTTGAATCCACAGGATGGATGAACCCTCGGGGGCACGCGAGGGATCGATGGTGCAGGGCTGCCCAACGACGATCGTCGGTCGGCGTGGCAGATATCCGCGGTTCGCGGCATTGACGGATTCTGAGAGAGAGTCCATGCTGTCGAGCACATGGACGAGGGCGGTGTCGGCGAGGCGAGCATCGGCGGACCAATGCGGCTTTTCGCTGAGAGTGATGTGGATCTGCATGCCCGCGCGACCGTATCTGAAGTCGGCCGCTGCCTGTCGAGTCTCAGCGGGGACCGGGGCATCGACCAACAGGCTGCCGTACAGCGCCTGCGGTGTCACGGAGGCGAGCACTGCACGGCGGGCCGTCATGGACGTCCCATCGGCGAGCACCACCCCCTTGACTCGATCGCCCGATGTGGTGATCCGGACGACCTCCGCATTTGTCTGCAGTGCGCCGCCGGCGTCCGTGATGATCGCGAGCAGGGCGTCAACCAACGTCTGCCCACCGCCCCGCGGTACTGGCATGCCGCCCATTGAAATGGCAGCCGCAATGACCTTCGTGATGAATGCGCTTGCCGCATCGTCGGGACCGAGTCCATTATGGAGAGCCCATGGCGCAAGGAGTGCATGGCTGACGGGGGAGGAGAAGGTGCGGTCGAGCCAAGGTGCTGCCGGCTCGAG
>CAMDKQ010000161.1 GCA_945901095.1 Bifidobacterium breve
GTAGGCGGAGAGGTCATTGGAGTCGCTGCAGGTGGTGGAGCCGGCGAGGAGTGAGGCTCCGGTTGAGTTCTCGTTCGTTGTCGTGTTGCCGAAGAACTCGTGAAGGTGGCTCATGGCGGCGTGGCCGGGCATGACGATTGGGTCGACGGTCGCTGAGTGGCTGAAATCGCATTGAACGGTGAATCCGCCGCCGCCTTGACGGTTGCCCTGGTTGCCGTCGTGGCCGGGGTGCGCCTGCGCGGGCATCGCAGACAAGATGAGGGCGCCGGCGATGCAAGCGGTGATCGAGACTGCCGCGATGGTGCTTCGGGTGATGCTCATGGTCACTCCTGCTGTCATGGTGTCCGGGCGCTTCCCGGTTGATACGAAGCATTGGGCAACAACGTGATCGAGTCGTGGGCATCGTGTTCGGAACCTGTAAGGATCCAAGAATGCTGGAACCGCCCGGATTCCCCCCTGCGTCCATTCCCGGTGGAGTGTTCACTCCGGACTCCGCTGAGACTCCGCATCCGTTCGCAGCGTCAGGCCCTCCAGGCGGCAACGGCGGTAACTCGCCTAGTGCGGCAAGCCCCGATGGGAATAGGTCCCAACGTCAGCATCATCTGAGTTCGACAGCGGGCTGTGTGAGACTTTCACCCAAAGTGCGTGGCGGTTTACCTGCTCCGCCCGCCCCTCACAGCCAAGTCAAGCGAGCCTTCTCACAGCCGACCCCGGTGGCGCACACCTCCTCTACTTGGGCTCAGCACGCTGCCATGGAGAAGTACCAATCTGGTTGCCGATGGACAGTTGTTCCACTTTCCAGTTGAGTTTTTCTGTCAGACCTGCTGATAGTTCGGTAGGTCGTGGCGCAGTCCGCAGTCCGCAGTCCGCAGTCCGCAGTGCCGTCGCTCGGGATGAGGCGGTCGAAACGCTCGATCGGGAGGAAGGTGACACCGTCCGCTTCGAGGAGCGTCGACGAGAAGCTGGACAGGTTGGCGGCCCGAGCAAGCAGGTGGCGGTAGTGCTCGTCGACCAGTCGTGTGGCCTGCTGAGGGACCTGGGACCTGGGACTTGAGGATGTGGGTGGAGTGAGCGCCACCGTGCGGCTGGGCCCACTGCCCGCTGCCCGACTGGCCAGTACCTTCGGCTGGAAGCCCGAGGGTCGACTTGCCGGCATCGGGGTGGCTGAGTACGGCGAACGTGCGGCGCCTCGCGGCCCGCCTGGGCTGCGGTGCACTTTGGGTTTACCTCTGCTCGAAGGTTCACGGCGCCCACCGTCATCTGGCTGCCCGTGACGAAGTCACGCGCGAACGGGCCGGTGTGCGGCGTGGCGGCCGGCCCCGACGGCAGCATGTGGTTCGAACGCTGCGGGAGCAACAAGATCGGGCGGATTGCACCGAATGGCCTCACCAAGGAGTTCAGTGTCCCGAGTGACGTTCCGAGTACGCCCGGCAACGGGGTGGGCCTGCTCGAAATGGCGGCCGGGCCTGACGGCAACATGTGGTTCACCGCCTTCTTTGCCAACTTCATCGGCAAGATCACGCCATCGGGTGTCATCACGACCTACCCCATACCCACCGCGAACTCCCACCCCTACGGCATTGCCGCCGGCCCCGATGGCAACCTGTGGTTCGCCGAGAACTTCACGAATGCCATCGGACGCATCACGCCGGAAGGAGTCATCACCGAGTTCGCGATTCCCGACGTCGGATCCACCGGCCCGGCCACGATCACCGAGCCTAAGGACTGCATCGTCTGCGGCTTCCTCATCACTGCGGGCCCCGACGGAGCCATGTGGTTCACCATGCCCGGTGCGAGCAGGATCGGCGACATCACAGCAGGGGCCGACGGCAGCCTGTGGTTTAGCGAGTCCGACGTTAGCCGGATGGGACGCATCACCCTCGCAGGTGCCATCACGGAATACACGACGCCCGCGGCGAGTTCGGAGCCGAACATGGGAGCAGCGGGAGCGGATGGCAATATCTGGTTCAGCGAGCAGCCGATCATCACGACCCCCTCCGGAAGCACCCAACCCGGTCGGATTGCGACCGTCGGCACTGGTGTCGGCCCGGTGCTGACCGCCAAGGTTTCGGGCAGTGGCGCAGCCGGGTCCCCGCTGACCTGCTCGTATCGCAACACCACAGGCTGGAAGGTCGCATCGGTCAGGTACCAGTGGCTGCGCAATGGCTCGCAGAACCGCGGGGCAACGAAGCAGGCTCATACGCCCACAGCGTTGGCCAGCGGGAGCAGCATGAGGTGCCGAGTATCGGTGACCTTCACGCCGGCGCTCACCCAGTTGGGCAGCATCTCGGCGGGCGTGAGGGTCACCCGCTAAGTGCGGCAAACCTGCAAAAAAAGTGCGACAGTCCCCGGTCCGCGGGCTACTCTCTGGGTATTTCCGCCCGCGTCGACCGGCACCTACTGCCCTTCGATCGTGACGCCCTCGATGTCTTTCCGGCCGTTGGGAATGCTCCCGCTTTGATTTCCGTGGCTGAGCCGTACGGATTCATCTTCGAGGGAATGATATCCGTCATACCGAAGTCCTTCCCGAGGCCGTGGCCTCAGTGTTACGATTTAGGTAACATGTTGGTATGGAAGTGCGCTACGCTACGCGAGATCTCGAGCGGATGTGTACCGAGGGACGTCGGATGCAGGCTGCGCTGGGAGTGAACGTCGCGAAGAAGCTCAAGCTCAGGATGGCTGAGCTCACTTATGTCGAGGCGATGGCTGATCTTCTTGGGGGGCCGGGCAGATGGGAAGAGCTGAAGGCCGACCGGGCAGGACAGTGGTCGGCGAGATTGACAGGAAACTGGCGGCTCATCGTCCAACCCGAGAAAGGCGACGAGGTGACTGTCCTCGTTGTCGAGATCATCGACTATCACTAGGTCAGTCTTGCAGGAGATAAAGGAGTAGACCATGACCACGACTCTTGACTACATCGTCACCACAGGTGATTTCATCGCAGAGTGGATGGGCGACGAGGGGATCAACGCTGCCGAACTAGCGCGCCGGCTCGGTGTCACTTCCAAGCATGTGAGTGAGCTGCTCAGCGGCAAGGCTCCGTTGTCGCATCAGCTGGCCTTGGCACTCGAGCGGGTGACCGGCGTCCCGGCCCGTCTATGGAATCTGTACGAGGTCGGGTACCGAAGTGAACTCGCCCGTGAAGCAGCCGATGACGATCTGGCCGGCCAGTACGAGCAGGCGAAGGAGTTTCCACTCGCCTACTTGCGCAAGTACGGCATCCTGACTGTGCCCGCGCGTGACCGCGCGGGCACAGTGGGGCAATTGCTCGGCATTCTCGGCGTTGCGAGTTGCGAGGCTTTCTGGGCGACGTGGTCTCACGGAAGCGTTGCCTACCGTCGATCGGCAGTCGGCCGTACGGACGCCCCAGCACTTGCCGTGTGGCTTGCGCTGGCTGAGCGGCATCATCACGGACTGCGCGATGTCCCTGAGTTCGATCGATCCCGATTGGAGTTGGTCATCCCACTGTTGCGCAATCTCACGAGTGGTGAACCGATGGCCGCGATTCACGAAGCAGAGGCCAAGCTCCGGGATGCCGGCGTTGTGCTCTGCTTCATTCCACCCGTGCCGGGGTTGGGGATCCACGGCGCCACGCGGTGGCTCAATGGAACGCCTGTTATCCAACTTTCCTTGCTGTGGAAGACCGACGATCAACTCTGGTTCACGCTCTTTCACGAGATTGGTCATGTCCTGCTTCATGGGGACAAGTCGCTGTACCTCAACGGAGAGAAGAGCGTCGCCGAAGATGAGGCGAATGCTTACGCCTCGGAGGTGCTCATCCCTCGTCAGTATCAGCATCGGTTGCCTAGGACGCGTGACATTGCGGCTGTGAACGAATTGGCCGGCGAACTCGGAATTGGGCCGAGCATTGTTCTTGGCCGTGCGCAGCGAGAAACAAGAGACTTCGCATGGGGTCATAGCCTGAGGCGGAAGTTCGAGTGGGGCGCGAAGACGGCGTAGTCCTGAATTGAACGTGCGCGGGGTGGCTGCAGGCTTGCACCCCTGGGTGAGTGCCGAAGGGGGTGTCAAGATGGTCATTTGCGAGGGCAACTTGCAGGGCAGGCAACCACAAGCCCGTACATTCTCAGTTTCTCCCCGCTACTGAATCGAAGGTCCAGGACTGCTCCTGGGGCCTTCGACGTGACAGAGCCTCAATGTCGAGCGAACCCCCAGCAGACCGGGACCCAAGGTGCGATCAGCGCCTCGCGATCGCCTCCGTACGAAACCGTGCGGACGCGATTGATGTGCGGTGGGAAATTTTTCTTATTCTCCCTGACCAGGGGGTCTCGACGTGATTGGATCCGTGGACCCAACAGAGAGAAGTGCTGCGATGACGACTGCCGAGATCCAGGGAAGTCTGCTTGACCCCGAGGTGCAAGCATGCCCGTTCGGCTACCACGCTCAGTTGCGAGAACTTGCCCCCGTCCATCGGATGCCGGAGACGGGGTTCTACGTCATCTCGACCTACGAGGATTTGAAGACCGTGCTCTCAGATCCGGTCACGTTCTCCAACGACATCATGGTTGAGCAGTTGGCGGGGGAGGCTGCGGCTGATCTCGGGCGGATGTTCGACGATCACCTCGCCGAGGTCGGCTGGGGTCATGTGCAGACGCTCCAGCGCACCGATCCGCCGGTGCATGGCCGTTATCGCCGCCTCATCAACAGAGCGCTGACGCCCGGCATGGTCAAGGCGATGATTCCGAGCGTGACCCGCATCGCTGATGAACTCATCGATTCCTTCATCGACCAAGGGGAGTGCGACTTCATCGATGCCTTTGCCTTTCCTCTGCCGGGCCTCGTCATCGCAGAGCAGATCGGGCTGGACTCCAATGCAATCAGCACGTTTAAGCGCTGGAGCGACGGCATGTTGGCACCGGCCATGGGCCTGCTCGTGGACGAGGCCTCAGCGCAGCACTACGCCGAGGTGGAGGCTGAGGCCCAGCACTACCTTGCCGCCCTGTTCGAGGAGCGTCGCGCGAATCCCACCGACGATATTCTCTCTGCCTTGCTCGCAGACTCGGCTGACGGCGACGAGCCGCTGACGATGCACGAGCTCCAGAACCTAATGAACCAGCTCATCACCGGTGGGTATACGACGACTGCGGACTCCATCGGCAATGCGATGCTGCTCCTCCTTGAGCACCCCGACCAAATGGAGTTGCTACGTAACGATCGCTCGCTGCTCCATAACTTTGCGGATGAAGCCTTGCGCCACTCAAGCTCGGTGCAGGGCCTGTTTCGTCGCGCGACCGTCGACACCGAACTGAGCGGCGTCAGCATCCCGGCGAACAGCATTCTGCATACGCGTTATGGCTCAGCGAACTGGGATGAGGCGATGTTCCCGGAGGCGGAGAGGTTTGACATCACCCGCAGCAACGCGAGCAAGCACCTGTCGTTCTCGCGCGGCCCGCACTTCTGCGTCGGACAGCCATTGGCGATCCAAGAGATGATCATTGGATTCGACCGGATTCTCGATCGACTCGACAACATTCAGCTTGCGCCCGGCGCGACCCTCGAGCGGACGGGCGGCTTGATCTTCTACTCTCTCAAGGAGCTGCCGATAACCTTCACGGCGAGTTGACAACTGTCAGGTGTCGGACTTCGACCAAGGTCGACCGTTCAGGTTCCTTCCGCGAGCCGGCTGTCGCGATCACCTTGACCAGTGCGAACGGTGATCGATACAAGATCCACGATGAGCATTGGGAGCGCGGCAATGATCGTGATTCGCAACACCTTGGACCTGGAGTCGCTGCGGCGTCTTGACGGGCTTCGTGGCGCGACATTGCGCCGGATGTTCGGGGTCAATCTCGATGATCGCCTCATGAGTGAAGACGTGAGTCTTGAGACGGACGATGTCACGATCACCTTCTGGGGCGCCGTCGATGACCTCGACGACTGGGAGGGCTTCGAAGGTCAGTACGCGGTGCTGCACATTGATGAAGGAGTGCCGAGCGTCTACGCCGAATCTGATCTTGCGGCACAGGACGACTCAAGTGGAAGCGGATTCTTCGTTCACGCGGGGGATGGCATTCAAGACGTCAGCATTGTGCGTGAGTGCGTTCGCAAGGTTGTCTCGGGTGAGGTTGAGTGGGAGTACGTGACAGACACCGCCGTCGTCTTCGAGTTGTCAAACGGTGTCCTTGCGATATCGAAGGCAGCACTTGATGGAGAGATGCTCAACATCACCTTCGCCGACTCGTGGGTCCTACTCAAGATCCCACCAACAGGGGCATTCTGGTTCGGTTGGAATCTCATGGGTACGGAGTTCTTGCGCAGCAGTGAACTCTGTCGCCTCGACGACATGCTCTAAGTGAGCGCCTCGTTGGTTGATTGGCGAATGAGAAGGATCAGCGGATCTACAGGGAGGTCGAGGCACATGCGCAAGAACGATGACATCCTCGACGCTGAGCCACCGCAGTTGAATTCGCGGAGTTGGCCAACGACCCGAACGCCCACGCTTTGTCAGTCGCCGTAACTTCGCGCGGTCACCCACGTGCCAAGAACCTTCAGGTGCGCTTGCGCGAGGATGAATTCGACGAGCTTTCGGCCTATGCCGCGCAACAAGGGTTACCCGTGTCGACCGTCGTTCGCCTGATCACCGCGTCAAGTTGGGCCAACTGACTGACCTTTCGGCTTTAGGTTCTGGAAGGGAATTGCAAGGGCCAGATTCGCATTCGCATCAATGACCAGTGTCGGCTCTGCTTTCGATGGAATCGGGCCGGTGCTGCGGACGTCGAGTTCGTGGACTGTCATGAGAAGAAGGACGAAGTATGGCGAAGAGCGCTGTGCTGTTGGACCCGGTGGACCCGGGGGGAGTCGCTCTGGGAGGAGTTCATGGTTCCCATGGGTTTGTCTCGCTATCGGCTGGCAAGCGTGCAGTCACCGCTGACACCGACCTACGACTCTGCCGGTTGTTTGGGCTCTCCGATGGCTACTGACTTCGTGCACAGGCTGCCTTCGACATTGAGCTGGGGCAGCGTGCTCGGCCTGATCGGGCGACGCAGATCCGTCGCACTCCGATCCACTCGCCTGCCAGCACCTACAACGTTTTTTCCGCTTCTCAGTCGTGATCGGTGGGACGTCGAGAGGTGGCAACCCCTTGGACGTCTTGCCGAGCGGAGCACCGAGCCCGGCGCCACGGAAGAAGCTCGTA
>CAMDKQ010000162.1 GCA_945901095.1 Bifidobacterium breve
CGGAGGATCTGCCGTCGGTTACTGGAGTTCCGACTCGAATAAGGACGTGGCATGGTGGCAGCAGTTTGAAGACGGGACGGTGGCCGCGTTTGACAAGTCCTATTCCGTTCTTCTTATCCGCCCGGTGCGGACTTACACGTCACCATCGACCTAGACGTTCGTTGTTTCTAAAGCTCAGGGTGTTTATGCCGGAGTTTGATGCGGGTGGCGTGGGTCCAAGCTTTGAGTTCCGTGCTGCGTCAACCGCGCACGGGTTCGGCCCAGACGAAGCTTGAGCAGGTCCCGTAGGGAACACATCCGGAGTCCTCACGGGCGACCCTCCCCAGCTTGGCTGGCGCGCCAGTGGGTGGCCACGTCCCGGATGGTCGCATCGGCGACCTCGTGCCACTCGGTGTCGTTGAGGTGCTTGAGCTCGTCGAGGTCGAAGAGTGCGACGATGAGTGGCCGGCCCGCACGGGCGGCGTTGGCCCGGACTGCGCTCGCCTTGAGGTCGAGTCCGCGGCACATGACGGCCACCGCGTAAACGCAGACCACGATGCATACGACAAACCCGAAGACGAAGAGGGGACGGGTCGGCAGGTAGAACGCGGTCAGGACGGCGACCAGCGGCATCCCCCACGCGACGACGAGCCACGCCTCCGTGAGCCACTGCGAGCATGATCGCGATCACCACGTCGGTCGGCCGATTCTGCATTGCTGGTGGCCAGATCACGAAGGTCGCCGCCACGAGTGCCTCGACTGCCGGCAGGCCTGTGATGACGGGTCTGGTCGGTGGCATCCACCGGCGTCCACGATCGTCGTGGGTGAGGTACTCGGCCGCGGGGTCGGGGTCAGCACGCTTGCTCGCCACATCCGCCGCCATCCCGGGAGATTTGAGCATTGCACGGAGGAAGACGTAGTTCCACTCGCCAAGCGGCTCCGCGAACACGAGCGTCCGAGGTCGTCGAGGTCCGGCGGTAGTCCATCAACCTCGCGACGACCGACAACTCGATAGATTCGGCTCGCCGGGATCGTTGCGCTGTCCAATTGAATGCACCCAGCCCTCGACATCGGTTGATGGGAGCTTTCACGACTTTTCAGTGGACGATACTTGCGTATTCAAAACTCAAGGCGAAATCTTCGAAGGAACACGAAGGACCGATCGTTCGGGCTCCAAGGACATGGTCCTGACGTGGGTGGATGATTCCGGTGGAGTGCTCAATCCTCGTGGTGCGAGCCACCAGAGTGGGTGGTGGTTGCTGAGGTAGCCGCTGGAGTTACCGAACAGATGGATTGGCCACGCGAGCAGGGTCGCTGCCGGTGGGATCTCGTTCATCGCAGTACTTTTCATGATGACGGTCACAGGTTGCGGTGGGCAAGTGGAGTCCGCTGAACCTAGTGGCGGATCGAACGCCAATCGACTTGCCGCGGGGGTGGAGGAATGCGCCACGACTCGCGCAGCGTGCAAGGTCGGTGACATCAGCATCGGTGGTGGAACAGTCTTCTACGTTGAAGGTGAAGGTGACTCGAAAGTTATCCTCGAGTACGCCCCTGCGGGCTGGTCGGGGAGACCTATAGACCCGATTATGAATTGGGCCGATGCCGTTGCGAGTGCGGAGGGTTATCGACTTGTCGGTGACTTGAAGTGGCACCTTCCCATGAACTCCGAGTTGAAGAAACTCTATGCGTACTGGGCAGCGACGAAAGCGGGCGTGTTTGTTATTCCGACTTCATCAACGTACCCCACACAATATTACTGGATGTTTGATTGTTGTACGTTGGGGTGGATGGCCGGAGGTATCGACTTCAATACAGGTCTAGGCGACTCGTACTTAGCAAGTTCGCTTTCGGGCGTTCGACCGATCCGGGGATATTAGCCAACCCCCAACACCTATCTGAGGGAACCTGTTGAAGCCCGCACCCGGCGCCACCGGGTTCACCCTCAGGCCCGAACACTTCTCGCGAAAGGGCCTCGGTGTGGGCGACCTCCCGGAAGTTGAGCGCGGGCGAGCATGGTTCGGTTAGGCCTCCTCTGCCCACTCACGATCGAGTCTGTCTTGCTCCTCTAGCCATGCGTCAGGGTCTATCCCGAACGACTGCATCGCACTTCAGATGAATCCGGCGAACTCGTCCGGCGTGAGGGGGTTGGAAACGTCGAGGTTGCGGTGCTGCGCCGCCGCAAGAAGTTGGCTGTCGGCGGTGGCGACCACGGTTGCCTGGCCGGTTAGCGCGGCGGCGAGGTGGACAGCGTCGTAGCCGCGCAGTCCTTCAGCTTCGGCCAGGTCCCCGGCGGCGAGGACGAGTTCGGTGGTCACTGGCACCACGTCGACCTGCGCCCAGAGCCTGTTGAGCTCGGCCTTCGCGGTCGACAATTCACGGGCGTCGAGCCGGCCACCACGACGTGCCGACGCGAGCGCTGCACGCGCTTCGGCGTAGCCGATCTCTGCGCACATCACGAAGTCCGAGTCGAGCCATAACCGCTGGGCAGCGTCCGCGCCGACTTCATCGTCGACGAGCAACTTGAGCAGAAAGGACGTGTCGATGTAGGTGATCACTGTCGCTGTCGGGCGACGATCGCGTCGAGCGGCTCGCCCGGAGCAAGCGTCACTCGCCTGGACGGTAGGCGCCGACGAGTGGCAGACGCCGGGCGCACGATCCCCGCCTCGATCAGTGCCGCCCTTCGGTCGACCTCAGGCGACGTAGCCGTGAGCCGGGCGATGGGACGGCCGTGCTCGGTTACGGTGATTTCTTCGCCTGCCTTAACCCGATCGAGATAGCTGCTCAGCTGGTTCTTCAACTCACGTACGCCGACGGTGACGACCGCCCGTCTTGTAGTCTCATTCATTGAATAATTGTAGCGCTAATAGGACGCTGACGGGGGTTCGAGTTCCTCACTCATTTCCTGCCTGCCCACATCTATTCTCATTGCGCCCCGGGAGAATTCGAACCTCCAACCTGAGAGGCGGTCATCCCAGTTCCTGTGTGTTCCCAAAAAGAATCCTCGCCATCCGCGAGTCCTTGTATCGAATCGCAATACAGTGCAGTGGTGATCGTAAGCATCCGCCGCAAGTGCCTGCAGGCACTGTACGCACGCGACTCGATCAAGGGCGTGCAGGCGGCCCACGCTCGTCCGGATCCTGTCCGCTCTGGCCATCGCTGAGGGGCCGCGGGATCTCGAAATACCGGGCTTCCGGACCCACCAGTTGTCCGGGAAGCTCTCTGATGACTGGTCGGTGTGGGTGAACGGCAACTGGTGAGTCGCCTCGCTTTTCCTTAATGGTGATGTGGAACTTGTGGACTCTCGGGACTCACACGAAGGAGTGTGGACAGCATGAACAATCCGGTGCATCCGGGCGCCTTCCTGCGGGAGGACGTTCTGGCTGCACTAGGTGCTTCCGTCTCTGATGCTGCGAAGAGCGTTGGCGTCGCGAGGGTGACTCTGACCCTGGGGTCGGCGCCTGTGTCGGGTGGGGCCGGCAGCATTGCGCCTGCGAGGCACGGTCAACACCTGACCAACTGTTGCCGCACAGTGGTTGCCCTTCGCAATTGCGGGCGCACTTACTCCAGACTGGTTAAGTCCCCCAGGTTGGTTAAGGCGACCAGCTCGATAGTGAGGCACTCGTCGGAGACCGGTGGCGGGGTCACTGCGTTGCCTGTGTCATTTTGGTAGGCGGCCATGTCAACATTGGGAGGGCAGTCCGCAAATCTCTCCGGCGTAAACACCATGTAGGCGATGGAAACCGGCATTGCACTGACCGGGGAAAATTCGAAATTCAACTCGGTCATGCTCGTCGCTTCGCTAGCGATCGTCTGCGGCGCCGAAGCTTATGTCGAGAAGGCGATCACGCAGCAGTCTGTGATCCAGCAGGTGAAGGCGCCCACTGCGCTCCGTAGTACCCGGACGAGGTAAGTGCCGTGACGTTGGGAGCGCCCGGCATTGCTCTGCGCTGCGGCCGCCTACGTGAGCAGCCGATACTCAATGCCCAGCAGGCGGTAGGTGCGCTCGGCTCGAAGATCAAGTGAGATGAGCGTTCGCTCGTGCGCGTGCGCGGTCAGCGCGACGAGACCGTCATAACTGCTCCCGCCCACCACTGAAGCGCGAGCGAGGATGCGTGGAATTCCGGCCGCGAGGTCTGCCGGCGGTACGAGGGTTCGGCCTCCCCAGGCCCTATCAAGTGCCTCGGCCGCGATCTGCCCTGAGATGCGCAGAGGTTCAGGCATGCGAGTCAGCGTTGCGTACGCCTCAAGCAGGGCGTGCGCGGGGATCGCGGCCCCATCTCGACACGTGTCTGCTGCGTCGGCGTGACGGTCATGCCAGGGGGACAGTGCGGCAATCGCGATACTCGTATCGACCGCGATCACCGGCGAGTGGCCTCCTGCACGTCACGAACCTGCTCGGCTGTCAGCGTCGGCATCGTTCGCCCAGACTCCAGAACGATGACGCCGCTGCGCTCGACCACTGACATGGGGGTGACCATCGGGGTGATCTCCAGCGCCCCGTCGACTTCCGTGAGCTGCACCTGCATTCCTGGCCGTAGGCCGAGGCGCTCACGGACGTCCTTCGGCACCACCACCCGACCCCCCGCGTCAATGGATGCCAGCATGGTTCGACAATACCATCCATTAAAACTCACCGTCTCCCCATCACTCGGGGTGAGTTCATCCGAAGGGTGTGCCAAGAGTCTGCGCAGCAAGCGCAACGAAACGTTCACAGGCGTGCGCCCGGAGGGACTCGAACCCCCAACCGACCGGGTAGAAACCGGTTGCTCTATCCATTGAGCTACGGGCGCTTGGTCCCCATTCTTCCGAAGCTCCGCTCGCTCCATCAATCGGGGATATGCGATCCAACCTGTTTACCGGTGCATGGCCGCTTGCTTGGCTGCGATGTCGGCCGCCCGCTCGATGATCTCGAGGTCATCGTCGGTATGGGCTGCTGAGACGAACCACGCCTCGTAGGTCGAAGGGGGCAGCCACACGCCGTTGTCGAGCATCGCATGGAAGAACGCGGCGAAGACTGCGGTGTTCTGACCCTTGGCTTCGTCGTATGTGCCGACGGGTCTCTCGGTGAAGAAGAAACTGAAGAGGTTTCCGGCTGACTGGGCTTGGTGCACGACCCCGTGCTGGTCGAAGGCCGCGCTGACGATCGCCATAACGCTCGCAGCCGTGGAATCGACGTGCTCGTAGACCTCGGGGGTGCAGTGCTTCAGGGTGACGAGGCCGGCGGTGGTCGCCGTGGGATTACCGCTCAGCGTGCCAGCTTGATAGACCGGGCCTGCGGGGGCGAGCATGTCCGCGCAGGTCGTCACCGGGGATCGAGTCGAAGCCGCGGATCGCGTAGATGCGCTCTACCCGGGCCCGCACGTTGAGCCCGTCGTCGTCCTTCTTCATACGCTCGTTGGCGTTGAGCGGCTCCCGATAGCCGAGTGCCCACTGGCCGCTCGCCTTCTGCGGGCGCGCTCGGCGCGTTGCAAGGGCTTGTTTCGGGAAAGGGTCGAACGAGCTCGGTCGGTTAGCGACAGCTCATTGACGAGGTGCGCATGAGATCGACGTGGACCCGGCGAATCAGTCTCGGGTCGGCGAGGCGCATGCGAGGACGTTAGCGGGTGTCGATGGGAAGGCACCGGTGGAAGTTGGCGAACTGCGCAGGCTTTGCAGTTGGCGTAGGCGATTCCGACAAGCCAGCGGCTAGGCAGTGCCTTGGTGGGTCTTGTCGAGTTCGTCTAGAGAGAGTTTCGCATGCCGCCCATCTGGCCAGCGCACAGTTATCTCCATGTCAGCACCCGCTGCCAGCAAGTAGCGGCGCAAGGTGGACAGCAACATGTCGCTGCGTTGTTCCGTCTTTTGAATCGCCACCTGGGACACACCAAGAACGTCCGCGAGGTCCTGCTGAGTGAGGTCGGCCGCGTGGCGAACCATCGCTAATCCCATCGCATGTTCTCGATCCGCCTGTTGCATTCCCTCTCGGATCGCGTCCACACGGGCGCGTTGTTCAGGGTCGCTAAGGAGTCGTTCAAGTCGGGCGTTCCCATTGACAAAGGTGATGGTCTCGTCGCTCACTTGTCGTTCACCCGCTTCCATTCATCAATGACGGCGTTCGCTGTCGTGACCGCCGAGGCGTACCAGACGTCACCAACACCAGCCTTGTCGAAAGCAGTCGCCGTCACGACCACGTCACCGCTGGGTGCGAACCAGACGATGAGTCGCATGGCGACACCGGGCACGAAGGGGTGAGCAACTCGCCACAACGGATAGCGTCGGCCGAGCCGTACCCGCTTGAGCGTCGCCGATTCCTCTTCGGGCACCCCGTCAAGGTTCGTCAGCACCTCAAGCAACGACAACAGGATGTCGAGACGCGCCCCTCCCTCGGCTTCGAGTCGATCTAGGAACCCATCAAATGTCGAGGTCCAGTCGATCAACATTTCATGATTATAACCTTCAAGTTATATCACTGTGAGCGTAAGACGGGCAAACGCAGCACATGCTGGCGGCGACCACTGCGGCTAGGGAGTTCCGGTCGGCTGCCCCCCGACTGGATTCGGCTCAGGTGGTCGGTGCGAGTCGACGTGGGATGGCAAGCGCCGCGACGGCTGCGGCAAGGGCTAGGAGGCCTGCAAGGATCCACGCAGTGGAGTAGTCGCCGAACTGCACTCGGATCGACCCGGTGATGATCGCGGCCGCGGCCGCGCCGATCATGTGGGAGGCGAACACCCAGCCGAACACGATTGCGCCGCGTTCGATTCCGTAGATCTCCCGGCAGAGCATCGCGGTTGGCGGGACGGTGGCCACCCAGTCAAGTCCGAACAGAATCATCACGATGATGATAGGAGGATCGACTTCGGGACCGAGGAGGATCGGCAGCGCGATGAGCGCGACCCCGCGCAGTCCGTAGTAGATGCCGAGCAGAATGCGCGGGTTCATGCGGTCGGTGAGCCAACCCGAGCCGATGGTTCCGATGATGTCGAACAGGCCCACGATGGCGAGGAGCCCGGCGGCAGTGGTGGCACCCATGCCATGGTCGTGCATCGCGGGGATGAAGTGGGTGCTGATGATCCCGTTCGTGGTCCAACCGCAGATGAAGAAGGTGCCAGCGAGTAGCCAGAAGGCTTTGGTTCCAGCTGCGTCGCGAAGGGTCGTGACGGCAGTTGCCG
>CAMDKQ010000163.1 GCA_945901095.1 Bifidobacterium breve
ATCGCGAATTGGCTGCTCGGCATCGCGAGCATCGCGCTCGTCATCGCTTTCGGCTCGTCCACATCACTCGCCTCCGCATATGTCCTTGCAATCGCCGGAACGATGACCGTCACCACGATCGCCTTTCATCGTGTGGCCCGCGACGTCTGGGGCTGGTCCGCACTCCGGGCGGGCCTCCTCACCACCGCATTCCTCATACTGGACATGGCGTTCCTGCTCTCGACGATCACGAAGATCTTCGACGGTGGATGGGTGCCAGTCCTCCTCGCCGGGCTCGCGCTCATCATCATGCTTGTGTGGCGCAGTGGCCAGCGGATCCTCGCCGACCATGTGGCGCACAACGCGCTCAGTTGGTCTGCCCTCGCTGAGTCGTTGGCCTCGGGGACCATCGCTCGGACACCAGGCGAGGGCGTTGTCCTCGCCTCGCATCCAGATCAGGTGCCTCAAGCGCTTGCGGCGAGTATTCGGCTGGTTCGAGCCGTCCCAGAGCGCCTCATCATTATCACGATTCGCACACTCCCTGTCCCTATCGTTGCGGCGGATGCTCGCCTCACCGTGACGATGCCATCGAACGGAATTCGACAGGTCGTGGCCGACATCGGCTTCACCGAAACACCATCGGTACCAGAACTCCTCGCCACGCTGCCTAACGCCCCCTCATCGGATCGCACCTACTACCTTTCCGACCGGGCCTTCCACGCGACGCCCGCTGGGCAGATGGGCAGGGTCCGCGAGTCAATCTTTGCCTTCCTCCATCGCAATGCCGCGAGGCCCGCGCAGTTCTTCGGCATTCCCGACGGTCAGATCGTGACCCTCTCCACTCACATGGACCTGTAGTCGAAGGACCGACCCAGTGAGATTCGCAGCTTCGTCGAGTGGTGATGCCCACATCGCGCCGGGCTGCACGTTAATGTCGCGAAAACTGCGGAGGGTGAAGATTTCACGGCATTAACGTGCAGTCCGGGCCTCAACGGCAGGTACGGACGTCAGCACGATATGACGACGATGCCTGCCATGCCCTCCAGCGCGGCGAAGTCGTCGTCCTGCGTTACCACCGGCACGCCGTGGCGCACGGCAGTGGCCGCGATCCATAGGTCATTCACATTGATTCGGCGGCCGGCCTCAGCCAATTCAACACGCAGTCGCGCCCAGATTTTCGCGACTTCGTCATCAACGGCCAGCGTCTGAACATCTGCGAGCATGTCCAAGGTTGCCATCCGCCGAGCCCGCGTCTGTGTATCGCGGGCAGCGAGCACTCCTGCATACAGCTCCGCGAGCGTCACCACCGAGACCGCAGATTCTTCGGGCAGCCGGTCCATAGCGAGCGGCCGGCCCGTCTCCGAAGCGATGAACACGCTGGTGTCGAGCAACCCACGCGAGGCCATCAGATCTCACCAAGGTCATCGGTCGTCTCACCCGCGAGGCGGGCAAGGTCGTCGCGCAGGCCGGGGTCGGCCTGCGCGGTCGAGAGCCGCCTCACCAGATCCGCTCGCGCGAGCCAAGTCCTCCGCTCGACTGCAATGGGCACCACCCTCGCTACCTGCTTGCGGTTCACCGTGATCACGATGTCTTCCCCCGCCTGCACTCTCTTGAGCACGCCTGCTGTGTCATTACGCAGGTCTCGGGAGGCAATTTCGGTCATGCTACGACCGTAGCATGAACGTCGCATATCGGGTGCGGCCATGTGGCATCGGACTGCGTTCGTTCACCCGGCGCCTAGCGTGCTTTTCGGCCTGCACGCGCCGCTCGCTAGGGAAGGTAGACGTTCAGGCACTTGTGGTAGAAGATGGGGACATGAGCATGAACATCAAGAGCGCCGTCGCGCATCAGATGGCCAGGGAGTTGGCGGCAGTCGAGGGAACCACCGTGACCGATGCCGTCACCGGGGCCCTGCGCCTCGCCCTAGAACGCCATGCCCATGATGCTGCCGTCGATCGGCGACGGCAGAAACTCGAGTCCTTCATGCGCCAATGCGGGGAGGTCGTCGCCCACGACGTCGGGCCGTCCATCTGGCAGGTAGCTGATGACCTCTTCGACGGGCAGGGCCTCCCACGTTGATCGTCGATACCTCCGCCGTCATCGCGCTCGTATTCCAGGAGGGGGAGGCGACGGAATTCGCGCGAGTGCTTGCCGAATCCCACATCACCCGTATCTCCGCTGCCACGTACCTTGAGGCCGGGATCGTCCTCGACAGCCGCCAGGACCCTGCGCTCTCCCGACAACTCGACCACCTGATCGACTCGGCCGAGATGGTCATCGAGTCGATCACCGCCGAGCAGGCGAGGGCCGCAAGGGTTGCGTACCGTGATTTCGGCAAGGGCTCCGGCCACCCAGCGCAATTGAACTTCGGTGACTGCTTCGCGTACGCGCTGGCGGTCGAGCACGGTGAACCCCTGCTCTTCAAGGGGGCCAACTTCAGCCGAACTGACGTCACGCCTGCGTGGCGGCCATAGCTCAAACAAGGTGAGCGCGCCGGGGTCGGGATGGGCAGGCGTAGGCGACCCATCCCTTGCGAAGAGGGATCACCGCTCGTATCGTGTGGCCATGTCGCAGACACAATGGCGCGATCCGAAGAAGGCCCTGTGGGCCGTCGGACTCGTCGTGCCGAGCCTCACCTTCATCGGCATCGGCATGCACGCCCTCACCGGTTGGGGGGCGTGGCTATGGATCGGACCGCTGTTCGTCCTCGGCACGGTGCCGATCATTGACCTCGTCGCCGGACGAGACGTCGCTGGCCCGCCCGACGATGCGATCGCCGCACTCGAGGCCGACCGCTACTACCGCTGGGTGACCTACCTTTACCTCCCCCTTCAATACATCGGGTTCGCGCTCGGCTGCTTCGTCATCGCCCGGGGCGGGCTCAGCACCTCCGAGAGTGTCGGCCTCGCCATCACCCTCGGTTTCGTCGGTGGCATCGGCATCAACACCGCCCACGAACTCGGTCACAAGCGCGAGGAGTACGAGCGCCGGCTCGCCAAGGTCGCGCTCGCTCAGTCCGGTTACGGCCACTTCTACATCGAGCACAACCGCGGCCATCACGTCCGCGTCGCGACCCCCGAGGATCCGGCTAGCTCCCGACTCGGTGAGGGCTTCTACCGCTACTGGTGGCGCACCGTGACCGGGTCCCTTGCCAGCGCCTGGTCACTCGAGTCACGGCGCCTGCGCCTCCGTGATCGCCGAGCCCTGCGCTGGGACAACGACATCCTGAGCGCCTGGCTCCTTACCGCGGTGCTCTGGTTGGGCCTGCTCGCGTGGCTCGGCATCGGGCTACTCCCCTACGTGATCATTCAGGCCCTCATTGCCATCACCCTGCTCGAAGCGGTGAACTACCTCGAGCACTACGGCCTGCTCCGTCAACGCGTGACGAGCGGCGACCGCGTCCGCTACGAGCGCGTCGATGCCTCCCACAGTTGGAACTCGAACAACGTCGCCACAAACGTCCTGCTCTACCACCTGCAGCGTCACAGTGATCATCACGCGAACCCGACCCGCAGGTATCAGGCGCTGCGTGATGAACCGGCCGCCCCAGTGCTACCAACCGGTTATGCCGGGATGATCTTGCTCGCGCTCATCCCCCCGCTCTGGCGCCGGGTGATGGACCCCAGGGTCGCTGCCCACTACGGCGGCGACCTCACCCGAGCGAACCGGGGGATCGCGCCCGAGCCCGCCGAAGCCACTGCGGCAGCGCAGAAACTCGACGAGCCTTCGGCAGTTGCCTGCCCGGGCTGCGGCTACACCTATGTGGCGGCGCTCGGCGACATCCACGAGGGACTCGCGCCGGGCACCCCTTGGTCGGCAGTAGCCGATGACTGGTGCTGCCCCGACTGCGGCGTTCGCAGTAAACAGGACTTCACACTCGCAGGCAATTACCTATAGCAGCGTCAAAAAGCCAAACCGTGCGGTAGCGTCCCGCCATGGCCCTTTACTCCTGCCCCCAGTGCTCAATGTCCGTCAACACCAATTGCGGTGCCTGCGACGCACCCCTCGAGGACCGCACCCTCACACTCGATGGCGGTTCACAGGTCAATGTCTCCGAGTGCCCAAACGGCCACGGCAAGATCAAGTCGCCAATGTGCTGCGGCACCGACATGGCCTGCGCGGTCTAGACGTCTGCTTTAGTTTCCCCGTCGCTGGCCCGCGAGTCCGGCATCCATCTCGGAACGAGCCTCAAGAACGGTCGGTAACTCACTCGTCTCGGGGATGCCGACCTGCCAGAAGGCTCCGCCCGGGGTCCAGTCGCTCTCCCTTGCTTGGACCACGATGACGCTTGTGCGGTCGTGGGACCGTGCCTCAGTGAGCGCGGCAGCCAATTCGTCCGTTGAGTTCACCGCGACAGCCCTCGCGCCGAGTGCTTCGGCATGCGCTCGGAAGTCAACCCGGACATCGCTGCCCGGCCCACGTGAGTCGCGGAGCATGTTGTTGTAGGAGCGTCCGCCCTTGCCCACCTGCAACCGTTCGATCACCGCATAGCCTGCATTGTCGAGGACGACGAGGATGAACTTCTTGCCGGAGAGCACGGAGGCATAGATGTCACTGTTGAGCATGAGGTAGGAGCCGTCACCGACGAGCGCAAACACCTCGCCCTTCGTGCGGGCGAAGGCCACGCCCCAGGCGCCGGAGATCTCGTATCCCATGCAGGAGAAGCCGTATTCGCAGTCGAAGGTGGCGATGCCCTTGCTCATCCAGTTCACGTTGAGCTCCCCCGGCAGACCACCGGCGGCGGTGATCACGTAGTCATCAGGGGTCGCCGCATCGTGCACTGCCGAGATGACCTGCGCGTAGCTCATCGGCAGCACACCGTCAGCAGCGCATCGCTCATCGACGAAGTCCTGCAACTCGCTTCGAAGCGCGCGGCCACGCGTCGACCATTGCTCGGGTGCGCGCCAGTCACCGAGGAGGGCCGAGAGTTCGGTGAGGCCCTCTCGGGCATCGCCGACGACCGCGACGGCCACGTGCTTCACCGCGTCGTAACGGGCGGCATTGATCGAGACGATCGGGGTCGATGGGCCAAAGACAGTCCAGGAGCCGGTCGTGAAGTCCTGGAGTCGCGTGCCGACCGCAAGGATGAGATCAGCCTCAGCGCACGCGGTGTTCGCAGCGTCTGCTCCGGTGACCCCGACCGGACCGACATAACGTGGATGGTCGCCGAGCAGCGAGGACTTGCCCGCAACCGTCTCGACGACCGGAATGCCGTGGGCCTCGGCGAAGGCCGCCAGCTCAGCCTCGGCGCGCGAATAGTGGACGCCGCCGCCGGCAATGATGACCGGGCGCTGAGCGGAGGTGAGCAAGCGGACAGCCGCCGCGAGCTCTTCGGTGTCCGGACGTGGCCGCGGTATTGCTCGCACCTGCGGGGCAAAGAACGCCACCGGGTAGTCGTAGGCATCGGCCGCCACATCCTGCGGCAGCCCGAGGAACGCCGGGCCGCACTCCCCCGGGTCGAGGAGCATCGAGACGGCGTGCGGCAGGGAGGAGAGCACCTGGGCCGGGTGGGTAATGCGGTCCCAGTAGCGCACGACTGGTCGGAATGCGTCGTTTACGGTCGTGGATGGCGCGCCGAAGTGCTCGACCTGCTGAAGCACCGGGTCGGGCAGACGGGAAACGAACGTGTCGCCTGAAATGAAGAGCATCGGCAGCCGATTCGCCATGCCGACGCCCGCAGCCGTCACGAAATTGGTTGCTCCAGGACCGATTGACGACGTGCAGACCATGACCTGCTGGCGGCGCATTGCCTTGGCAAATGCAGCAGCCGCAAGGCCCATCCCCTCCTCGCTTTGGCCGCGCCAGACCGGGATCTCATCGCGGTGCATCTCAAGGGAGTGGCCCAGGCTCGTGACGTTGCCGTGCCCGAATATCGCAAGGACGCCGGGGAAGAGCGGAACCTCTGTGCCATCAACGACGATGCGCTGGGCGATGAGATAGCGAACGATGGCCTCAGCGGTCGTGACGCGGACAGTCGGAACTTCACCGATCGAGGTCATGATGCATTTGCCTTGAGATCGCGAACCGTCTCCCAGGTGCGCGAGGTCCACGAATCAATAAGCGCCTGCTGAACGCTCACCACATCGACTGCCTCGGCAAACCCGGGGCTGAACCCGCCGCCAGTGGCGAGGGACTGCATGAAGGCGAAGTCCTCGATCGCCACGAGGTCCTCGAACCCGATGCTGTTCGCCTTGCCCGGCGCGAAGGCGCCGTGGAACGGGAAGCGGTCGCCTCCGAAGATCGTGGTGTAGCCGGAGTTCGGGCCCTCCTCCGTGCGGTAGTACTTGAGCTCGTTGATCTGCTCGAGGTTCCAGGCCACCGCACCCTTCGTGCCGTACACCTCGAAGGCGTTCTGGCTTTCCGGCCCGACGACCGTGCGGCTCACCTCGAAGGTGCCCGTCGCCCCGCCGTTGAAGCGGCAGAGCATGGACGCGAAGTCCTCATTCTCGACGGCGCCGGTCGGGTCACCTGGAGTACCGCGGCCATAGTGGCTGGCGGTGCCGGATGGCAGTGGGCGCTCGGTGATCGTGGTGTGACGCATGCCGACGACCTCCGCGATGCCCCCGACGAGATACTGGGCCATCGACACAGAATGGCTGAGAATGTCACTCGAGACGCCGTACCCAGCCTCGTCCATCATGAAGCGCCAGGTGAGGAGTCCGAGCTCATCGCTGCCGTACATCGATAGAAACCGGCCGCGATAGTGCGTGATCTCGCCGAGGGCACCACTCGCAATGAGTTCACGCGCATGAATGACAAGCGGTGACCACAGATAGTTGTAGCCGACGCCAGTCGCGACGCCAGCCGCCTTCGCAAGCGCGTAGGCCTGCACGGTCTGCTCGGGCTTGCCACCGATCGGCTTCTCACTGAAGACCGCCTTGCCCGCTGCTGTTGCGGCCTCGATCATCGGCACATGAAGCATGTTGGGGGCGGTCACCCAGACTGCATCGACATCGTCGGCGGTGGCGGCCTCGCGCCAATCATCGGTGGCTCGTGCGAAGCCAAAGTCGGCGGTCGCGCGCTCACGGCGACTGGCATCGGTATCAGCGCAGACGGTGAGCACCGGGTCGAAGTCGCGGTCCGG
>CAMDKQ010000164.1 GCA_945901095.1 Bifidobacterium breve
AGTCGGATCTTCACGCTGCGCCCGAGTGTCCTTCAACTCGGATACGCCTACCTATCGACCTTCTCTCTCGCAGAGGTCGCGCAGGATCACCTTGAGATCCTCGCCGAGACCCTTCACGAGTCGTGCTCAGCATCTGTCCTCGACAACCAAGATGTTGTGTACGTCGCCCGTGCATCGACAAACCGCATCATGACGATCGGACTCGCCGTTGGCGCACGCCTGCCTGCCTACTGCACCTCGATGGGCAAGGTGCTCCTCGCGGCGCTCGACGACGAGGTGCTAGACCGCTACCTGTCATCGGTTGAGCTCAGCACTCGCACCAGTCGGACCATCAGCGACGCGTCGGTACTCCGGGCCGAGGTACTCAAGGTGCGCGACCAGGGCTGGTGCCTCATCGATCAGGAGCTTGAGGACGGTGTACGGTCGGTTGCCGTTCCCGTGCATGATGCAGGCGGACGCGTCATCGCCGCAATTAACACCTCAGCCCACGCCACCCGGGTCAACCTAGCGACCCTTAGGGATGACTTCCTGCCCGCACTGAGGCAATGTGCCCGGGCCATCGACGATGATCTCCGGGCTGCCCGCCCGTGACGCCCTCCACCGGGCTCGTGCCGCGGGGCACGAAGCACATCGCGACCTCCTATACAGCCAGTTCAGCAGTGAGCCGGGTGCCCTGATCTGTCGATTCCCGTTTCCACGACACGCACATTTCATCAAGCATCCGTGAACCTAAACCGAGCTGTCCCCCGAATTCACTTCCCCGACCGTTGTCCTCGATTACAATGACGACTCGATCCACCTTGCTGTCGACCGCGACTGCCACGCTCGCGGCCCCACCATGCCGAACGGCGTTGCCAACCCCTTCGCGCACGATCTCTGCAACGCATTCCGCGCCCGTCGAACTCGTGCGAACGAGGCATTCGGCGTCGATGCTCAGGCTCCATCTGACATCGCACGCATCGCTCCACAGATCCGCCGTCTCAGCGAGTCCATCGCGCAGGGCGGCCGGAGGTTCCGCCGCCTGACTGAACTTGGCCATCGCCGCAGATATGTCGCGTCGAATGTCGGCGATGAGTGCTTCGTCTGGACGCGGATTCGAACTGAGTCGCAGGATTGCCGCATAGAGGGAGCTTTGCATCGCACCGTGCAGGATGTACGAAGCTCTCCTGCGCCCGATCCATGCCTCCTGTCGGAGCTTGCTCACCGACAACTCCAACTCCTCCACTGCACTGAGCAGATGAGCTTCGGTGACTCGCCTGCGCTCGCGGAGAGCGTGGGAGGTCGACGTCAGGGATCCTAGGAGCGCGCCGACGATGCCTGCGGGAATCAGGACGTACTTCGGTACGGGGAGGTTGGCGCTCATCATGATGACGACTCCGGACGACAACGTAACCGCCGTGGCGACCGTGATCACAACGATGCCGACGGAGACCGGCACTCGCATTCCGCCGACAAGCCGCCGCAGACAGCCGAGGATCACAAGGACCCATAGACCCATCCCCAGCAGGAACACGACGCAGCCGAGAGCGGAGAGTTCACGCGCGGCAGGGGCGACTGCAACAAGGATCACCATGGCCGCACAAATCTTGGGGAAAATCGCGCCGCCAAGTTGCATCGAGCCTAGACGTGCCTTCGGGCGGCCGGCAACCGGCGGCCCGTCAGCGACAAGCAGATCCGGATCTTGGCGGTCGTTGACCAATTCATGGCTGAACGGTCGAAGGACATCGTCAATGACGTGTCCAATGTACTCAACACTGGCCGTGACATCTGCGCCCGATAGGGCCTCGTCCAGAGTCCGATCGAGGTGTTCGACCAGCGGACCCATCTTCGCTGCAACGCGCTCCCCGATCCCACGGTTGATCTCGGCCAGGCGCCCCTGCATTGAAATGCTGAGGATCGCGAGGCTGGCAAGCCTCGAGTCGAGAGCCGCGACAAGTTCGCGATGCACATCGCGCTCCCGGATGACCAGGCAGATGACGATGATCATGCTCGCGACGGTTGTGACTCCACCCACGAGTCGATATGCCAGTTCAATGCTCGAAGAAAGCTCCGCGTTATCAGCAAGCAGCGCAATAACTGCCCCTCGAAGTAGGCACGCGATCACGATCGCAACGAGCGTCGCGTAGGGACGCGATCCTTCCGGGTCCTTGCGGTGGATGACTCGCCTAGCAATCTCGAACGCCACCATGAGCGAGACCTGCGCATCGAGTGCGATGACGATCCATTCGATCAATGATCCGCCGAGTCGCGCCCGGTCGAGAAATAACGGCCCAGCCACACCCAAGGGCAGGAACCACAACGCCACCTGCTGGCTTAGTGAAGATGCGTATCCGAGGGACTCCCAAAGGCCCCGCAAGAGAGTTATCGTCGGCAGCGTAGTCGCCCGAACCCCCATCACCTTGGGGGACGATACCCAACGTCGCTCGACACCTGCACACCACGCCCCTCGAGGAACTTTCGAACTGCCGCGACCCGAATATTGCCGTCGTGAGCCGCATCAACGCCAAGGGCGGATGCAGCGCGGCTCAAGAGATCCTCGACAGACTTGACTGAGATGTCGCGATCCTCCGCAATCTGGGCATTTGACTTACCGTCTGATGCGAGGTTCATGACTTCCACCTGCTTTCGGGTCAATGACGCCAACGGGCGATCCGAGTCACGGTCGTGACGGTAGCCACTCAACCCGCTACCCCTCATGGCGGCATCAAGGGCCTCTACAAGCGATCCGATATCGGATAGAGCGGTCTTGCGAAGATACGCGACCCCGGTGGGCAACCCATCGGAGGTTCGTTCGGCGAACCGCGGGTCAGGCAGGTTGGTGAGGAAGACGATGGCTGCGTGGGGTGAAATCTCCCTGAGCATGTCGGCGAAGTCGAAGCCGTTTGGCCCAGGCCCGAGTTCGATGTCAAGGATCACGCCATCGGGATCAACGTGCAGGACGCAGCGCTTTGCATCGGCGACACTCGCCGCCGTATGAACCACGAAGTCACGTGCCTCGAGGGCGCTCGCGAGAAGTTCGCGGAGAAGTGCATTGTCCTCTACAACGAGCAGTGAGCGTCCAGTCATGATCTCTCCGTATCCAAGAAATCGTTGTCAAGGCTAAGCCTCTACCCTGCCAACCCGGTCGCAGACGAAATGCCGGGATCACCCGGCCTTGACGGCGAGGGCTGCGGGGTAGGCGGTTAGGTTCCGGCTACCTGCCGAGGATCACCGGGGTCGCCCCCACGACGAGGGCCCGGGTCTGGGCAAGCACATCAGCGACATCGCGCTCATCCGGCACGGTGACAAGGAGTACCTCTGCGCCCGCCTGAGCGATCGCAAGCACCTGTTCCTGCGCTTGTTCAAAGGTTCCGAAAATCCCAGAAACTCGCGGATGGGCGTCACCGACGAATCGGGGATCGAGATCGGCCCGCGCAACCGCCTCGTTCATCGTCCGTCCAATCGAGATCGGCACGGCCACGATCAGCGGACGGTTGTCCTCGCCCTCGTCTAGCCGGGCACGCGCACGGCGAATGACATCCGGGTCCGCCGAACGGACAATCCCTACCGCGTCAACCTCATCGTCGCTTGACGTCCCATGATCGATGACGAGGAGTGCCGGCTCCGCCGCCGAGATCAGCACTTCCATGTCCGATGCGCTCAACGTTGCGTCTTCACCCAACGGCAGGTGGCAGGCGACAAACCCGAGTCGACCCGCCAGCCGCGCCATGTGCGCCTGGGCTGCACGATCATGTGCGGGGTTGAGCATGAGAGCGAGCGCAAGAATCTGATCGGTCAACGATTGGTCCTGTCCTCATCGGCACCGAGTCGGCACACCATCGGCATGCTTCCACCTGCCTAATAACAGTGGAACGCACATATACGCTCGCACAGTGCCGCCGCCCACCGCAACCACCCCCCCGCTTCAGGCGTTACCGACCGCTGTCTTGCATCTCACGCGGCGCCTTCGCCGCTCCGGTCTGGCCGTGTCGACGAGCGAGGCGCTCGACGCGGTCGCTGCTCTTTCAGTGGTTGGCCTGCGCGACTCCACTGACCTTCGCACAGCCTTGAAGTCCACGCTCGTCAAGGACTCCACTCATGACGTCGCATTCGATCGAGCCTTCGATGCAGTGTTCCCTCGAGCACGCAGGCCCGTGCCCGAGGCCGGTCACAGCGCTGAAGGGGGCGGCTCCGAGACGGATTCAATCGATGACCTCGTCCTAGCCTTGCGCGACGGTGCCCTCGGCCACGTCGACGACCTGCTCGAATCCGCGATAGATCAGCACGGTGGTTCGCAAGACGATGGACGCTCCGCCGGCCATCACGCCCAGCGGACATTGCGACGCATGGATATTCCGAACCTCTACCGTCGCTATCTGGATCAAGCTGAAGGCGACACTAACTTCGACCGGGCGCTGGCAACCGCTGAGGCTGCTTTGGCGATGGAGCAGATGAAACGCCGGATGCAGGACCTCGTATCGGGCCGAATGCGACAGACCGATGATGGGGCCTCGCGGCAGCAACTCGAGGACCCAGAGGATCGGCCGCTCCTGCGAGCCGGCGCCGATGAACTTGTCGCGATGCGCCAGGCAATGCGACCCCTGGCCCGACGCCTAGCAACCAGGCTCGGCAACCGGCGTCGCCGAGGCACCAGCGGATTAGACATGCGCCGCACTATTCGCAGTTCAATGGGCACCGGCGGCGTCCCTGTCCAACCCGTGCTGAGACGTCGGCGGCCTACGAAACCCGACCTCATCGTGCTGTGCGACGTCTCGGGCTCCACCGCCCAGTTCGCGCCCTTCACCCTGACCCTCCTGCACGCAGTGCACCAGGAGTTCCGCCGCGTCAGATCGTTCGTCTTCATCGACGGCATCGTCGAGATCACCGAAATCCTCGCGAGCAGCCCGGGCGTGCTCGACCCCCACCATCTCCTCGCTCGCAAGGGCCTCATCGCGAAGGACGGACGAAGCGACTACCGGCGCGCCTTCGCCGCCTTCGTCGACCGATGGGGTGACGCGGTCACGGCCAAGACGACCGTCATCATCGCCGGCGACGCGCGGTCGCATGATCGCGAGCCCGCTGTTGCCGAGGTTGCCGAGTTCGCACACCGAGCTCGCCGCCTCTACTGGCTGAACCCCGAGCCAAAGTCTGAGTGGGACAGCCTCGACTCGCGCGCGTCAGATTACGGACGCCATTGCACGGATGCCTTCGAGGTGTCCACAATCCGTGAACTCGTCGCCGCAGTCACAAAGATCGCCTGATAATTTTCCCTACTGCGAAGCACCCAAACTGACCTACTGCGAAGCACCCAAACCAAGTTGATCGCGCACGCGTTGCCTGTCCGGCTCGTGTTTCACCACCACTCCGAGGGTTTGCTCGACCACCGCATCGGTGAGCTCCTCAACACCGAGCGCCTGCATCGCCCTCGCCCAGTCGATGGTCTCGGCAACGCTCGGCGCCTTGCGGAGGTCGAGCGCCCGCATGGCGCGCACCGCCCTGACAAGCTCAATCGCAAGCTGCTCGGCGACCTCCGGTACTCGCGACATGACGATCGCCAGCTCTCGCGTGGCGTCCGGATAGTCGACGTGCGCATACAGGCATCGACGCTTCAAGGCCTCGGAGAGCTCCCTCGTCGCATTTGACGTGAGGACGACGAAGGGTCGATGCGTCGCAACAATCGTGCCGAGCTCTGGCACGGTGACCTGAAACTCGCTCAGCACCTCGAGTAGGAGGCCCTCCACCTCGACATCAGCCTTGTCAGTCTCGTCGACGAGGAGCACGGTCGGGCCCTGCTGCCGGATGGCCGTGAGCAGCGGCCGCGCGAGCAGGAATTCCTCGCTGAAGATGTCATCCTGCAGCTCCGACCACGAATCGGCGCCATCGCTCCCCTGAGCCGCCTGGATTCGCAGGAGCTGCTTGCGGTAGTTCCACTCATACAGGGCCCGCGCCTCATCGAGGCCCTCGTAACACTGCAACCGAACGAGCTTCGCGCCCGTCGCCTCTGCAACTGCCTTCGCCAGCTCGGTCTTTCCGGTGCCCGCAGGCCCTTCGAGCAGGATCGGCTTGCCGAGTGCATCGCCGAGAAACACCACGGTGGCCAACCCCTCGTCAACGAGGTAACCGGTGCCGGCGAGACGTGACTTTGCGTCGTCGATGGACGTGAACAGCGGCATTCGTGGCTCCTCAATGGCAGACGGCTGGGCCGATCGCAGCGTAGGGTCCGTTCGACCTCAGAGCAACCAAACCATCGCAACATCGTTATTCGGGGATGGATGACGGGCGAGGCTGATGGACGTTGGGGGCGCTATCACCGACTGCGAGGTTACGCGCATCCGTGAACACCGCGTCGAGCATCGACTCGGTGAGCCTTCCGGTGAACGTGTTCTGCTGGCTCGGGTGGTAGCAGCCCAAGAGGATGATCCCGCGAGAGTCCATCCAATCAAGTTCGACCTGAGCGCCGTGGCCAAACCGCGGCCTCGGCTTTGGGATCGTCCACCCGCGAGCCGCGAGCGCGGTCAGTGCTGCGGCCCAAGCGAACCCGCCGAGCGCGACCACTACCCGCAGTTCAGGCTGGACGTGTTCGAGTTCACGGTCGAGCCAGGGGGCGCAGGTATCACGCTCCTTCGTCGTGGGCTTGTTGTCAGGCGGGGCGCAATGAACCGCCGCGGTGATGCGGGACGTCGCCAACCGCTGCCCATCTTCGCGGGAGACCGAACCCGGTGACGAGGCGAGGCCGACACGGTGGAGGGATCCGAAGAGCCAATCGCCACTTCGGTCGCCGGTGAACATCCGCCCGGTGCGATTTGCGCCGTGAGCACCGGGGGCGAGGCCGATGATGAGGATCGAGGGTCGATCGGCGCCGAAACTCGGGACAGGGGCACCCCAATAGGTGTTATCGGCGTAGGCCGCGCGCTTGACGACCGCGACATCCTCTCGCCAGGCGACCAACCTAGGACAGGCGCGGCACTCTTCGATCGCCCTATTGAGTTCCGCTGGTGAGGTAGCCGCCCGCGCCTGCCGAATCACCCCGGCAGCGGACTTCG
>CAMDKQ010000165.1 GCA_945901095.1 Bifidobacterium breve
TCCGGGGTTGCTTGCCGCCGCGAAGCGGATGGGGATTCGCCTGGGCGAGTTCGCCCAGAAACTTGTTCAGGCGTCCGGTTGGGATTCGAGTCTCCCACGAGGCGAGTGCGACGTCGAGAGCGGTCGGAAGTTTGTCGACGTGACGTTTCGTCTTCGCCGAGATGTTCACGCGCGGTGCCCATGGCACCTGAACGAGGTCCCGGTCGATCTCGCGCTCAAGGTAGTGCCGTCGCTCCTCGTCTGTGAGGTCCCACTTGTTGTAGGCGAGGACCAGGGAGCGCCCAGATTCGATGACCATCGAAATAATCCGGACGTCCTGCTCACTCAGCGGCTCATGTGCATCGACAAGCACGATAGCGACCTCGGCGCGGTCGAGGGCGGCCTGCGTGCGGAGGGTCGCGTAATACTCATGCCCGCTTGCCTCCTTCGCCCGGCGACGGATGCCGGCAGTGTCGACGAACCACCAAAACCGGTCACCGAGTTTCACGAGCTCATCGACCGGGTCGACGGTTGTGCCCGCGACGGAGTCGACGACGACTCGCTCGGATCCGGCGAGCGCATTGAGAAGCGAGGACTTCCCGACATTGGGCTTGCCGAGCAGCGCAACCCGACGGGGACCGCCCGCCCGCGAGGTGCCATGGCCTTCGGCTGGGAGCATTTCAACAATTTTGTCGAGCAGATCACCCGAGCCTCGACCATGCAAAGCCGAGACCGTGTGCGGCTCTCCAAGACCCATCGACCAGAGCGACGCAGCCTGAATCTCCGTTGCGGCGTCATCAGCCTTGTTCGCGACGAGGAGGACAGGCTTGTTCGCACGGCGCAGAACCTTCACAACGGCCTCGTCGGTATCGGTCGCCCCGACACTCGCATCAACAACGAACATCACGGCATCGGCATCGTTGATGGCACGCTCTGCTTGAGCAGCGATCTGCGCGGCCATGCCCCGTACCTTGCGCTCCCAGCCACCCGTGTCGATGAGCATGAATCGCTTGCCGTTCCACTCACCCTCGTAGGTGACCCTGTCGCGGGTCACTCCCGGCACATCTTCGACGACCGCTTCGCGGCGCCCAATGATTCGGTTAACGAGGGTGGACTTCCCGACATTCGGTCGGCCGACGACGGCAAGGACTGGCAGACCTGCCTCACCGCCCCTTTCGAGTTCCACAAGTTCTGCATCGAAATCACCGAACTCGGCCCGAGCCGCCGCTAGGGCAAACTCCAAGACGTGATCATCAGCCTCGCCTGAATCGGCCTCCCCCGAGTCCGGGGACTCAGCTAGTGCGGCAACGTGACCAAGTCCGTCATCATCGAATTCTTCCCCATCCATGGGGATCCAGTTATCACTCACGTCGTACTCCTCTTTCACTCTTCACCCACCGCTTCGGCGGCCTCGAGGATTACGAGGACAACAGGCGCACTGTTGGTGCGCCGCAAGTATCCCACTCCGAGACGTCGGCGCCGAACCGTGCAAGCGTTAGCCTTGGATCAGCCCGCACACGTGATCAACAACCTGTTCTAGGCTCATCTCGGACGTGTCGACGATCACGGCATCGGCCGCTCGGATCATCGGCGAGGCTGTCCGCGAGGAATCAAATGCGTCCCTTTTGCTGAGCGCCGCACCGGTTTCGGCGATCGAAGCCTCGGCGACTGCCTCACCGCCAGATTGCTCTCGCGCGCGCCGCAGGGCTCGTACCGCCGGATCAGCGGTCAAAAAAACCTTGAGATCTGCTGATGGCAGCACGACGGACCCGATATCGCGACCCTCGACAACGATGCCTTCATCTGCCAACCCGGCATCCCGCGCACGATCCCGCTGGAGTGCAACCAGTCGATCTCGCACGGCCGGAACAGCGCTCACGGCGCTCACTGCGCCGGTGACCTCGGTCGTGCGAATCGGTTCGGAGACGTCGTTGCCATCTACCTCGATTTGGGGCGAGCTTGGATTGGTGCCACTGACGATAAAGGGAGTGGATGCAAACGCCGATACGCGGGGCTCATCGAAGGGGTCGATGCCGGCTCGGAGTACGGCCCAGGTCATGGCTCGATACATGGCTCCAGTGTCGAGATACTGGTAGCCGAGCCGCTGGGCCACTCCGCGGCAAACCGAGGACTTGCCGGAACCGGCCGGACCATCGACTGCCACGACCCTCGTCATGCCGTCACGCTTTTCATACCGTCACGCTTGTCATGAAGGGGAGCCTAGCCGCGGACGTCGAAGCCACGGGATCGTAAGGCCTCCTCGAGCGTCGTGACAGAGTCCGGCTGAACCGAGAGCTCCACGAGGCCGCTCTGCCTTCCGAGAACGTGCTCGATGCGGACATCCTCGAGGTTGACGGTTGTCTCCCCCACCGCGGTGAATAGTCGGCCGAGCTCACCGGGGCGGTCAGCGAGCATGACGGCGACCTCCATGTACGTCGAGGGTGATGCGCCATGCTTTCCCGGGATGCGGCCTCGGCCGATAGCCCCTCGCTGCAATTCCTCGGTAACGACGTTGATGCTCGCACACTCACCGGCCGCAACGGCCCGAAGGGCACGTGCCGCCCGTTGCAAGTCGTAGATGACCCCGTCGAGCACATCTGCCACCGGCGCGGCATTGACGCCAAGAATGTCGGTCCACAGCGCACTCTCGGAGCCCGCGATCCGGGTCATGTCACGCAGACCCTGCCCAGCCACTTGGACATAGGCGGCATCAGCGTCGACGAGTTGGGCCGCCAACACACTCGAGAGCAGTTGCGGGGCATGCGAGACAAGGGCCACTGCTCGGTCATGCTCGGCTGCGCTCATCTCGACCGGGTACGCACCGCACGTCACTGCAAGTTGGTGAGCAGCCCGCTGATGCTTGGCCTGCGTCACCTCCGTTGGCGTGATGATCCACAACCGATCGTCGAGGAGATCCGGCCGCGCGGACGCCGCACCAGACACTTCACGCCCCGCCATCGGATGTCCGCCGACAAGTCGCTCTGGGTCTGCACCGAGATCGCATGCCTCAGCAAGTACGCGCTCCTTCACCGACGTGACATCAGTGATTGTGGCAAACGGGAAGTCATCCGATGCTCTCGCAAGCACTTGCGCCGCATGCCGTGGAGGGACGGCCACTACGACGATCGCTGGCTCGGCTTCGGAGCCCGCGATGTTTCCAGCACCCATCCCAGCAGCGACCTGTGCCTGCTCAGAATCGAGATCCTCCAAGAGGACTTCGACGCCTGCCCTTCTCAGCGACAGGGCGATGGAGGTACCGATGAGACCCGTGCCGATGATGAGGACCGGGCCGATGACTGCAACCGAGCGGCCCGGGTTCACTTGTGCCGGTTCACGTGTGAAGGTCCGCCCGGAGGACCTCTGCGCCGCGCAGGTAGACGTGCTGGATTCCGGAACGCGGTTGATCGGTGTTTACATGGATGAGGATGCGCACGACCCGTTCGAGCGCGCCCTCGACCCCGATCTCCTGGGCACAGAGCAACGGCACTTCAGCGAATCCGACTGCACGTGCCCCTGCGGCAGGAAACGCCGAGGTGAGGTCCGGGGTCGAAGTGAGGATGACGCTCACGACATCATCCGTCGACAGCCCGTTGCGCTCAAGCATCGCTGTGAGCAGTTCGCCAACCGCCTCACGCATTTCGGCAGGGTCGTCGGCGATAAGGCATACCGCTCCACGGATGGCTCGCATATCGGAAGTTTACAGACCCGCCTCGGTATAGAGCGCACGCAGTTCTGGCCCCTCGATCGTGCGCAGCCGGCCCGGCCGCTGCTGGTCGAGGCGAATGGGGCCGATGCGCGTGCGAACCAGGTCCTGCACCGGATGGCCGACATGGTCGAACATGCGCCTGACGATACGGTTTCGGCCCTCGTGAATAACGACCTCGATCATCGTTCGATCGGCGGCCTGCTGAATGATCCGAGCGCTGTCGCATTCGACGATGCCGTCCTCCAACGCGACCCCTTCACGAAGGGCCCGCAGTGCATCCTTCGGGAACTGGCCGCGGACAGTAGCGACGTACGTCTTGAGAATCTCATGTGATGGATGCGCGAGACGGTTCGCGAGCTCACCGTCATTCGTGAGAATGAGCAGCCCCTCTGTGTCGGCATCGAGTCGGCCGACGTGGAACAGTCGCTCGGGCCTATCTTGTACGTAGTCGCCGACGCACGCCCTTCCACGATCATCAATCATCGTCGAGACGACACCCCGCGGCTTATTGAACGCGACCACAGTGATGTCGGGCACCGTCGGCACTCGCTGGCCATCAACGCGTACGATGGCCGTGAGCGGGTCAATCCGCATGCCCTGCTCGGCAACGATCGTGCCGTCTACTTCAACCCGCCCCTGTTCGATGAATTGCTCGCACCTGCGGCGGCTCCCGATGCCTGCAAGGGCAAGCACCTTTTGTAGTCGAACCCCTCCGTCGGCTGTCACGATGCGCTCACTCAGTCCCCGATGGCGACGGAGTCGAGGACATCATCGAGCTCTGCGAGGCTCGGTAGGTGATCAGCGAGGGGTGGAAGATCATTCAGTGACGCGGCCCCGATGCGCTCGAGAAAGTGCGAGGTCGTGCGGTAAAGGATGGAATGGGATTCGTCCTCGTGCCCGGCCTCCTCGATGAGACCGCGTGCCACGAGTGTCCGGATCACGCCGTCGACATTCACGCCCCTCACCGCACTGATGCGACCGCGGGAGATCGGCTGACGATAAGCAATGACCGCAAGTGTCTCGAGCGACGCCTGGGTAAGGCGTGCCTGCTGCCCATCAAGCACCCAACGCTCGACGAGGGGTGAGCAATCGGCCCTTGTGTAGTAACGCCAGCCGCCGGCGACCTCGCGCAGGTCGAATCCACGCCCTTGCTCGGAATACTCAGCACATAGCATTCGGACAGTCGCCTCGACCTCGTCGATCGGACACCTAGTCGCCTGCGCGAGGGCGAGGGTCGTCAATGGCTCGTCCGCGAGGAGTAGTAGTGCCTCGATGGCTGCGGAAAGGCTCGGTGCGCCGAGCGAGTCCGTTGCCTCGTCCTCTTCCGTCAGGAATGCACCGTCGTCCACCAGTTCATCACTCAATGTCGCTCTCCTGCACTCGTTCTCCGTCATCTGGTTTCGGGGCCACACCCTCGTCGTCTGTGTCTGTGTCTGTGTCTTTGTCTGCGAGGTAGTCATCGAACTCATCCACGACCACTACCTCACCCTGCGCCCCGGCCATCCATCGGATGGTGAGGTCGCCGAGCGGAGTGATCTGCTCGAACGACACGGCTGACTCGCGGTAAAGCTCGAGAAGCGCAAGGAACCGGCCAACGACCAGAAGCGTCGAGTCGCAATCCGCAATGAGTGCCCGAAAGGTTGAGGTGCCCTGCCGTCGAAGCCGCTCCACAATGATCGCCGCCTGCTCACGGACGCTCACCCGCTGAACGTGAATGTGCGAGATTGACACCTCGTCGACGGGCTTTGGCGCGAGGGTTTTGGCGGCAAGCATCGCGAACTGCTCAAGGCCGATACCGATGAGGACCTCAGGCAGCAGCGCGGCGAACTGCGGCTCAAGCCCAACGGTTCGAGGCAGGCACTTGTTGGCCGTGGTCATTCGGTCGGCGAGCAACGCCGCGACCTCCTTGTACGCACGGTACTGAAGTAGTCGCGCAAACAGCAGGTCCCTAGCCTCGAGGAGAGCGAGATCCTCCTCGTCCTCAACCTCGCCGCTCGGCAACAGCCGCGCGGCCTTGAGATCAAGGAGCGTCGCGGCAACGACGAGGAACCCGCTCGCCTCGTCAAGATCCCAGGTGACGCCCTTGGCGCGAATGTAGCTAATGAACTCATCGGTGACCCTGTGCAGGGCGAGCTCCGTCACCTCCAGCTTGTGCTTGGAGATGAGCGACAGCAGGAGTTCAAACGGGCCTTCGAAGTCGCCGACATGCACGGAGAAAACCGATGGTTGCGTCGCCACCTCGCTGTCATTCACCGCGACCGCCTCCTCGGCAGTGCCAGCAGGGGCGGTCACCGCGACAGAACCTCCCGGGCCAATTGCCGGTACGCCTCGGCACCGCTGCTCTCGGGGGCGTACACGGTGATGGGCGTGCCTGAGACAGCGGCATCGGGGAACTTGATGGTCCGAGCGATGGTCGTGATGAAGACGAGGTCTCCGAATGCCTGCTGGACGGTTTCGAGTACCTCACGGCTATGAAGGGTGCGCGCGTCGTACATGGTCGCAACGACCCCGATGATCGAAAGATTCGGGTTGAGGCGAGCACTCACCTTGTCGATGGTGTCCTTAAGGAGCGCCACGCCTCGTAGCGCGAAGTACTCGCATTCCATCGGCACAATGACGCCGTGCGAAGCGGTGAGCGCGTTGAGGGTGAGAAGGCCGAGTGACGGCTGGCAGTCGATCAGGATGATGTCGTAGTTGTCCATGATGGGAGCGAGGGCTCGCTGGAGTGCGAACTCCCTGCCCACCTCGTTCACCAGTTGGAGCTCGGCCGCTGCGAGATCAATGTTGCTCGGAAGTAGGTCAAGGTTCTCGACATCCGAGTGGTGGATGACATCGCCGACACGGCATTCGGGATCCGTGAGAAGGGTGTAGATCGTGAGCTCAAGCTCTTTGGGATTGATGCCGAACGAGATCGCCACAGCGCCCTGCGGGTCGAAGTCGACGAGCAGCACCCTGCGACCGTAGCCAGCAAGGGCCGCACCTAGGCTTACGGTCGACGTCGTCTTGCCGACCCCGCCCTTCTGATTGACCATCGCAATAACTCGCGCAGGCCCATGTGTGAGCAGCGCCGCCGGCTCAGGGATGTCGGCCGGGGACCGAGTATCGTCCAACGTCATGCGCCAGAGCCTACCTCCGGGCCACTTCCTAGCCTACCTCCGAGAGGGACTTCTCGATCGTTGCCCTCTACCTCAGGGCCCGCGGGTGGCTTGCGGCATAGACCTCTTTCAGGGTCTCCTGCGTTACGAGTGTGTAAATCTGGGTCGTGGTGACGGAGGCATGTCCGAGGAGCTCCTGGACGAC
>CAMDKQ010000166.1 GCA_945901095.1 Bifidobacterium breve
GTCATGCCGCCCACGGCAATATCGAGGTGTCGCATGCACCCCTCCCCTTTGTGTTCGCGGACCGATGTCACGCCAGCCCTCCGAGATGGTTGCCCGCGACTCATCAATATAGGCCGACAGACGGCTCGTCACCCATTGGGCTTGTTTATGACGAGCGCGTAGCCGGCCTCGTCCACCGCCTCTGCCAAGGACTGCTCAGTCGCATCGCCGGTAACCGTGAGCGTCCCTTGATCCAAGTTCACAATGACATCCGAAATTCCTGGCACCTTGGCCACCTCGATCCTTACCGCCGCGACGCAGTGATCGCACGTCATACCCTCAACACCATAGATCCGGGTCGTCATATCACCCATTGTTCCCCGATCTTCACCCCACTGCACCCCCGCTTCGGCGGACAGTTCGCGTCGCAATTGCGCCGGCAACGAGCGTTTGGCCATAGCCTTACCGGATGACCGATCCAACACCCGCAATACAGGCGCCACCCGCAGCCAACCCGCCCATGACCCTGCCGATGAATGTTCGCACGACCACCGTGGGCCAGCGCGAGGTAGTCGGCCGTGCCGGCCGCGATCGTCGCCCTCGCACGAGCATCAGCCAGTTCACTCCCAGCGCTGATCGTGCCGATCCCGTTGCGCTTCTCGCCGAGCAGGAGGTCATTCGAAATCCGCAACTCCTGCCTCTGCGTCACGCGAGGATGTCAGTCTCGCCATTCACCTTTTACCGTGGCGGCGCAGGCATCATGACGGCGGACCTCGCATCAATGCCGAACTCGGGACTCGTGACCCAGTTATGCGGCGATGCCCACCTTTCGAACTTCGGCATGTTCGCGGCCCCTGACCGCAGCGTCATCTTCGACATTAACGACTTCGACGAGACGAATCCCGGACCCTTTGAGTGGGACGTTTTGCGCCTCGCCGCCTCATTCGTCCTCGCCGCCCGCGACCTCGGGCTCCAACAGGATACCTGCGCGGAGGCTGCCGCAGCCGCTGCCAGCGCTTATCGCGGTCAGATGCAGGTATACGCAGGCATGCCCGACCTCGCCGTCTGGTACGACCGGGTAAGCGTCGACGTGCTTGCAGGGTGGGCCTCCTCGCAGGGAGACCCACGTGCCCAGCGGGTCATTGCCCGAAGTGCCGGCAAGGCCAAAAGTCGCGATGCATGGTCGGCTGTCGCCAAACTCACCGAGGTCGTCGAGGGCCAGCGCCGCTTTCGGGACCTGCCGCCACTCCTCATGCGTATCCCCCTTGACGGCGCACTCACGTCACAGATCAACGACCTCTTCGTCCAATACCGCACCACCCTGCAGCGTGACCGGCAGTCCTTGCTCCGCCGATACCAAGTTCGCGACTTCGGGCACAAGGTCGTCGGTGTCGGCAGTGTGGGTCTCCTCGCATTCGTCATTCTGCTCGAGGGTCGAGATGAAAACGACCTGCTCGTGCTGCAGGTGAAGCAGGCTGTGAAGAGCGTTCTGGAGCCAGTCACCGCACCATCGGTGTATTCCACGAGCGGCGAGCGGGTGGTCGTCGGTCAGCAACTCATGCAGGCAGCATCTGACACCTTCCTCGGATGGATCACCGGACCAGGGGGTCGTCAATATTACGTCCGCCAATTGCGCGACATGAAGTTCGCCCCTGACCCGGCGCGCTTCACCAGCGAGTCACTCATTGCCTACGCTGGGATCTGCGGACGAACGCTCGCTCGCGCCCACGCGAGGGCCGGCGACTCGGTGATGATTTCGGCATACCTCGGCACGAGCAACAAGTTCGATCGTTCGGTCCGGGATTTCTCGCTCGGGTACGCCGATCAGGTCGTCAAGGACTACAGCGCGTATCGAGCCAGCATCGACAGCGGGGCCATCGTGGTAGCCAAAGCGAGCGACGCCTTTGACCACCGATTCGTGACGCTGCCGTCGGGCCAGCTGGTCATGACCGGGGACGCCGAGGCATCAACCCAGTCGGCATCCGATGCAGACGACCGCTCGACTGACGAGATCTCTGAAGGGCCGCCAGTCGGACCATCACTCGAATAACCCGACACGCTCATCGTCAAGTTTTCGGCATTCTTGCGATTTCGCCTCGTTGTCGGCTCCACATCTGCGACCATCGGAGACATACTTCCGCGCCACTTCTCTGTGAGCCGGTGATCGACATTAGAAGGGGCCAGCCATGTTCACCAGTCCACTCGCCGACGTCGATATCCCGGACGTCCCGCTCACTGACTACGTACTCGCCCGAGCTGACGAACTCGGTGACAAGCCAGCCCTCGTCGACGGCGCTTCGGGTCGCACGCTCACTTACGCCGGACTCGCAGCAGCCGTGCGATCCCTCGCCGGCGGCCTCATCGCCAGCGGTTTTCAGAAGGGCGACGTCGTTGCGCTTATGTCACCGAACGTGCCCGAGTTCGCCATCATCTTCCATGGCGTCGCTGCCGCCGGCGGCATCATCACGACGGTCAACCCGACCTACACCGAGCCAGAGATCCGCAAGCAACTCGACGATTCCGGCGCCAGTCTCTTTGTGACGGTTGGCCCGCTCCTGCCCCTAGCCACGGCGGCGGCAGCCGGAACCTCAGTTCGCGGCATCTATGTGCTCGGCGAGGCGGAGGGTGCCACGCCAGTCACGGCGCTGTTCGGAGCACCGATCACAGCCCATGTGCCCGTCGCGTCCGGTGATCTCGTTGTGCTCCCCTACTCCTCTGGCACAACCGGCCTCAACAAGGGCGTCATGCTCACCCATCGCAACCTCATCGCAAATGTTGCTCAGGTCCTCTCCGCGGCCAATGTCCGTGAGGACGAAACGTTCATCGCTGTGCTCCCCTTTTTCCACATCTACGGGATGCAGGTGCTCATGAATACCGGTCTGAGGGCCGGCACCACCATCATCACAATGCCCAGGTTCGATCTAGAGGAATTCCTACGACTCCATCAGGAGTACGGCGTGACCCGGTCCTTCGTCGCGCCCCCTATCGTCGTTGCGCTTGCCAAGCATCCGATCGTCGATAACTACGACCTTTCGAAGCTTGAGCAGGTCTTCTCCGGCGCTGCGCCGCTCTCGGCAGAGCTCTCGCTGGAGGCCGGGGCTCGCCTCGGCTGTGACATCGTGCAGGGCTTCGGAATGACCGAACTCTCCCCTGTCTCCCACCTCACCCCACCCGGTATGTTCAAGCCCGGGTCATGCGGCGTCACCGCCCCAAACACGCAAAGTCGCATCATCGACCCGGAGACCGGAGCGGATCTGGGGGTGGACGAGAGCGGTGAGCTACTCGTTCGAGGCCCACAGGTGATGATCGGCTACCTGAACAACCCCGAAGCAACCGAGAGCACAATCGATGCTGAGGGCTGGCTTCGAACCGGCGATATCGGCTACATCGACTCGGACGGACACCTATTCATCGTCGATCGTCTCAAGGAACTCATCAAGTACAACGGTTTCCAGGTGCCACCCGCCGAACTCGAGGCGCTCCTCCTCACCCATCCTGCCATCGCCGATGCCGCTGTCGTGGGTCGACCGAACGCCGAGTCCGGCGAGATTCCCGTCGCATACGTCGTCCTTCGACCGGGCTCCGAGGCAAGCGGTCAGGAGATCCAGGACTTCGTCGCCGGACAGGTAGCGCACTACAAGCAGATCCGGGAGGTCGTCTTCATCGACGTCATCCCGAAGTCAGCTTCGGGAAAGATCTTGCGCCGCCTCCTCCGCGACGGTGAATGACGAAGGGCCCGGTGTGGTCCACGCTGCTATGGGCTCCAGTTAGCCCTCGATGGGCAGGGTTGCGAGGTCTGCCTCGATGACCCCCCGGTCATCGTCGTCGAGGTCGATCGCCGCCGCATAAGACAGATTCCGCTCGATCCGTGCCTTCTCCATGTCACCGCGCACTGCGTGCGCTCGCGCAAGCGCCTCATGTGCAGATGCTGGGACAAAATTTCCCATTCCGTACTCTTCGCAGATGGAGAGGCAGCGCTGAGCGTGATAAAGCGCTGGCTCGCCTCGATCGAGCACCGCGTAGACCCGGCTGCACAGCCAGTCACCGATCGCCCACTGCTCTGGGCCGCCGGCCCTGCCCCAGTGCCAGCGACTCGCGTGCGCCGCATGAATCATGAGGTCATCCTCGGATGCATTGCGTGACGCCATCCCCAGGTAGTCCCACGTGAGGGTGAATAACTCGCTCGCGAGCCTGCGCTCATCCAACGGATCAGGGGGCACGGGTCCATCGGTGGGGGCTGTCGCGTCGGTCAACATGGCCCGAATATACGGCGCGCGGTCATGACGGGAAGAATCAACGCATGACCATACGTGTAGGCATTATCGGGGTCGGCAACATCGGCACCGCCCATGCACTCAATCTCGCTCGCTTCGTCGCAGGTTCCACGGTCAGCGTCCTGTACGACGTCGACCAACCTCGAGCCGTGCTCCTCGCCGACGAACTCGGCGCACGACACGTCAACACCGTTGCCGCGCTCATCGAGGCTGACGACGTCGACGCCGTGCTCATCGCCTCTCCCGACTCCATGCATGCCGAGCATGCGATGGAGGCGATTGCAGCGGGAAAGCCGATGCTCTGTGAGAAGCCACTCGCGGTTGGCGACGCCAATGCACGGGCCGTCGTCGATGCCGAGGTTTCCCATGGCAGCCGACTCATCCAGGTTGGGTTCATGCGTCGCTTCGACCCCGGATACGTCAGTCTCAAGGCGGAGATGACGCCAGCGGGGATCGGTGAGGCCCTCATCGTTCACAACGTTCACCGGAACACCGCGGCACCCTACGGACTGCGAACCGAGCAGACGTTGACGAACATGGTTACCCATGAATTCGACATAAACCGCTGGCTCCTCGGCGAGGACTTGACGTCAGTCATGGTCCTCCCGGGCAAATCTGGCTCGCTGACGCCCAAGGGTGAGCAGGATCCGATCCTTGTGATCCTGCAGTCCGAGAGTGGCGTGCTCGTAGAGATCGAGGCCTTCTGCAATGCGCGCTACGGGTACGAGGTGCAGTGTCGAATCACTGGGGATCGCGGTCAGGCCGTCATGGGTGACGGGACCTGGGTGACGAGGTCAACCGACTTCATCCGGGGATCCCAGATCCCAGAGCTTTGGCTTGGCCGCTTCCAGGATGCGTATCGACTGCAACTTCAGGCATGGGTCACCGCCCTGAACACCGGTAGCCCCCTGCTTGGCGCGAGTGCATGGGATGGCCTTGCTGCGGCGGTCGTCTCCGACCGGGCCATCGAGGCCTACCGCACCGGTGAACGAGTCAACATCGATCTGCCGTTGAAGCCCGATCTCTACCGCTGACTCAGGTCGGAACGCTATCCAAAGACCATGGCAGGAACAGGAGTGAGCCGATGAGCACGAGCCCAATGAGCGCCAGCGGCAGGAGGTTACGGCGCAGGCGGCCGCATGACCAATAGCCCAGCGTCAGCAGCGAGAGCACGATCACCGTACGAAACAGTGCGCCCCCGTCAACCGGTTCTCCGTTCGGTGCGAGCACCTGGCCCCTAGTTGCGCGAACACAATCATCACGGGGAGCAGCGTGAACATCACCATGTTGAATGGCGAGTGAATCACGAACAGGCTGAGTGACAGCGCAAAGATGACGAACGCTGGCAAGAGTGTGCACAGAATCACCGGACCGACAACCCGATGAACAGCAACGAGTCTTGCGGATCGGTTCCCTCGACGAGCGAGCACAATCTGGGTGAAGAACCCCGCTGCAAGGGCAAAGGCGGCCGCGCCGAGCCACGTCATCAGCGTGTATGACGCCACTGACACGCCGAAAATGGACACCTCGGGATCTGGCAGGATCAAAGCTGTGGTGCCGCCACCCCACGTGCCGTTCTTGATGAAGTGCGACACGGAGGGGATGAAAACGAGGTTCGCCGTGAAGGCAACACACACGAGTACGAACTGTGTTCCGCTGAGGGAAAGCGTCTGCTTAAGGAAGCCTCGATTAATCGCGTCAGCCTACGCCAGAGAGCCCCGTCACCGCTGCGGCTACGCCGAAGGCTGCAAGTACCCCGCCAGAAATGCGATTGACAATGATCATCGCCCTTTCGCTCACCAAATGACGTATCGCCCATACGCCTGTTGAGAGCGAAATCCACCATGCCAACGAGCCGGCGGCCACGCCGACCGTGACAACGACCGCTCCACCCGCCCCCGGTTGGGCAACAAGTCCGGCGCTCGCGAAGATGGCGGCAAACGCGAGGATCGTCATGGGATTGGTGAGGGTCAGGCCAACCGCACTGCCGAGCATGGGCAACAGTCGCGTCGAGTCGTGCAGGCCACTCGCAACTGCCGTGGGCGGGGTTCGAATGGCTCGCAATCCAAGCCATAGGAGCACGAGCCCGCCGGCAATCATCAACTGCGACTGTTGCGAGATCATCACCTCGGCCACAGCCGTCACGCCAAACGCCGCTACCGCCGCATACATCGCGTCAGCCGCCGCGATACCGACCCCCGTTGCTATCCCTGCCCGCCATCCATGAGCAAGGACCCTCTGGACGCACAGCATTGCCATCGCTCCAACCGGTGCCGCGACGACGATCCCAATAATGAACGTCCGAGCAAGCAGGTCGACGTTGATCAGGAGGATCCCCGCGGGGTCCACCGAAACACCAAAAGGGCGAGGATGAATCCGCCGATCGTCCAACCTGCGAGGACCACTGCGCACAATCCAAGTTGCCACGACCCCGAAACTTCGATCGCGGATGCGCCATCCGGGAGAAACACAGAGCGCATTGCCTGAGTGAGCCACTTGAGTGGAAAGAACGACGCGAACGTCTGCATCCACGTCGGAAGCTGATTGAAGACGAAGAAGACCCCGGACGTGAACTGGAGTACGAGGACAATCGGCGCAACAATGGCAGAGGCCCCACGGCCATGCTTAGGCACCACCGAGAAAGCAAGGCCGAGCAGGGTGCAGGACAGTAGTCCAAGAACACTGACCCACGCGAATGTCAGCCACTT
>CAMDKQ010000167.1 GCA_945901095.1 Bifidobacterium breve
ATCGTGACCGTCAACTATCGATTCGCTCCAGACAAGACGGTCGTCGAGGCAATCGAGCACGTGCGAGAGGTTTTCAAGGGCTATGACGTGACGGTGGTCGACGAGGCGCCGGCCGCACGCCCTGGCCTGCACCGGCCGGCCGCCAGGGACTTTGTTGAGGCAGTTGGGGCTGACCCCCGGCCGAAATTCGGTTGGACGGATGTCGCGCGGTTCGCAGCGCTCGGTGTGCCCGCGCTCAACTTCGGCCCAGGGGATCCGAGCCTTGCCCACGCTGCGAACGAGCATGTACCAGTTGAGCAGCTTCGGTCATGTCTCGCGCACCTCGAGACTTGGCTCGCCCGCTAGAAAACTGAGCAACAGAGGCGGAGTGCTTGGCGCGAGGTTTCAGCCCCCGCTAGCCCAGGTCAGGAACGCCGAAAAGACAAAGCCTGCAGCGCCGAGGATTCCGGCCCAGCCCTTTACGTTCCGCACCGCGATGGGGATCATCTCGTTGATGACAACCACTAGGAGGGCGCCTGCTGCGATCGACTGGATGATGGCTTGGGTGGTGTCCGAGGCCCCAACAAGGAGGGTGTAGCCGATGGCAGAAAACACTCCGCCAATGATGACGATGAACGAGAACCGCAGCATGATCGACCCGACGGCGATACCTCCCGCGAGAAGTGCCGCGGCAATTCCGATCGCCTCCGGGATGGCGGCGATGAAGATCGAACCGACCAAGGCGCCAGAGACACCGATCGAAGCCGTGTGAAGGGTCAGGCCCACTGCTACGGACTCCGGCACCCCGTCGATGACCATTCCAACGGTGAGGTTGCGCGCCTCTTTCTTGGTCGCCCCTTGGACATCGCCCGCTGCTTCGGTGACGGATATCAACCCGCCTTCCTCCAGCAATTCGTGGGGCTGCTCCTCTTCACCTCGGCGCTCTAGCAATTTGATGATCGTGAAATAGGCGCCGCACCCAATTGCGATGCCGACTGCTGTGGGCACCTCTCCCGCCTCTTCGTATGAGATGGAAACAAGATCGATGGATACGGCCGAGATCACTGCCCCAGCGCCGAACGCCATCAGTCCACCCACGATGGCGGGCTTCTTCAGTTGTGGAAATTTCCAGGCCAACAACGCACCCAAGACGAGAGCGGACTGCGCGATGGCTCCAAAGAGCGCGGCTTCAAGCATGGCGCAAACCTACACGCGGTGGTGTCGCAGCAGCGTATTGCACGACCAAGCCCGGGTGCCCCTCCTCGGGGTAGCCCTGGCTTGGTCGTGCAGCAAAACGGACTACTGCTTGATGGCCTCGACATCAAGGACGAGCTTCACGGTGTCGCTGACGAGCACGCCACCGGTCTCGAGTGCGGTATTCCAGGTGAGGCCGAACGCCTCGCGGCTGATGTCGGCGGTGCCTTCGAATCCGATCAGGTTGCCACCCCACGGGTTGGTGCTGGTGCCTGTGAGCTCGAATTCGACGGGGACACTCTGGGTGACGCCATGGATGGTGAGATCGCCGGTCACTGTGAACTTGTTGCCCTGCTGGACGGCGCCCGTTGAGACGAACATGAGGGTCGGGAAGTTTTCGACATCGAGGAAATCGCCTGACTTCACGTGATTATCGCGGTCCGCGTTTTCGGTGGTGAAGCTCCCTGCCTGAATCGTGATGCTGGCACTCGAGGCGCCAACGTTCGCGCTGTCAATGACGAAGGTGCCCTCGAACTCGGTGAAGCGACCACGAACCTTGGCGATCATGGCGTGGCGAATGCTGAAGCCAATGGTGGTGTGGGTGGGGTCAATTGCCCAGGTGCCGGTCGTGGCGCCTAGGTCGGTGCTGCCTGCGGTGTCAGTCATCGTCACTCCTTGATAGTTGAAAATTCAAACGGTTTATGGAACTTACAACCATGGAGACACTGTCGTCAAACTCCGGGGGCACTGCAATCATTGCCACATGACAATTCTCTTCGTTCTCCTTGCGATGGCCGCAATCGCTTCAGTCGGGCTGGCGGCAGCAGGCCGACTCGGAGCCCTGCCAGAAGCAAAGCCGGATCTCAGGCCGGAGGGCCCGGTCGGCAATCCAACGTTTGATGTCGTGTTGCGCGGATATCGAATGGACGAGGTCGACGCCGTGATTGAGGACCTCCAGCGCCAGTTGGCTGAGCGGCGGGATCAGCCATGAGGAGGCCTGAGGTCTCGTCGGCGCGACGATACCGAAGGGATGCCTGCCCCGCCCTCCTGCGGGCCCCTGCGGCCCGCGATAATGAGCACAACGCAAGGAAAGGGGAGGCAATGGCCGCGATGAAGCCGCGAACAGGTGATGGCCCAATGGAGGTCACCAAGGAAGGACGTGGCTACGTCATGCGCGTACCGCTTGAGGGTGGCGGACGACTTGTCGTTGAGCTTAATGGCGTCGAAGCCAAGGAACTCGGCGAGCACCTTCTCGCTCACTTCTCCTAGAGGAAACGCTCGCGAGGGGTGTCGGCCTCAGGCCGGCACCCCCTCTGATTCATTTGCGCATTGATGCGACGAGCAGGCCCCGTCCTACAGTGAGGAGCGCAGGCATCCAGTGGTCCTCGTCTCGAAGTGCGCTCGCAACGTGTCGCAGAGCAGTCATGTCAGTGTCGTGGCGTAGCGGGTCGGCGATGCCGGAGTCTGACAGCACCTGGTCGAAGATCACCAGCCCCCCGACCCGAAGGAGTCGACCCGCTTGGGCGAGGATCGCGGGGTATTCGCCCTTGTCGCTGTCGGCGAAGACAATGTCGTAGGCGTGATCGCTGAGTCGCGGCAGCACTTCGAGCGCCCGACCGGTGATAAGGCGGGCGCGTACATGGTCGTAGCCGAGGGACGCAAAGGTGTCGCGGGCGGACCGTTGGTGCTCGGCTTCGAGATCGATGGACGTCAGCACGCCATCCGGGGTCATGCCGCGAAGGAGCGCGGCGCCAGACACCCCCGCACCCGTGCCGATCTCGACGACGGCTCCGGCGCCGGCGAGTGATGCGAAGAGGGTAAGAAGCGAGGCGGTCGCGTGGCTGACGGGCGTGAGGCCAACCTCATTCGCGAGGTCTCGGGCCTCCTGCAACTGTTCACTATCTTCGGGCCAGGCCTCGGCGTAGGCCCATGCGGCGGGGCTGACTGGCCTGATCGATCGGAAATCCAGCGAGTCATTGCCGATTGCGTAGTCAGACATGTCGACCTCCGTCCTTCGTGGTGACTCGATTTCCATGTATCGTCGATCCAGCCTAGCCTGAGCGCTGTGAGTAACGATGATTCCTATGCCCTGCCGAGCGACGCGCCCATGAACGTTGCGAGCCCGCCGCAGGTCCTCCCGCCAGTCCAAGAACCGGCCCCGGCCCCGATGGCGCCTGCTGCCCGCCGACAGGGTCCGGGTGCCTTCGCGGTCGTGCTCATTGCAGCGGTAACCGCGCTCGTCGTCGGTGGCGTCGCAGGCGTAGGCGGCTACGTGCTCGGGCGGGAGGTCGATTCGGTCGCCTCGGGCGGACAATCCGAGGTGCAGTTACTCCCTCAGTCCGGCGCAGATTCACCGGACCGCGCACCGGACTCGATCGCCGGAATCGTTACCTCGGTTCTGCCATCCGTGGTGTCGATCGTTGTCGAGGGAAAGACCGAATCCGGAAGCGGCTCTGGCTTCGTCCTTCGCTCAGACGGCTACATTCTCACGAACAACCATGTCGTCAACCTTGTGAAGGGCGGCGGCGACCTCACGGTTGTTTTCAGCAACGGAGACGAGGTCTCGGGCAAGGTCGTCGGAACGAATGTGTCGTATGACCTCGCTGTCGTGAAGGTCGAACGCAAGGACCTGCCGGCCATCGCCCTCGGCAACTCGAAGGCCGCACAAGTGGGCGACGCAGTCATTGCCATCGGAGCACCGCTCGGGCTCGAGGGCACCGTGACCTCGGGGATCGTGAGCGCCGTCGATCGAGTAGTGACGGCCGGTGGCACCGATGACCTCGCCTACATCAACGCGATTCAGACGGATGCGGCAATCAACCCGGGCAACTCGGGTGGACCACTCCTTGATTCCGCAGGACGGGTCATCGGGATCAACTCGGCAATCGCATCCCTGGCGACGAATGGCGAGCCGGGAAGTATTGGACTGGGATTCGCAATCCCCGTCAACTCGGCGAAGCGTATCGCCGAGGAGCTCATTGCGACCGGCGCGTCGAAGACTCCGGCCATCGGTGTCTCTCTCGACACAAACTACTCGGAGCGTGGAGCCAAGGTTCGCGAGGTCACGGCCGGCGGACCATCGGAGAAGGCCGGGATCGAGGTCGGCGACATCATCACTCGGGTCGGTAAGCGGCTCATCAAGGACGCAACTGAGCTTGTCGTGGCAGTGAGAAGCTACGCACCTGGTGAACAGGTCGATGTCGAATTCGAGCGCGATGGCAAGGGCATGACCGTGAAGATCACCCTGGGAGCCCTGCCGAACAAGAGTTGACCCACCTCGCACGTGACGCGATGCAGCAGGGCGGCGTACGCTGTCGACGTGTTCGACATCGGCATCGGCGAGATCATGATCCTTGCTGTCCTAGGCCTGCTCGTATTCGGTCCGGAGCGGTTGCCAAAGGCGGCGGCAGACGCGGTACGCATGCTCAAGCAGGTTCGGGGAATGGCGGCCAACGCCCGACAGGATCTTGCTGACTCTGCAGGGATCGACATGAGCGACACGGTCGAAGCCGTTCGGAGCCTCGGTGACCTTCACCCGCGCAAGCTCGCCGCAGGGCTCTTCTCCGATGATGCGGACGCGACTGCAGGTCAGTCAGCGAAAGCGTCATCGGGGGGCGCTGCATCTGGGACTGCATCGCAGCCTCCTCGGTCGGCGTTCGACCCGGACGCGACCTGATCCGAATTTCGCGTGAGGTCAGCGACCCGCCGGAGTAAGGCCGAGCGACATTCCGGCGAGACCGCGGGGCCGGGCGCCGAGGGTGCGCGCGATGGCGGTCAGGGCAACGGCGGCAGGCTCCTGCGGGTGGCTGAGTACGAGCGGGCTGCCGTTATCGCCGCCCTCGCGCAGTTTCACGTCGAATGGGATCTGGCCGAGCAGCGGAACATTCGTGCCGAGCGCCGAGGTGAGTTGCTCCGCGACCAGCGCCCCGCCGCCGAAACCGAAGAGGTCGATGGGCTCCCCGCAGTGCGGACACGGGAAACTGCTCATGTTCTCGATGACCCCGGCGACCTTCTGGTGGGTTTGCTCGGCGAGGGTCCCGGCGCGGACTGCAACGTCGGCCGCAGCGGACTGCGGGGTCGTCACCACGACGATCTCGGCATTTGGGAGCAACTGAGCCGTTGAGATGGCGATGTCGCCGGTGCCCGGTGGTAGGTCGAGGAGCAGGACATCGAGGTCGCCCCACCAGACGTCGGCGAGGAACTGTTGAAGTGCCCGATGGAGCATCGGCCCCCGGAAGGCGACCGGTTGGGTGACCCCGCCCGGCTTGAACGGAAGCATCGAAATGACACGAACGCCGAACCCGGTCGGCGGCATGATCATCCCCTCAACCATCGTGGGCGGTGCGGTAGCGCCGAGCATCTTGGGGATGGAGTGGCCGTAGACGTCAGCGTCGACGAGCCCGACCGACAGGCCCATGGACACCATTGCCACGGCGAGGTTTGCGGTGACCGAGGACTTACCCACCCCGCCCTTGCCGGAGGCGATGGCATAGACACGGGTGAGGGAGCCGGGCTGAGCGAATGGGATCTCGCGCTCATCGTGGCCGCGTAGCAGTTTCTTGAGCTCGGCTCGTTGCTCATCGCCCATGACGTCGAGTTCGACGACGACGGACGAAACCCCCGCGACAGCGCAAACGGCCTCGGTGACCCGAGTGGTGATGGTGTCGCGCATCGGGCAGCCGGAGACGGTGAGGTAGACGCCGACTGTCACGGTGCCATCGTCGGCGATGTCAACGCTTTTGAGCATGCCGATCTCGGTGATGGGACGGTGGATCTCGGGGTCTTCCACAGTGGCGAGGGCCGCCTGCACTGCGGCAGCATCGATTGGCATGCCTTGATCGTAGGACGTGCGCAGGGATGTCAGGTCGGGCGGTCTTCGCCCCTTGACCGTCGCTCGGCCTCGATGGCGTCCATGCGGGCGGTGAGGTCCTCGACCAGATCGCGGAGTTCCCCGCGCATGTAGTCGCGGGTCGCGACCTCGCCGAGGGCGAGCCTGATGGAGGCAAGCTCACGGGCGAGGTAATCACTGTCGGCGAGCAGGCGCTCGGTGCGCTGGCGATCCTCTTGGTACTGGATGCGTTCGCGGTCGGTTTGCCTGTTCTGGGCTAGCAGGATGAGCGGCGCAGCGTACGAGGCCTGGAGGGAAAGGAGCAGTGTGAGGAAGATGAAGGGGAAGAAGTCGGGTCTCAGATCCACTGGGCCGACCGTGTTCCAGAGCACCCAGGTGACCACCACCGCTGTCATCCATGCGATGAAGGCCCACGATCCGATGTACCGGGCGACCTTCTCCGAGACCTGCCCGAATCGCTCAGGATTGTAGGCATCGCGAATCGAGACACCTCGCTTCCGCGGCTGATCGAGCCCGGACTGTCGTCGGCGTGGCGAGCTAACCACGGTCGTCCCCGTCGTTTTCTCGCCAGTCCTCGGGCAGCATGTGATCGACGACGTCGTCGACGGTGACGGCTCCGATGAGCCGACCGTTCTCGTCAACAACCGGGAGGGCCACGAGGTTGTAAGCCGCGAAGGTGCGCGTGACCACCGAGAGCGGGGCGTCCGGGCCAACCGGCACGAGGTTGGTGTCGAGAACGGAGGAGACGAGGGTCCCTGGCGGTTCCCTAAGGAGGCGCTGGAAGTGGGCGACCCCGAGGTACTTGCCAGTCGGTGTCTCAGTCGGGGCACGAGTGACGTAGACCTGCGACGCGAGGGCCGGGGAGAGGTCCGGGTTCCGGATGTGCGCGAGGGCATCGGCGACGGTGGCG
>CAMDKQ010000168.1 GCA_945901095.1 Bifidobacterium breve
GCCTCGAATTACGGGCTAGTTGCCGGTGTATGGACGCGCGACATTGATAGGGCGCTGCGTTTTTCGGCTGGGCTGGAGGCCGGTCAGATCTTCATCAACAACTGGTTCGGCGGCGGCGTGGAAACTCCATTCGGTGGCTGGAAAGACAGCGGTATGGGGAGGGAAAAGGGCCTTGAGGCTCTTGCGCACTACACGCAAGTTCGTACCACGATCATCAGTGTCGGCCAGAGCTAGATCCGTCGAGGCATGGGAGAACGAGAAGTGAATCTCTTACAGGACAAGGTCATCATCATCACAGGCGGCGCATCCGGCATGGGCCGAGCCGGCGCTCGGATCTTCGCAGAGGAGGGTGCACGGGTCATCGTGGCTGATCTCAATGAGGAGCAAGCCCTTGAAACTGAGCGGGAGGTAATGGCAGCCGGTGGTATTTGCAAGGCCTTCCGTTACGACGCAACGAGTTCGGCGGACACTGAGCGACTTGTTGCCAGCACCATTGCAGAGTTTGGAAAACTTGATGTCGCCTGGGCGAATGCTGGCCTGCCAGCACCGTTCGCGACGGTTGAGGCGTACGACGAGGACCTCTTCGACCGCCTTATGGCAGTGAACATCAAGGGGCCGTGGCTCTTGGCGAAGCACGCAGCCCCGGCGCTCAAGGATTCGCGCGGCTCACTCATCATCACCGCTTCGCTTTCTGGTCTCAAGGGCCGGGCCAACCACTCCGGGTATCAGGCAGCCAAGGGCGGTACCGTGATGCTCACTCGGTCACTGGCCAAAGAGTTCGCCCCGTTCGGGGTGCGCGTCAACTCGCTGTGCCCGGTGGCGGCGGACACTCCGATGCTGCCCCAGTTTCTGGACGAGTCGGGTGGCCTCATGTCCCGCGATGAGTTGGCGGCTGGCATCCCCATGGGGCGGTTGGCTACTGCGGAGGACGTCGCGCGGGCCGCACTCTTCTTCGCCTCGGATCTGTCTGCATTCGTCACGGGAGTGAATCTCCCTGTCGACGGCGGCACGAGCGCCTAGATGCAACGCGCGAACGTAGGAGGGAGACGAGCATGAGTGGCGAGCTGCCGAGGTACAACGCGTTGCCACTTTCAAGGAATGGTGCGCCGTGGCGTACGGGCTGGGGGGTGTTTGGCAAGGACTCCGAACTTGGAACCCTTGAATTGCTGACCCCAGAGCGGAGGCGTGCCGCTGCTGCATTGGTCGAGGAGGGTGTGACGATCAACCTTGATCATCCACTCGACATTCCTTTGGAGATCTTTGAATTTCGCCCGAAGTTCAAGCACAACGTCTTCGAGATCATGCCGGGCTACCTTGATGAGACGCTGGATGACTTCGCACCCCAACTCTCGAGTCAATGGGACAGTTTGAGGCATGTCAGATCTCCGGATGGCTTCTACAACGACCTTGTGAGTGATGCCGAGTCCCTGAACCCACGATCGCTCCTCGGTATCGACAAGGTCGCGGAAGCGGGCATCATCGGCCGAGGCGTCCTGCTTGACGTCTGCGAATACATGGCGTCGATTGGTGATCCGATTGAGCCCAACTCTCGCCGTGAGATCTCGACGGCAATCCTCGATGACGTGGCGGCGAGTCAGGGCGTCACGATCAAGACGGGCGATATTCTGCTCCTACGATTCGGGGTCGATACCTTCCTGCGGCGGCTGATCGATCAGCCCGGCAGCATTGAGATGCGCTACGAGGCGCCGGGCTTGATGCAGGACGAGAGCACGCTCGAATGGCTGTGGGACAAGCATGTGGCAGCGATCTGCGCAGACAACATTGGGGTAGAGGTGACGCCTCCGAGAGGGCCAGATACCCGTCTGCACCCAGCGTTGCTGGGTCTGTTCGGTCTGACCATGGGAGAACTCTTCGACCTCGTCGATCTCAGTCGCGAATGCAAGAGCAGGGCAAGGTACGAGTTCCTTTTCGTTGCCAAGCCCTTTCGGCTCCCTGGAGGCGTCGGTTCTCCGGCGAACGCGATGGCGGTTTTTTAGTGCGAAAACTTGTTGAATGCGCGTTGAGCGACCTCTTCCTTTGGTGCCGTTGTGCTCCGTGACTTGACCGTCCTCGATTTCACGCAGCAATTGCCGGGACCATTCGCGACAGCACTGCTCAAGAGCCTTGGCGCCCGCGTGATCAAGATCGAGCCGCCGCAGGGAGATCCAAGTCGGACCCTCGATCCGGAAATGTTTGACCGGGTGAACGTGGGAAAGGAGTCGGTGACCCTTGATCTGAAGTCGGAGTCTGGTCGCGCGAATGCGCTCGGACTTGTTGCACGTTCAGACATCGTGGTGGAGAGTTTTCGCCCGGGCGTCATGAGTCGGCTAGGTCTCGACTGGCTGGAATGCCAAGCAGTGAACGCGCGCTTGGTTTATTGCTCCATTTCCGGGTTCGGGTCGGACGGACCATACGCGCACGTCCCTGTTCACGATCTCAATCTCATGGCCTGGGGCGATCCTTCGGGGGCGCACCGCACGTCTGGCCATATTGGGGTGCCCTGGGTAGACCTCGGTGCGGGCACTACAGCGGCGTTAACCATGGTGGCCGCTTGGGTTCGCGCAAGGGATCTCGGAGTCGGGGTCAAGCTTGATATGTCAATGCTTGACGTCGCGCTCAGCTGGTCTCGGGTGAAGCCGCCTCGCTCCGGGATGGAGCCCACCTATGGCGTCTACCGAACGAACGATGACCATGACGTCGTTATTGCAGTCTTGGAGGATCACTTCTGGGCGCGTTTGTGTACCGCCCTTGAGCTAGGTGACCTTGGGCGGGAACCGGCCCTCGCCACCTACGCGGGTCGGGTGATTCGGGCGGAGGAGATTCACAGGCGTGTGAGCGCGCGCATAGCCCAGTTGCAGTTGTGTGAGGTTCTTTCGCTGTCGCAGGTGCACGATCTCCCGATTACGACCGCTCATGCGCAGGGGGACGAACACGCGGTTACTCAATTGGCGCTCGCCGGTTTCGGAGACGGGGGCTTCAGGCTCCCGACACCCGAAACAAGTCATGGTGTTGGTCGGGCTCCTGAGCCCGGTGAGCACACCGCACTAATAATGGCCGAGTTTGCCGGGTCCCTAGGCGCCACCTGACGGGACACGACAGGTGTGCCACCACGAAACTGCAACGTAGGGAGCGGCTTTGAAAGTGGCAAATGGCTCAGTTCAGTGTGAACGTGCGATTCGACTGGTCAGTGATCCCGGGGAAGACGACCCGGACCTTTGTGAAAACCTTCGTGCCGTTGATGGTCTTCGGTGCTGACAGGGTGACGTTCACCTTGTAGCGATGGAACATCCCTGCCACGCAGGTTGGCGAGCAGTCGTTGCCGGCGAAGATCCCCGTTGCCTTGGCGGTCGATTTGCCCCAGCTACTCCACTTGAGTGTCTCGAGCGCAATGCTCGCGTCGGCGCAGGAGAGAACGAGTCCTGTGGTCTTCGCGGAGATCTCGCCGCAGTTGCTCACCTTCGGTAGCGCTGGCGCAGCACTCGCCGCGACGGGGAATGTGAGGCCTGCGACAGACATGATGGCAATGGCGCCGGTGGCGGTGAGCATCCTGATGAGCATGATCATCCAATCTGAAGTTGTGTTTCGGCCCAATGCTGACGTGTTAGATCCCCTACTTCAGAAGGGTCAGGACGTGACGGTAGGTACCGTTGGCGCGGCGAGTCGTGGTCACCTCACCCCTAGCCCCGAGGTACTTGCCCGTGCCACCGACAATGGCGATGCGATGAGGAACCGACACAACAAGGTACTGCTCCGTCTTCGGATAGATCCCCATGCCACTGGCGACAATTTGTCCATCTCCGAGGTAGAAGACCACGTTTCGCATGCGCTTTTCGTTATCGACGCCCGAGGAATCGTTGACGGCTGTAATGACGACGTGGAACGTGCCGACTGGCTTGCCCTTACTTGATCGCAGGACTGCGTCATGAACCGACACAGTGGCGACCCCAGGACCCAGATCGGGGGTTGTTGAGCTTTTGGGAACGTCGTTAAACAGCACGAGGGTGGTTGCCCCGGCAGGGGTCTCTGCAGCGATTGCTGGGGTTCCCTGCGCGAGGGCGGTCATGGTGATGAGGGCACTTGCTATGGCGATCATTCGACCTACGCGCACGACAGACTCCTAGTGGATCTGGGAAGGTTTCGGATAGTGCACGATCTGTTGGAAGCATACGCGGTGAGACACAGCAAGCGGAAACTGAAGCGCAAGGGGCGCGGAAACAGTAGTCTTAGAAGTGCGGAAATGGTAGTGTTTAGTCGTGAAGCACTCGCCGTCGACCGCGTTCACGAGCGGTTACGTTCGCAGGATCGTCGACGAGTTGCTCGACGAGTTGCTCCCCCAACTGCCGGCAATCCTGCTGGACGGGCCAAAGGCGGTCGGCAAGACCGCCACCGCAACCCGACGGGCTCGCACGGTCCACGACCTCGGCGATCCTGGCCCGCGGGCCACCGCCCGGGCCGATCCGAGAACGGTGCTGCATGGCACAAAACCGATACTCATTGACGAGTGGCAGCGAGTCGAGGCCACGTGGGACACCGTCAAGGCGGCGGTCGATCGCGACTTCAGTGGACGCCAGTATCTCCTCGCGGGCTCTGCCGCTGCCCCCTCCCCCGATGGACACCACTCTGGAGCGGGACGGATCACGCCTGTGCGGATGCGCCCATTGACGCTTGCGGAGCGTTCCGTCTGCACGCCAACGGTTTCCTTGGCCGACCTGCTCACCGGCGCGCGAGCGCCCATAACGGGCAGGTGTGACCTGCGACTTGTTGAGTACACCGAACAGATCGTCGGTTCAGGGTTCCCAGCCTTGCAGCACCTGACACCCCGCGCGCACAGCATCGCACTCGACGGCTACCTAGCCCGGATCGTCGACTCCGATCTCGAAGAGGCTGGGCTGCGAGTGAGGCGGCCGGCAACTGTCGCGACTTGGCTCCGCGCCTACGCCGCCGCGACGTCAACGACGGCATCTTGGGAAACCATCAGAGGGGCGGCTACCTCCGGTGCCGCTCACGTTCCGGCACGCTCGACGACCCTGCCGTACGTCGATGCGCTCACGCGACTGCGAATCCTTGACGAGGTGCCTGCGTGGACGCCGACGTTCAACCACCTCAGCCGGGTGGGCCAGGCACCGAAGCACCACCTTGCTGATCCAGCCCTCGCCGCGCGTCTCACCGGCATGACCGTCTCACGACTCTTGGACGGCGATGGGCCCGCCGCAATTCCGCGCGACGGCGTCTTCCTTGGGGCTCTCTTCGAGTCCCTCGCGACATTGTGCGTGCGGGTGTACGCCCAGGCCAGCGATGCGCAGACCGCGCACCTGCGCGCGCACGATGGGCGCCGGGAGATCGACGTGATCGTGATCCGCGACGACGGCAAGGTCCTTGCCGTGGAGGTTAAACTCGCGGCCGTCGTCGACGACCACGACGTACGGCACCTGCGCTGGCTCCGCGATGAACTCGGCGACCAAGTCCTTGATCAGGTGATCCTCACCACGGGGGAGCAGGCATACCGTCGCCCCGACGGCATCGCGGTCATTCCACTCGGGCTGCTCGGGCCCTAGCGAGCCAATGCCTCGCGATCTCTATCACGCGCGGCATGGAGTTTCATGACAAATACTTGGTCGACTGGGCCACCGAGGGCGAGTCAACGTGGGTGGCCTTTGAGGGTGAAACAACGAGCGATCTCGAGAGTGTCCGGAGTGAAGGCGCTCGCGGCGGAGATGACCCAACGAGGTGAGAGTCCGTGTTGGCGACCATTCGGAGCGGGTTCCGCCACAGGCTGTCGGCAGTCATGTTGATCCCGCGACTAGCCAGTTGTGGCGGCGTCAACTCCATAGCTCGTTGCCGCATCCTGGGTGTTCCGGGGCTGGCCCAGCGATGTGTGAGCGGTGGGACGTGACGCGTCCAGGAAGGCCGAGCGATCCCTGCGTCATCGCACGCCTTCTCGGCGATTCCGGCCATCAAATTGTCCATGAAGTCCGATCCGGACGGTTCCGGCATTTGTGCAGTGCTGGGGGCAACAGCATCAGGATTCAGTGTCAGGTAATCGAGAAATCCGCGAATGTGTGTCCACTCCGGGCGGTCCTGACCGCTGGGATCGGTGGCCCAAGCTTGGGTCAGGTCACCAAGCTGAGGGCTTCGCAATGATCGTCCTGTCAATTGAAGTTCACACCCAGCAGACAGGAGGAGGCGCTCAAGCATGCCAATCGTCGGATCCACCTTGTGAGCATGCACGAAAGGAACGTATGCCGTCCGATCGTCATTTCGTGTTCGTTTGCGCGATTACGTAGGGAACGAAGCCGTACTCGAGCCCGGCGGGCGGCGTGACGAGAAGGCCGGGGTCCAGGCTGACGGGGGCACCCTCCTTGGGAGGCGCCATGAACGAGGTGCCGCTGGCCCAGGCGCGCTGCATGCGCACGATGTTCCGCTGCATGACCGTGGCCTGACTCTGCGTCAGATTGAGTCGCTGGAGGGCGGGCTGGTCGACGAACCGATACCAGTGGTAGGTGACCGTGGAGCCGTCGAGAAGTCGGGTGGTGTAGTCGCGGGACGAGGCTTTACTCGCGCTCCACCAGGACGGGCTCGAATAGGTGAATGCCGGATCCGGTGAGTACTCGAAGGTCGCAGCAGCGAGGGCGCTCGGTACGGCTGACTCGGGCACAGCGACTCTCGTCCGGCCTACCTTCTTGAAGGTGCCCGGCAGATGTCCGATCCCTTGCTGATCTGCCCACTGCAGGCCGTAGGCACTTCCGCCGTCGAATGGCTGGAGCTTCACGGTGCTGAGCAGGTCTGGAAGCCTGTCGCCCTCCTGATAAAATGTCTGGCCACCCGTGGTGAAGAGCTCGGGCGAGGCACC
>CAMDKQ010000169.1 GCA_945901095.1 Bifidobacterium breve
CATGTCCGAGCATGGCGGTCATGAGACCACCCGAGTTCTCGGTCATCCCCCAGCCCTCAACCAAGCGGGTACCGATAACTGTGACGAGTTCATGTAACTGATCTGGTCTTGCTCGGCTCGCGGAGTGCAGGACCGAGCGCAGGTTTGTCCAGGCCTGTGGGTGCTGGGCTAGCGCTCGTGCGACGTCGGTGATCAGCGGGGAGGGGATGTATGTAAAGGTGATCAGGTCGCGTTCAAGGACCGCCAGCAGTTCATCGACTGTCCATTTGCCCATCATTGTGAGGCAGCCGCCAAGTCTCAGCGTGCACAGCACATGTGCAGGGACCACGGCGACGAACGACATCGAGCCGGTGAGTGCCATTCGCGGGTAGGCGGTCATTCGGAATGACGTGGCGTTGATTCGGCCCAGGGCGAGAATGGACTCGTGGGTGAGGATCGCTCCTTTTGGACGCCCGGTGGTTCCGCTCGTGTAGCCCAGGATCAATGGGCTGGCCGGATCGACATCGACGGGCTGGAGGTTGGGAGGCGAGGCCTCGATGAGGCGCGCGAGTTGGCATTCGCCACCCGGATCGATTCGGAGGCGATGTCGATCCACCATTTCACGATCATCAAGTTCGGCCACCTTCTCATCGAGATCCGCAGTCCAGATGATGATCCGCGGGCCACTGTCATTGAGGAGGTAGGTGGCCTCGGCCGGGGTGAGTCGGGCATTGATGGGACAGATGATCAGCCCCGCCTTTGCCGCGGCCAGGTACACCTCGACATATTCGAAGCAGTCGTCCATCCAGGTTGCGATGCGATCGCCGGCGGTTAGCCCCATGGCGAGCAGGCCGTTGGCGATGCGTGTTGTTCGATCCTCGAGTTCGGCATAGGTGCGCTCTACGCCGACCTTGTTGCGTAGGGCTACCCGTGTCGGGTCTCGTCGCGCCCAGATGGTCGTGATGTCGCCCACGACGCTCGGCTCATTCATCACGCTCGCGGACGTCATCAAACGCTTGGGTCGGGATGGATGCTGAGTGGACCCGTCAATTGACGCCGCGTCCATCAGATCGCGACGCTGTCTGGACCGAGTCCGTAGACACGCATTTTTCGATAAAGCGTGGCGCGACCGATCTCGAGAATCCCCGCTGCCTTCGTTCGGTTACCACCTGCCTCCGCGAGGGCCTGCACAATTGCTGCGCGCTCGACGTGCTCGATGCGGCGCAGTCGCCTTCCGCCGCGATGATATTGAACGGGAAGGTCGGCAAGGCTGAGTTGAGATCCGCGGCATCGGTGCAACATGGCGGACAGCACTGTATCGAGTTCACTGACGTTGCCTGGCCAGGGATAGCGCATGAAGGCCTCCAATACTGGTGCTGCCGCTCGGATATTCGAGCCCTTGCGTGCGAGGAGTGCTGGGGTAAGGTCCCAGATGTCCTCCGGTCGTTCCCTGAGCGGAGGAATGTGGATCCCGATTCCTATTGGCAGTCGGTTGTCGCGGGTGATATCGGAGGTAGACGTGGTCGTGGTGATGACTCGAGAGCCATTTTCCTCGGCAACGCGGGCGACGGAGCCCAGTTCTCTCAGGACATGATCGGACAGCACCTCGATGTTGCGCACGATGACGCACGTGTGAGCCTTGTGAACGAACGCAGAGAGCTCTCGAAGAAGCGCCCGCTCGCCTTCCTCGCAATACGTGCGTGCGTCGAGCAGGAGGACGTTTCGAAGGCTTCGTCCGATGATGCTTGCGAGGTGAACCTTCCCCACCCCAGACTCGCCCGAGATCAGTATCGGGAATGCTGCGGTAGCCAGTTCGCCGGCGTCATGACGGACTGATTGGCTCGCTGAGCTTCGTCCTAGGAAGCCCGGGCTCGGGGAGATTGATCCCAAAGACCCGGACGTGACCGCAGGGCCTCGACGTGTGGTGCGACCGGCATCCCGACTCGTGATCGTGACGGCCGAGCCCACCCTCCGGCCTTGGGCCTCGATGGTCTCGCAGCGCACCGATACGGCTCCACCATCCGTGAGGGCGAGGTCAAAGGTGTTCGAGTCAGCGCCATCGACTTGTTCGCTCGCCGCGTGGGCGATCACCGCCCGGTCAGACGCACTGAGGCGTCGGGCCGCGGCCTTGGTGCTGAGTTCGGATCGCTCACTCAGGACGAGGACCATTTGACCTGGCCGTCGGGAGGCCGAGAGAAAGCGGCGGAGGAGCAATTGTTCTGTCGCCGACCCAGCAGCGACGAGCCTGTCCTCGATCGACTTGGCTGCCTGTATCGCTAAAGGCAGCATCAGCGGATGGGCGAATGTGAGGTTAGCCGTGAGGTCAAGGACGCCTTCGAGTCGCTGGCTGAGGGGGTTGATGATCGGTGCTGCTGCGCATGACAGGTCGCGCAAGACCTCCATGTAATGATCCTGTCCGCTCGTCCATGCGGGGAGACGTTCCTCCAGCGCAATGCCTACAGCGTTGCAGCCGGCGTACTCCTCCCTCCACACGAAGCCGGGGACGCTCTTGCCGCTGTCCATCCGTCGAAGGAGCGAGTCGTCGTCACAGACGCGGGCAAGGATGCATCCCTGAGCATCGAGGAGGACCGCGGCGGTGCCGCATCCTGGTAGCAGATCCCCGAGGTAGTCGAGAACGGGACGGGCCGTCCGCGTGAATCGATTGTCGGATTCGACCCCGGCATGGAACGGCAACTCAAGGGGCGCTCCCTGATCAAGGCCAAACGCGCGAGACCGTGTCCAAGAGCGAGCAAGGAGCTGCTCTTGCGCTTGCTCCCTGCCAGCCGTGTCCACTGGAATCCCTTCCCGCACCCTCACCCACGATGCTACCAATCGCTTGGTTGGTGCGTGATGGCCCCCAACCATTGAGCCGGTGCATGTGAAGCGGTCATCGGTCGTCGTCGCGACTACGCCCAGGCCAGACCGCCGTCGACGAGGAGTGATGCGCCGTTGACATAAGCGCTCCTTGCGGAGACGAGGAAGAACGCGGCCTCGGCCTGTTCTGCTGGAAGGGATACCCGCCCGAGGGGAACCTTGCTGGCGAACGACGCGACTGCCCCTGTCTGCGCATCGGCCGGACCGGTGACCATCCGCGTCAGGGTTGGTCCCGGGAGCAGTTCGTTGACCCTGACCCCCTGCGGTCCTACCTCAAGGGCGGCCGCCCGGGTGAGTGCGGTGACGGCCCGTTTCGAAGCGGCGTAAGGCCCTAGGTCGGCCATTGTTTTCACCGAGGTCACCGAGCCGATGTTCAGCACCACGCCGCGCCCCTGATTGATCATGATTGGCAGGGCGTAACGCATGCACAGGAAGACACCCTTGACATTGACGCCCATGATGTAATCGAAACTGCGTACATCAAATTCCGCGATCGGAGTTGGTGGCACGATAACGCCGGCGCAGTTCACGAGGATGTCCAAGGAGCCGTGGTTCTCTCGCGAGGCAGAGATGCACCGCTCGACGCTTTCGGCTTCAGCAACGTCTACAGTCATGAACGCTGCCGAGCCCCCGGATGCCGCAATGCTTTCGACGAGGTCTGTCAGGGGCTCCTTTCGTCGATCGACCCCCACGACATGAGCGCCGTGTACGGCAAGGAGTTCGGCGATGGCGCGCCCGATTCCACTGCCGGCCCCTGTGACAACGGCGACCTGTCCATGAAGCTCTCCTCGCGCATAGTCCTGAGAACTCGGGTCGGGTCGTGGAGTCGGCACAAGAGGAGCCTACGCAGCAACGTGGGCATTGACTGTTTCAAGATGGGACACGACCGGGGAGTCAGCGAACCTACAGTGGTCCCATGGTGCTCGACGCGGTCCGGGAACGTGTCATGGCGCGCTACAGCGCCTACGCCCACCTTCTGGACGATGGGCACATCGAAGGCTGGGCCGAGTGCTTCACCCCGGACGGAAGACTCGAGACCACCCGGCCCTTGCTCGTCGTGGGCCGTGAAAACCTGATCGAGTTCGGACGCCTTTGGCTGTTGGCCCAGCGGGGACCAACGCGCCACAGCACATGGCATCACGAACTTGCCCAGGACGGCGACTTGATCACCGGCCGTTGTTCCGCCGCTTTGCTGCAGACCACTGAGGCGGGTGTCTCGATCGCCTTCACCGCTACCTACCGAGACGTCTTCGAATTCCATGACGATGATTGGCGGATACGACATCGACACGTCTCGATGGATGCACCCATGGTTCGGACGCCTTCCGAACCTGCCGCCAAGCGAAGCCTCCATGCGGTGGAGTAGCGCCGAGCAGTTGTAACCCCAGTGCATCGATGGAAGGACACGTATGGCTTGGCAGGACAAAGTGGCGGTCATCGCTGCTGCAGGCTCGGGTATTGGCCGGATGAGCGCCATTGCCTTGTCGGGCGCTGGCGCGACCGTGGCGCTCATCGACCTCAACGGTGATTCTGTTCGCGAGCTCGCACGTGAAATCGTGGAGGCCGGCGGCCGAGCTTCAGCGCACCAGGCAGACCTCGGCTGCGTTGACCAGATCCAGCGCGTTGCAGCCGAGATCGGCGGCGTCGTGCCCCACGTCGACATTCTCGTGAGCAATGTGGGGATGCCCAATCCGCATGGAATTGATGGAATCTCCGAAGCACAGTGGGAGAAAAGTGTAGACGTGAACCTCAAGAGCGGGTTCTTCCTCACCCAAGCGGTGCTTCCGCTCATGCGAAGGACAGGGAATGGCGGATCGATCATCTACACCTCGTCTGCGGCAGGCCTCGTGGGATCCTTCACCAGCCCGCTCTACTCGCTGACGAAGGCGGGTCTCATCGGTCTCACGAAATCGCTGTGCGTTGTCCTGGCGCCGGAGGGGATCCGGGTGAATGCCGTCTGCCCCGGCCCGGTCCGCACTCCGATGCTGGCCGGCTTCATGGCCAAGGGGCAGGAATCGATTGACGAAGTGGCCGAACTGTATTCGAGTCGCGTGCCGCTTGGGCGCGTTGCTGAGCCCAGTGAGATTGCGGCATCGATACTGTTCCTCGCCGGCGACGAGTCGAGCTACCTCACCGGTGTGGCTCTGCCGGTCGACGGCGGATACACGGCGGTCTAGTCGCACATGGAGACCATCTATCCCCGAAGATTCGGCGTCTTCTACGACTTTCGAAATCCAGCGGCATGGCGTCAGCCATGGCCGGAGCGCTACCGGCAACTCATCGATCAGATTGCGTGGGTGGATGCGGAACTTGAATTCGATGAAATCTCAATCTCGGAGCACCACTTCCTCGATGACGGATGGACACCTTCACCGCTGGTACTCGCGGCGGCCGTGGCCTCGCGCACCTCGCGGGTGGGCATTGCAACGAACATCATCCAGTTGCCTCTCCACCAGCCACTGAGGATCGCTGAGGATGCCCTGACCGTTGACATCCTGTCGCAGGGGCGTTTCCGGCTGGGTGTTGCTGCCGGCTACCGCGAAGAGGAGTTCGCCGGACTGGGTGTCCGGCTTGGCGATCGCGGGAGTCTCATGGACGAGGGGATCGCGATCATCCGAAAGGCCTTCGCGGGTGAGCCATTTGCCTTCTCCGGCAGGCACTGGTCCTTTCCTGAGTTAACCGTCGCACCCGGCCCAATGCGACCTGGCGGACCTGAGATCTGGCTGGGGGGCAGGGCTCGACCCGCATTGGAGCGAGCGGCAGCACAGGGCGACGGATTCATGGCTTCGTCCAATGACGACGTAACGGGCTACCTTGCGGCGCGCCGGCAGCTCGGATTTGAGGACGCGCCTGCGAAGACCATGCGGACCGCTCGATTGATTATCGATGAGGATCCGGAGCGGGCACTGGAGGAACTCAGCGAGCACATGCTCTTCCACGTGAACGAGTACATCGAATACGGATTCGTAAAGAGGCCGCGATACACCGACGCTCGCGATCTCATCCGCGACGGCCAGTTCGACATCGTTGACGCCGAAGGTGCGTTGGACCGGCTCAGGACCGCGGGGGCCGCCGGAGTTCATGAGTTTCACGTCTACGGGGTCCTGCCCGGTGAGCCGCTCGACTCAGGGTCACGGCGACTTGACTACATCTCGAACAAGGTGCTGCCAACCCTGCGATTGGGATGGTCGGCGACCGTTGCTCGACACGAGGAAGAAGGAACAAATGTGGAATGAGTTGCAACAGGTTGAGAACTGCACCGTGTTTATCGCTGATGACATGCTTGGGGAGGGTCCGCATTGGGACGAGCACCGCGGGATCCTCTCGCGTGTCGACATCCATGCCGGACTCCTCCGGTTGTGCGATCCCGCGACGGGGGAGCAGTCAACTCAGGTGATTGAAACACCCCTTGGTTTCGCGATTCCGCGTCGCTCGGGCGGGTACGTCATGGGTATCGGCCTGACCATTGTGCTGACGGAGCCCGATGGATCTCGCCGGACGTTGGTTGACTTGTCATCCCTTGATCCCTACAACCGATTCAACGATGCGGTGTGCGATGCACAGGGACGACTGTGGGCCGGGACGATGTGCTCACAACGCCCTGATGGATTTCGGCCCTCGGGTCAGGCGGCTCTGTATCGGATCGACCCCGATGGCACCTGCGAGCAGGTCCTCGAGGATCTGACGATTTCTAATGGAATGGATTGGCCGGACGCCTCGACACTCATGCATGTCGATAGCAGTCGACATCGGATTGACACCTATCCGGTGACAAGTGAGGGGCTACTTGGGGAGCGAATCCCGTTCGCGCAGTTCGACCCAGCTGACGGCTTGCCTGACGGACTGACGATCGACGACGAGGGCTGCGCGTGGGTCGCCTTCTTTGGCGGGGGACAGGTCAGACGATTCGACAG
>CAMDKQ010000170.1 GCA_945901095.1 Bifidobacterium breve
AGGATCGAGTAGTTCTTCACGAGCGCGTGGTTGAGTGCCGCGCTCTGTACTTCGCCGCCGGCAAATCCGACGATGACGATCCGGCCCTCGAATGCAATGCACTTGGTCGAGCGCCGATAGGCATCCCCGCCCACCGGGTCGAAGATCACATCGGCGCCGCGTCCGCCCGTGACCTCCTTCACGGACGCTACGAAGTCCTCGCTCAGCCGGTCGATCACGAGATCGGCTCCGAGTGACCGCGCCACCTGAGCCTTCTCGGGGCCACCGACGACCCCGATCACCCGCGCACCTGCGGCCTTGCCGAGCTGTACTGCCGCGCTCCCGACCCCGCCGGCCGCTGCGTGGACGAGCAGCGTCTCACCCGGTTGCAGCCGCGCACGGCGATGAAGGGCGAACCATCCTGTCTGGTAACCGAGGTAGAAGGCGGCCGCTTCGGCGTCGTCGAGCGAAGCGGGAGCGGCGTAGGTGGTCGCCTCATTCATGATCGCAAGTTCGGCAAAGCCACCGTGGGGGAGGACTGACGCGCCGATCACGCGATCACCAATGGCGAATCGGCTCACGCCTTCGCCGAGTGCCGCCACCTCGCCGCACAGCTCAACGCCGGGCGTGAAGGGCATCGCGGGGCGCACCTGGTACATCCCGCGGCACATCAGGACATCAGGGAAGTTCGCGGCCGATGCAAGGACTCGCACGAGTATCTGTCCGGACTCAGGCTGGGGATCCGGCGCCTGCGACAACTGCAGGACTTCGAGGGGCTCACCGAGTTCACGTACCTGCCAGGCCCGCATCAGCCCACACTCCCCTCGTCGACCTTGCGCTGGATGCGCCTCATGGATCCAAGCCACCGATCAGTGTGGGCAGCCCGGCTCACGTAGTACTCGCGGACCTCCGGGTGGGGCAGAATCAGGAATTCTCCCTCCTGCAGGCCCTGCCAGACCGACTCGGCAACCTGCTCCGGACTCAGCGCGCCGTCGCGGGTGAGGAGCTCCTTGAACATCCCAGCCCCGTCGAGCATCCGGGTTGTGACGCCCTGGGGGCAGATGGCCTGGACGGTGATGCCGAGATGGCCATAGGTGATCGAGAGCCATTCGGCGAAGCCCACCGCCGCGTGCTTGCTCACCGAGTAGGGAGCATTGCCCACCGTGGCGAGGAGCCCGGCGGCAGACGCCGTGACCACGAAGCGGCCGCCACCGCGTTCAAGCCACGAGGGGACGAGCAGACGGGCTGCCCGGACATGCGCCATAACGTTGACCTCGAGTGCGGTCGCCCACGCTTCTTCGGTGCTGTCGAGGCCCACGCCGGTGGCGGTACCGGCATTGGCGAAGTAGATGTCAATGTCGCCGAGGTGGGCGCGGGCAGCGGTGATGAGGGCCTCGACCCCCTCTTGGCTCGCGGCATCCCCTGGGATTGCAAACCCGCCGATCTCAGCTGCGGCCTCATGGGCCTCTGCGGCGTCAAGGTCGTTGACAACGACGCGGGCACCCTCCTCGGCCAGCTTCGTAGCAATGGCAAGCCCAATGCCCCGTCCGGCTCCAGTGACGACCACGCCCTGATCACGCACATCAAGTAGGCCCACCGTCACAGACCGCCGGTCAGCGTGAGCCCGCCATCGATGACGATTGTTTGGCCGGTGATCCAGGCTGCATCCGCCGAGAGAAGGAATGCGACGACGGATCCAATGTCCTGCGGCTCGCCAAGCCTCTTCAGCGGATAGCCGGCAGCGACGTCTTGCTCCCGACCCTCGAAGAGCGGGGCCGCAAACGCGGTCTTCACGACGGCTGGTGCCACGGCATTGACCCGCACGCCCGGTGCCAACTCGACGGCGAGCTCCTCGGTGATGTGGCAGAGCATCGCCTTGCTGGCCCCATAGAAGCCGATACCGGGCGCCGGCTTGAGCCCCGCGACAGAGGAGATGTTGACGACGGCCCCTCCGTGCTCGGCCATCCACGCACGATGGGCCCGCTGGATCCATGACAGCGCGGCGAGGCAGTTCACCTCGACGATTTTGCGCGCGGCTACGAGATCGAGATCGATCATCCGGCCGAACACCGGGTTGATCCCGGTGTTGTTCACGAGTAGGTCGATACTTCCGAACGCGTCGAGCGTCGCGCGGATCGTCTCCTCTTGATGGGCCTCGTCGTCGCTCTTCCCTGCGACCGCGAGCGCATAGGCGGCACCGCCAAGCGATGTCACCGCCTCTGCGAGGGCCTCAGGCTTGCGAGCGGTGATCGTTACCCGAGTACCCTCGTCAACGAGCCTCCTAGCGATTGCCAACCCGATGCCACGACTGGCCCCGGTCACGATCGCGACCTTTCCGTTTAACCTGCCCACGATGCGTCCAGCCTCTCAGGATCTCGTGACCACTTCAGAGCAGCAGCCGAGTGCAACCTTGTCATCGTTGGGGCCCGAACGCGAGGAGTGCGGGAAATTCGATGGCCGCTTCACCGGACGAAACCACCATTCCCCTGTGATACTCCATGCCATGGCCCCGGACGCGACTGAACTCGCCCTACGAACCAACCTTGCCGCCTGCTACCGGCTCATGGCCCTGTACGGCTGGGATGACCTCGTCTTCACGCACATCTCCGTGCGGGTGCCGGGTCCCGACCACGCCTTCCTCATCAATCCGTACGGGATGCTGTTTGAGGAGATCACGGCGAGCAGTCTCATCAAGGTCGACGGCGAGGGAACGAAACTCGAGCCGAGTGACTACCCGGTGAACCCCGCTGGCTTCGTCATCCACAGCGCAATCCACGCCGCCCGCGAGGATGTCTCGTGCGTTCTACACAGCCACACCGCCGCTGGCGTGGCTGTCAGCGCCCAGGTGGGTGGGTTGCTGCCGATTTCACAGCAAGCGACGGTCGCGCTCGCCTCAATTGGCTATCACAACTACGAGGGGATCGCCCTCCTCGATGCGGAGAAGCCCCGGCTCGTGAACGACCTCGGGATGAACACCAGCCTCATTCTGCGAAACCACGGCTTGCTCACCGTCGGCAACACCATTGCCGATGCCTTCCTGTACATGTACAACCTGCAGAAGGCCTGCGAGATTCAGGTACTCGCCCAATCCGGCGGCGGCGAACTCATCCCCGTCCACCCTGCGATCCTCGCCGGGGTGGCGAGCAACATCGACCTCGTCCTCAAGGGCATGGGCGGAGACCTCGCTTGGCCGGGCCTGCTGCGTCGACTCGACCGGGTGAATCCCGGCTACCGAGACTGACGAGCACCTGCCCGACGAACTAGCGGCGTCCGATGACAAGCCGTGGGTTCGACCGGGCCGCACCCACGGCGTTTGTCGCCACGTCTGAACACGAGTAGCGCTGCGCTGCCAGTCTGGTCACGAGTGCTGTGCCCTTCACCACCGCGCCACTTCTAGCCGCACCCCCCGAGAGGGAACGGCACTCGACGCGCACCGAGACGAGCGCCGAACCGTTCGCGTCGCTCGCCCCCACCTGGAACCGCGCCTGTCCACCCGCAGCGACTGAGACCGCGAGGATGGCACCGGGTATCGGCACTGCGGTTGGCACTGCCGTGATCGGTGTGGCCGGGGGTGAATTGCCGACTTCATTCGCGCTGATCCCTGAAACGCTGTAGGGAACGCCATTGGCAAGCCCGGCGATGGTGCAGAACGGCGGCAGGTGGTCGCGGCGTGGCTCGGCGAAGCAGGTCGTGGCAGTGCCGGTGACGGGGTCGGTCGCAGTGGCGGCGAGGGTGCTGATCGCGGAGCCGTCCGGCGTAATCGCGAAGGTGACCCGAAGACCCCCGGACAACACGTCGATGCTGAGAGCAGGCGCTACCGTTGGGGAAAGCATTGAAATTGCATTCTGGGACATCAGAAATTCGGTCATTGCCGAGATTCGGGTATAGACCCCCGGATGCTTCGTTCCACAGTCCTCACCCCAACTCACCACGCCGACGAGCCTCAAAGAACTGCCCTTGCCTCCGACGAGTGGCCCCCCGGAGTCTCCCTGGCAGGCATCGATGACCGTGCCCGCCTGCGTCACGCCGGCGGCGCACACCATGCGGGTGGGATCGGCCTCGTCCCAATTGAACCCGTCGAAGGTGATCGAGCCGATGGTGTACTGCTCATTTCGGCCACAGGCACCGTCGGGGAAGACAACGAGGGCTCCCACGCGCATCGTCTGCGGGTAGGAACTGCCCGTGAGCGACTGATTCCCCCATCCGACGACGGACACTGGCGCGCGGGGCGCGAGGTAGTCGGGGGTATCGCCCGGACGCATTGGCATGATGAATGAGACGTCAGTGACAGCGTCACTGAGTGTGAGGACGGCAACGTCGTTGGTGACCATCTCGGGGTCGTAGCCGGGGTGGACGGCGACAGCGGTCACCTGGACTATTCGGATGTCAGCGCTCTTGAGATCCCGGGCGATCGCCACCAAGATCGACGATGCCGCGCCCTGACGGCCGGTGTCCTCATCGACGACGCAGTGCGCCGCCGTGACGATCGTTGTCGGAGTGGTGAGCGACCCGCCGCAAAACTGCGATTGGAAGGCGCCCTCTCGCTCGAACCTCGCTGCATCCACAAGGGCGACGACGAAGGGGAATTGGCCGGCTTCGGTGGATTGACCATTCACGACAAGCAACCTGCCGCCGGTACGTGATGCCGGCAACGCGGTGGCGGGAGATGCGATAAGCGTGAGGGTCAGCGCCAGTGCCGCGGCTACCGCCGCTGGACGCATTCGCTTGGGCATGTGGACACGTTACGTCACCGATCCGGAAACGCTCGACTCATGCGATGTTGCACGGGCGCTCGAGTTCCCGACGGTCCGAGTCCTGACACGTAGGCGTGCTTGAGGTGTGAAGATGAGCCATGCGAACCTCCGGAACAGCCCTCGTCACCGGTCCAACGTCCGGAATCGGAGAGGCCTTTGCCCGCCTCCTCGCCGAGCGCGGGCACGATCTTGTCCTCGTCGCCCGTGACGAGGTTCGACTTGCTACCCTCGCGGGGTCGCTCACGAGTGCCCACGGGGTGTCGGTCGAGGTCCTCGCAGCCGACCTCTCGGATCGGGAGCAGCTCAGCATTGTCGAGCAGCGACTCCTGGACCGAGATCGGCCGATCGCTGTGCTGGTGAACAACGCTGGCTTCGGGGTCAAGGCCCGATTCACTCGCGGCGATATCGGCGACGAGCAGCGCATGCTCGATGTCCTCGTCAGCGCGGTCATGCGGCTCAGTCACGCGGCCGCGGTCTCGATGGGCGAGCGCGGCGAAGGGGCCATCATCAATGTGAGCAGCGTGGCGAGCTGGCTCACCGGCAGCACTTACTCCGCCGCGAAAGCTTGGGTCACCGTGTTCTCCGAGGGTCTCGCCGGCGAGGTCGCCCCGCTCGGAGTCAGTGTCACGGCGGTATGCCCCGGCTACGTCCGGACAGAATTCCACGAGCGTGCCGAGATGAACATGGGCAGCGTGCCCGGGTGGATGTGGCTCGACGCCGACCGGGTCGCCGCGAAAGCGATGCGCGATGTCGATCGTGGCAAGGTGCTGAGCGTCACCGGCAGCCAATACAAGGCGATGGGGGCGCTGCTTCGTCATTCACCGCGAGCGCTCGTGCGCCGGATCGGCAACGCTCGATAGTTCCCCCGCCGACATCCTTGCCCCATATCTAGGGGTACCTAGCATGGGCAAATGAAGACGACCATCGAGATCAACGACGCTCTTCTGGAAGAGACTAAGGACCTCGCTCATCGTGAGGGCTGCAGCATGAAGTCACTGCTCGAGGAGGGCCTCCACGAAGTCATACGCTCACACAGCCAAGCACGCCGTTACATTTACCGTGATGCGTCCATTCCGGGGGCACTCACTGCCGAAGCAGCAAACATGACCTGGCAGGAAATCCTCGATCTCTCTCGCGGTGATCGACTGTGATTGGTGTTGACACCAATGTTCTGGTTTCGGCTCTTAGGCAGAACCATCCGAATCACCCAACGGCTGCAAGTGTCCTCGTAGATCTCGCAACAGCACCCGCGGCTTGGGCCATTCCCTGGCCGTGCATCCATGAGTTCTTGAGCATCACAACCAATCCGCGCATCTTCAGCCCGACCGCCTCGGAAGCACAGGCGCTCGAGCAACTCGGCGTGTGGTGCGATTCGCCATCAGTGAGGCTCATCGGCGAGTCGCCAAAGCACCTCGCGACTCTGGCCGCTGTGCTCGCGGGGAGCGGGGTCATTGGCACACGGATCCATGATGCGCGTATCGCAGCCATCTGCATCGATCACGGGGTGACCCAGTTTTTGAGTGCAGATCGTGACTTCAAGGCATTTCTAGGCTTGCGCGTGAGTGACCCATTCAGCGCGCCCTGACCGTTTCCTCCTCCAATCCCTTCTGCTGACTCAGACGGAGTCGAGAGCTCGGCTTCATCGGCTTTTGGAGTTTCAGCGGCCACTTCGGGGAGGAATCGGCCTCACTCCTGTGGTTTCTCCTTGCTCGCATTCGCTCCCACTTCGTCGCGATCACCTGACCCGAGCGTTCCGGCCCCCCGCTTGTCGCTGCAGTCGATCGCTGCATGGCGGGCCTCAAGCAGGCACTCGAGACCGGTGACAGCGCCGACCTCTGCAGCGCGCTTATGCCATGTTGAGCAGGGGCATCGAGCTCGATGCCCCTCTCCACCGAGCGGGCCCGAGCGGTCGCCTCCTACCTGCGGACCCTCGGACTCAAGGGCGCCTACACGGTTCGTGGCAACGGCGTGGCCGAGCAGCCCGGCGCGAAGGCACGACGGGTCGGCGTCACCGTGGAATACCGCACCAAG
>CAMDKQ010000171.1 GCA_945901095.1 Bifidobacterium breve
CCCTCGGCAGCGGCGCGAGGCGAGCGGGCTCGTCGCCGCATTCCTCCAATGGCACCTCGAGCGCGGACTGCGATCCCTCCCGCTCGTCGATCGAACTGACACGAATGATCGGAGCCGCCGATGAAACGCGCACCCTCGCCAAGTGGCCAGCCTCGTCAGCCCACCCCGCATGCGAGCGGTGCCCAGCCACCTGCGATCCCCGCTGAGCTCGTGCCCCGCCACGTCGCAATCGTCATGGACGGAAACGGCCGCTGGGCGAAGGAGCGCGGCCTGCCGCGGACAGCCGGCCACGAGATGGGCGAGGCCAGCCTCTTCGACTGCGTCGAGGGAGCGCTCGAGCTTGGCATTGGCTGGATCTCGGCCTACGCATTCTCGACCGAGAACTGGAAGCGGTCACCGGACGAGGTCCGGTTCCTCATGGGCTTCAACCGCGACGTCATCCGCAGGCGCCGCGATGAGATGAACGAGCTCGGCGTACGGGTGCGCTGGGCGGGCCGCCGTCCGCGCCTCTGGCGCTCCGTCATCAAGGAGCTCGAGGAGGCCGAGCAGCTCACGGCCAAGAACACCAGGCTCACGCTCACGATGTGCGTGAACTACGGAGGCCGGGCCGAGATCGCCGATGCCGTCGCGGCCATCGCCCGAGATGCCAAGGAGGGCAAGATCGACCCGGGCAAGATCGACGAGCGGATGATCAGCCGCTACCTCGACGAGCCCGACATGCCCGACGTCGACCTGTTCCTCCGCTCATCCGGCGAGCAGCGCACGAGCAACTTCCTGCTCTGGCAGTCCGCCTACGCCGAGATGGTGTTCCTTGACACCCTGTGGCCGGACTTCGACCGGCGGCACCTGTGGCACGCATGCGAGATCTACGCATCGAGGGATCGCCGCTACGGCGGAGCCGTCCCGAATCAGGCCCCGGACTTCACGTGATGAGCCAATCGACGAAGACGCGACGACGATTCCATCTCGGGCCACTCGAGTTCCTTGCGATCGGGGCAGTCGTGCTTGTGGTGCTCCAGCCGCGACTGGTGGTGCTTTTTGACCAGCCGGCGCTGCAGACGGCATCGACGGTCTTCGTCGCAATCATCGTTCAAGCACTGCCATTTCTTGTCCTCGGCGTGCTCATGTCGGCGGCCATCGCCGCATTCGTCCCGCGAGCCTTCTGGCAGCGGGCACTCCCGAGTAACCCAATTCTGGCCGTGCCCGTCGCAGGGGCGGCGGGCATTGTGCTCCCGGGTTGCGAGTGTGCATCCGTGCCCGTGGCGGGGTCGCTCATGGCGAGGGGGGTCACTCCGGCGGCGGCGCTGGCATTCCTGCTGTCAGCTCCGGCGATCAATCCGATCGTCCTCGTCTCGACGTTCGTGGCATTCCCCGGCGAACCTGAGATGGTGGTCGCTCGGCTCATCGCGTCATTCGGGACCGCCGTCATCGTCGGCTGGCTATGGCTGCGCTTCGGTCGTCCCGGCTGGCTCCGGATCCCCCAGCGAATGCACGTCGAGGGTTCGACCCCATGGCACACGTTCCGGTTGACCGCCAGTCACGACTTCTTGCATGCCGGCGGCTTTCTCGTCATTGGCGGGTTGGCTGCAGCAGCCATGAACGTCGCGATGCCAACGGAATGGATGGAGGCGCTCGCGAGTAATCCGCTCCTCGCCATTTTGGCGATGGCAGTCCTTGCAGTGCTCCTTTCCATCTGCTCCGAGGCTGATGCATTCGTGGCAGCGAGCTTCACGTCATTCTCGCTGACAGCACGACTCACCTTCCTCGTCGTGGGTCCGATGATCGACCTCAAGCTCATGTCCATGCAGGCGGGCATCTTCGGCCGAGCGTTCGCAGTGCGCTTTGCACCTGCCACCTTCGTGACTGCGATCTTGGTGAGTTCGATCGTCGGTTGGTGGTTGCTGTCATGACGAGAGAGGTGCAGGCGATAGTCCTGCTGCTTGTCGGCATTGCGACCCTTCGCATTTCATGGGGTACCACGTACCTCAACTACGTGAAGGAGTCGATGCGGCCCTGGCTACTCGTTTCCGGGGCAGTGCTTGTCGTCCTCGGGGGACTGCTCCTCGTGGATGCGCTGCGAGGCGGTCGCGAGCCTGCGAATAATGATTCGGACGAGGACGAGGAGGGCCATGATCATGGTGGGCCGCGCGCTGCCTGGCTTCTGCTGCTGCCCGTCCTCGCGATCTTTCTCATCGCGCCACCTGCCCTCGGGGCGTACAGCGCTGCCCGTGATTCCACAAACTCCGTGAAGTCCGATCCCTCGCTAGGCCCCCTCCCGCCGGGTGACCCGGTGCCTGTCTATCTCTCCGATTACGTCACCCGTGCAGTGTGGGACGAGGGTCGATCACTGGTCGGCCGCAACGTCTCACTCATGGGTTTCGTGCTTTCCCAGCCGGATGGATCGTGGCTGCTCGCTCGACTGCAATTGGCGTGCTGCGCAGCCGACGCGTTTGCATCCAAGGTTCGTCCCGTCAACCTAACGGCGCAGGCGTTGTCCTTGCCGGAGGGGACGTGGGTAACGCTGACCGGTCGGTGGATTCCCTCACCCGACGAGAGCACTGAGATGAGCATTCCTCTGATCGATGTGAGCTCGACGCGCGTTATTGAGCCGCCGGTGAATCCATACGATTGATCGCATCCTTTATTGACAATCATTGTCGATAAATAATACGATCGGGTCATGATGCACACCGGCGAGAGATGTCCTGCTCGCGGGCGCACATCGTCGGCCGAGTCGAATTCCGCTGCAGCCACTCACATCGACGTGCGCGTGGTTCGATGACGATCCTGCTCAATCGCGTAACGGTGGGGTACCGACGGGACAAGCCGGTACTCGATGAGGCGTCCGCACATTTCTTCTACGGCCAACTGACGGCAGTGGTGGGGGCTGCGGGGTCAGGCAAGACCACGACGCTGAAGGTCGTGGCGGGGCTTCTCCCACCGACATCGGGCCATGTCGCGCGGGGGGAGCACGGGGAGTTGGGCGTGAATCGCGATGCAGCGCGAGGACCGACTCGGTTCCTGCCGCAAGGTATCCGCGGACGTCAGGGGATGTCGGCTGCTCGAGGCTCGGATCACCTGCTGATCGATGGCGAGATATCAGCGGGTAGTGCTCGCGTGCAGCGAAGTTACGAACACCTGACATGGGCTCTGTCGGGTCGGCCTGCGAACGTTGTCCTCGATGAGCCTTTCACTGGGATGGATGATCTCAGCGTGCGGCAGGTCATGCCATTGATCGAGCGGCTGAGGGATGTCGGCGCGTCGATTGTCATCGGGACGACGGACCCTGACTGGGCGTTCAGCTGGGCCGACCGCGTGGTGCTCATCGCCGAACGCCGACTGCATCAAGGGTGCCCGGCCGACATCGTGACGGATGAGTGCCTGATGAGGCGAGCGAGAGTGAGCGTGAAAGGTGATGGCACGATCGCTCAGTACGTGAGAGATCCGGGAGGATCGCACCGGCCTCTGCGACGCTGCTCAATGGACAGTCGCCACGCGGCGCGCTTGGTCTCGATTCTCCGCGACAGCCTGGATCTTTCCCGCGAGGCCGAAGTGCTCCTCCAGCAGAGCAGCGCAGTCTGCGGCCTCCCAGGGGGCTCGGTGACGATGATCTCGATCGCTGGTCCGAGGCCGGTCTCCTGGCTCTTTGCATGCCCGATGGCCGATCTGTCGCCGCATGAGTTCCGTCGTGTCATCAATTCCAACCCGGAGGGTCATACGCATGTCATTCAGCACTGAAGATGCAGCAACGGAGGCGGATCGCGCGTTGGCGATGGACGACCGGATCCCGGTCACCGTGCTCACGGGATTCCTCGGATCGGGGAAGACCACGCTCCTCAATCGCGTGCTCAAGGAGGAGCACGGCATGCGAATCGCCGTGATCGAGAACGAATTCGGCGAGATCGGAATCGATGATGCACTCATCATTGACTCCGAGGAGGAGATCTTCGAGATGAACAACGGGTGCATCTGCTGCACGGTGAGGGGAGACCTCATCAGAATCCTGGGAGAACTCGTCAAGCGTCGCGACAAGTTCGATCGCATCATCATCGAGACAACCGGTCTTGCCGACCCGGCTCCGGTAGCGCAGACCTTCTTCGTCGATGACGAGATCCGATCCACGTGCAGACTCGACGCGATCGTCACCGTGGTCGACGCTTGCCATGCTCTCGTGCACCTTGATGAGGTGAAGCCGGTCGGGGTCGAGAACGAGTCCGTCGAGCAGATTGCGTTTGCAGACCGTGTCATCCTCAACAAGGCCGATCTCGTGCACGAGCACGAACTGGAGAAGGTGGAGGCAAGAATTCGAAGCATCAATCACTCGGTGCAGATCATTCGAGCCAGATTCGCTGATGCTCCGCTGTCGGAGATCCTTGATGTGGGGGCCTTTGACCTTGATCGAGTGCTGGAAGGAGATCCGGCATTTCTCGTGGACACCGACCACCAGCATGACCTCACCGTGACGAGCGTCGGGATCGAGTGCGAGGGAAGCCTTGATGAGGAGCGCTGGACGTTGTGGCTGCGCACACTGCTCGCGACAAAGGGCGTTGATATCTTCCGCTCAAAGGGAATTCTGTCGATCGACGGCACAGACCGAAGAGTCGTCTTCCAAGCGGTGCACATGCTGCTCGACTCCGATGTAGGTAAGGAGTGGGGAGAGCAGGCGAGGGTCAACAGACTCGTGTTCATCGGTCGGAACCTCGACAGGGACGAGCTTGAGGCCGGATTCAGATCCTGCCTTGTCACGATGGCGGTTGCCTGATGTCACACGCGACGGAACTGGTTCAGCGCTCTGCATGGCAGGTCGTGATCCCGGATGCACCGCAGGCGCTTGGTCTGGCGGGGGGAAGGGTCTTCATCGCCGGTTGCGAGGGTACGGCTCTGGCCGTCGATTCAGGCACCGGCCAGACTGTAGGCAGCCAGCAGGTCGAGGGAGGGCTACTCGGCATCGCCCCCAGTGGCGATGGGAGCAAGGCCATCCTCGCCGGTCCGTTCGGCTCCTGGCTCTGGACGATCGATGGCGGCGACGTGGTTGAACTCGCGGGCAAGTCGTGGTGCTCGGTGGCGAGGTGGGCCAACGAACAGCGATTCGCCCTTGCGACTGGCCGCTACGTGTCCGTCTTCGACCAGACTGGCGAACTGCTGTGGAAGTCAGAGCAGTTCCCGAGCACTGTTACGGACTTCTCATGGCTCGGCAGTTATCGGCGACTGGCGGTGGCATCGTACGGCGGGGTTCATCTCGTCGAGCCAAGGCCGGGCGGCAGCTCGACGCTTATGCCCTTCCGGGGATCCCTGCTGGCACTCGCATCCACCCCAAATGGGCGTTGGATCGTCTCGGGAAATCAGGATGCCACGCTGCAGGTATTTCGATCGGACAAGGACGTCCGCTTGGAGATGGAGGGCTACCCGTCGAAGATCTCACGCGTAGCCTTCGATTCGACCGGGCGCTTTCTCGCCAATGACGGAGCTCCGGAGGTAAGCGTCTGGGACTTCCGTGGCAAGGGGCCAAGCGGGACTGCTCCGGTGCTCCTCGTTCCAAGTGACCGCAGTGGAGACCCCGAGATCGGTTCCTTCTCGTGGCATCCGTCGAAGCCGCTCATAGCCGTTGGCTGGGACGACGGAGACTGCCTTATCTACCGCCCAACCGATGGCGTACACGGGAAGCCTCTCGGCGCACTTGATCAAGTATTCGCCGCCGACTCGAGCGTCGAAGCACTGCACTGGGGCCACGATGGCCGCTCGATCTTCGTGGCCGAGTCCAGCGGACTGATATCTCGCTGTGACGTGATCGCTGACGAGGCCGCATGAGCGAATGCCTGATCACCTGCTGCAGAGGCTGCTGCTGCGGCAAGGAGGATCCAATCGAGGCGGAATTGCGACTCGAGCGGCTGCGCGACGCCCTTCCAGGCGTCGTCGTGCGAACGAGCGACTGCCTTGGCCCGTGCGAGCGCAAGGACGTCATCGTGGTGACTCCCTCGAGTAAGCAGCGCAAGCGGGGCGCTCGATCCTGTTGGATCGGCTGGGCCTCCACGGACGGTCCGATTGACGAAATCGCCGACTGGGTTCGGAACGGGGGACCCGGCGAGGCATCAATGCCGGCGAGGCTGGGGATTCATTCGTTCCGGCCCAACAGGCGCAAGGGAAAGCGGGCAGGTTAGGCGACCCGGCTCAGTGCGTACGCGCTGAGTGCCCACGAACCGAGTGCCCGTGCCCACGAACGAGGTGCACGAATGAGCCCCGCCTGCGTTGGCGACGTTCGCCAAGGCGCGCCGGATGCCGGCTTCGGGTGCTTGCGATTGAACCGCCCCACGTGCCCAGCGGTGTCGCTCACCCGCTGGGCGCCGACATAGAAAGGGTGGCTCGCAGATGAGATGTCCACATGGAAGTCCGGGCACTCCTGACCTCGGCTCCAGATGGCCGTCACATGAGAGGTTCTCATCGAACCCGTGAGGAATGCGAAGCCGGCCGCCTTGCCTCGGTAGAAGATGCGCTGGTAATCCCGATGAATGCCAGGCGTCATGTGATCTCCTTATTCCAAGGCGCTCGAAGTGCTTCTTCGAAGGGGTTTGGCAGCTTCTCCCATGCATCGAGACTGAATGACATCTCATCGTGGGTGAGCAGCGTCCGGTCAAGAGCGTCGGTCGTTTGCTGGAGGTCGAGTCCTGGGCCCACGAGAAGAAGGAAGTTCTCGGCACCGGTTGAGACCAGATGCCAAGGGTCGAGTGCTGCCAGTGTGCATCG
>CAMDKQ010000172.1 GCA_945901095.1 Bifidobacterium breve
GTGACGACCCGTGTACTTCTGCGGATCCAGCCCCGCTTCGAGATTCGACAGTACGTGTTCGACGGCGTGACGCACGCCGCGCTCCTCGACGGATTCGACGAGGTATTCGCAAGTGCCTACAGCGTCAGCTACTTCACATGCTGGGCCCCCGACCTCACCGGCAAGATCTGGATGAAGCGCCGTGAGGGCGTCGACGCCCCCCTGACAGCAGAGCAGCTAGCCGGCGGCTCGTGGATGGGGGGCCATCTCGCTGACGCGAAGCGGCATCCCCTGCCGGAGCACGAGGCGATCCACTGCACCGAGCAGCTGGGCGAATTGCTTCCATGGCATGAAGCGTTACCACACTTCAAACTCGACTTCACGCCGAGTTCAGGCGACGAGTTGCAGACCGAGTACCTCGTGCCACGTTCTGAAGCCGTCCGGTTGCTCGGCGAACTTAAATCAATCGCCCACCGGATTCACCCGCACCTCCATGTGTCAGAGATTCGCACGATGCGCGCTGACAATCTCTGGCTCAGCGGGGCCTATGGTCGTGACACCGTCGGCATCCACTTTACGTGGAAGAAGGTCCCGGACGCCCTTGCGCTCCTCCCCGAAATTGACGCACTGCTCGGTGGAGCGATCGGGCGTCCGCACTGGGGCAAGCTCTACGCCACCAGCCCCTTGTCACTCATCAATCGTTACCCTCGATTCGCTGACTTCGATGCGCTCACCCACCGCATGGATCCCCACGGGAAATTCCGGAACGCAACACTCGACGCACTGCTCGATTCACGTGGGGTGCACGACTGATTCTCGGTCGGACGGCGTGTCATCCCCAAGCATGGCCCCCGCAGCGCTTATCTTGAATTCACGTGCCTGTGTCCTTCCCCGGAACCGTAGACGACTCAGCAGATGAAGCTGTTCGTCCGCAGGCACCAGAGAATGGAGCTCAGCATGATTCCTGTAGGCATTCTCCTGATTATTCTTGCCACTGTTGGTGGTATCGCGGGCCTGCAAATGGTCGGAGACACGGCGATCGCGGCCCTCATGGCAGCGGCAACCGCGCTCTTGGCGGGGCTCGGCATCCTCCTCGCGGCCCAGCGACTCAAGCGGCTCGAAAACGCTGCGGAGGCTGTCATCACCGGGTGGCGACCGGACCCGTGGGTCAAACAGCGCGATGTCGCCCAAGCACCAAATCGACTTGAGGTCCGTGCGCACCGACTCCCCCGCTAGCGAGAAGTCTCTTCCGTTTCCATCAACGCCTTAAGCCTGACGAGGGTCTTCGCCACGGCGATCTGATTTCCGTCATAGGCGTTGATAAGCAGAAGTGCCGGGGGGAAACGTGCTGTTGACCCATCGAATGTCTCAGTGACAGCCGTCGTATCGTCGTCTATGGGCTCGAACTCGTAACGCCAGCGGTGGTGGTTGAAGTGGCACCAGGCGATGCGGCGCCCCTCCTCGAACTCGACGACCGTGTTGCTCGTCCGATACGGCAGTCCGAAATGCATTCGCATGCCGAATCTGGATCCGAGCCCCAAACGCTCAGGGCCACTCGCGGGGCCTTGAACCATTCCAGACCCGTCGAAGCGATGATGCTCGGCTGGACGCACAACGACGTCGAATATCTGTTCCGCGGGGGCGTTGATGACGATCCTCGCGGATCGCACCCATCTCGATCCGGTGCTAAGAATTTCTGCGTAATCATCCATACTCCCAACACTAGCCACACATCACAGTTTGGGAGGCAGCGTGCAAAGCCTGATCCCCACCCAGCGAGTCACGTGGATGGAATTGTTCTACGACGTGGTCATCGCGGCCTCCATGCTCCTCATCTACGGGTCACTCGCGAAGCACTTGAGCTGGCCCGAGTTTTTCTGGCTTTCAGCAATCGCACTGGTCGTCTTCGCCGCGTGGCTGAGCACCACCCTGATCTACAACCAGTTGCCAGCCGACACCACCTGGCGTCGACTCTTCATCGTCGTTCAGATGATCGCCGTTGTGTACGCCGTCGCAGCCATGGAGAGCAGCGATCGGGTCGACGGCGATGTCGGCATCATCGCCCTCGGCATTGCCATGCTGATTCTTGCGGCCATGTGGGAGGCCGGGCATCGCTCGTCAAAGGACATCTCACAGCCCTACCGTCGGCAGGCAGTCGCCTTCGCCATCGGTGCCGCCTTCCTGCTCTCGGCCGTATTCCTCCCCGATTCGCTGAACGCAGAAGTGTTCTTCATGGGCGCGCTGATCGGCTTCGCCCCCATGTTCGTGAACTTTGTACCGCGGCTTTATGCCTCAGGCTCAATCGACATGCATCATCTCGTCGAACGACTCGGCGGCCTCGTCCTCATCATGCTCGGCGAGACCTTCCTTGAAATGTCGGTCCTCTTCACCAAGGGGGGTAACCCGAGGATCTTCGGAGTGCTCCTCGTGCTCGTGCTCCTCACCATTGTGTGGTGGCAGTACTTCACCTACGTTGCGAGTCGTCCCGTGACACCCTCTGTCAAGCGACTTGAGTTCTTCCTCCTCGGACACGCAATGCTCGTCCTTGGACTCGGCTCTGCCGCCTTGGCGCTGACGGAGGTAGCCCTCGCTCTTGACGAGGCGTTGACCCTCCCCGTCATCGCAGGGATCCTTGGTGGGTCTCTTGCTCTCGTCTACGCAGGCCTGACGATCATTGTGGCCAATTCGACCGGGTCGCGATCACAGTTCATCATTCTCACCGTGACCACGGCCTCGTTCGGCGGCGTCGGGTTCCTGTTCTGGGTCACCTGGGAAATCGATGAGCAGACCCTTAGCCTCCTCATGATCGCGATCGCTCTCGGTGCCCTGCTCCTCACGGGGGGTACATCTCGGACTGCACGGGGTGCGGCTCGCACCCAAAGCCATCACGCGCCTCCCGAATAGTCGATCCTCTGCTGAACTGACATGTCATGTCCCCTAGGTGAGCGCACCCTCTCAGGTGGATTCAGCATGGTTCACTTTCTGATGTCGGACGAGAATCCAACGCGCGCGCCGCGACTGCCATCGCGATTGACGGTGATGGCCACCTGTACGAGGGTGAGTCCACGTCCCAGCGCCGGATGCGAGCGCCACACGACACCGGACAGATGGCCGATCGGGGCCGCGGTGACATCGTCGTCACCGCTGGCTGCCGCATCCGCAGCAAGTCGGGCCATTGCGTTGACGATCAAACGATCACCATCGGGCTGCAGCATCGCATCGCGGTAGCCGGTGTCACCGGGGGATAGCCTCAGCAGACCGATGAGCGTTTCGATGTTGTCGCCTTGGATCGTCATCTCCAGCCACACCATGTCCTCACCTTCATGCGGCACATCCGCGGCCACGCCGCCCATTGATGCTGTTCCGCGGGCGTTACGAATCGGCCTGCCATCGGGCATCGTCAATTCCAGCGGTTCGTCTTGCATGGGCAAACTTGGTGAACCCACCGAGCCCACCGAGGACCCCAACTTCGCTGCCTTCGACCGCCTCTGCAGCCAACTGATCAGTGCCCAAGCCACAGCTGCGGTGACCGCCAGCCCAACCCACTCACTGGCCGCCAATGAACCAACCAGACCGCCCACCAACAATGCAACCAGAATCCCGCCACCGATGCTCCAGCACCCGAGTCGACCCGAAGCTCCGCGGCTGGCGGCGCTATTCGGTGCGCGAGGCCCGTATCCGGGCAACCACATCTCCGGCCGTGAGTAGGTCCACTGCGGCGGCGCGGCATCGCTCTTGGCTGTGTTGCACGACGTGTGCGCGGGGGCGAGGTTCGACGGATCGTCCGATCCACCCCAGGAAACCGGCACGATATGGTCGATCGCATCGGCCGCATCCGCACCGCAGAGGTGGCACACGCCGTTGTGCGCGCGCATCACCCGCTCGCGGTGCCGTTGATGTCGCCTAGTGCGACTCACCCGTGGTCGAGCCATCGCTTACCCCCACCGTTGAACCCTGACTGCAGCCCTCAACGTAGAGCACCTGTGTGACACACCGCTTTTAGAGCCTGTAAACGCAGCCATGAGTATTCCGAGCTATGACCGCACATCGCTCACCCAGCGGATCGCGCACATAGGCGTGGGCGACTCACATTGCGCTCACGAGGCCCTCGCAATGAACGATCTGCTCGAGGCGTACAGCACCAAGGGAAGCGCTGCCGTCCTAGCCCTGGTCATCCCCTTGGGTCTCACCTGAGTCATGTGCACCCCGAAACCCGATGAGTTGGGCGCAGGCGAGGGACTCGTCGGGATTCGGGGTGCGTCTGGCCGAAACTTCGGCTTCGGAATCGCTGATGTTCTCGTTTGATTGCGTCGTCGCGGGGGCAGAGTAGTGGAAGCGACGATCATCGCCTCGCCGTCATCCGTGAAGAATGCGGCCGGTGCGCGTGATCCCACGATGCGTCAGGCGTTGAGAGCAGCCAGTGGTGTTTCGGATGACGGCCGAAATGGGTGTTGACGCCAGGACTGAGTACGTCCATTCCGTGAACGCGACCACCGCCCGCGTCCGTGACCTCCGCCTGCCCCTCGCAACTCACGACGAATGAGATCGCCCGGCTGAATGCGTAGGCCGGACCTCCATTGAGCGCCGTGAACGGGCGCCCGTCTATTTCAGAGGGATGTTGGAATCCCGTTCATGCGATTGGACGATAGACGAAGCCGCCACCTTGACGGTGGAGCACCAGGCCAGGGGCTGACGGCGCCGTACTGGTTGTCGGTTGGCATGCCCGGCAGGAGCAGGAATACCAGGACGTCGACATTGCCGATGAACAGGATGAAGGGTTCACGGCAACCGGCTCGGTCAGCCTAAATCAGGCGGAGCGATAGGCAGCCGACAGCCTCTCGATGACGAGCTTGCGCATCTGGACCATGGGCCGGCAGGTGAGCCGGAAGCCAACGACTCGCTCATCTCCCCGCACTCCGGGTTAAGATGAAAATTGTCTCGTTCAGCAGTTGCCTTTTTGCGAAAGATGAGGAGTGCACGGATGCTCTGGCTCTGGGGTGTGATCGCCGTGGTGGCTCTGGGCGCTGAGATGGTGACCGGAGCCCTGTACTTGGCCCTCGTCTCGGTCGGCGCACTTGCGGGTTTGGGTGCGGGCGCTGCTGGCGCTCCACCACTGGTGCAAACGCTGGCCATGGGCGGGGTCACGTTGGCCGGCATTCTCGTAGTGCGACCCCTCGCTGCGCGTCGCTTCAGTGGGTTGCCCATTCCAGTTCGGACAGGAGTGGACGCGCTTCCTGGCTCAGAGGCGCTAGCCTTAACGGTAATCACCGCGGACTCGGGGAGAATCCGACTCAAAGGTGAAATCTGGAGTTCTCGCCTCGACTCAGGCGTGACGAGCGAGCCCGTCGAACGGAACACTCGGGTTTCCGTATCTCGCATTGATGGTGCAACAGCCCTCGTTTTCCCAATCGACTGATTGACAGGAGGAAGTCGTCATGGATTTCATCGCTGCCCTGATCGGCATTCTCGTGGGACTAGGAGTCTTGCTTCTGCTGCTCTCGCGCACGTTGGTGATCGTCAATCAGGCAAGCACGGCGATTGTGGAGCGCCTCGGCAGGTACCAGCGCACACTGAGTCCGGGCCTGACGATTCTTATTCCTTTTATGGATCGCATACGTGAACGTGTCGACATGCGGGAGCAAGTCGCGTCATTCCCACCACAGCCTGTCATCACCGAAGACAACCTCGTTGTCTCCATCGACACGGTTGTGTACTTCCAGGTGACCGATCCCAAGGCAGCGACCTATGAGATCTCGAGTTTCATTCTGGGTATCGAGCAGTTGACCGTCACGACCCTGCGCAACGTCATTGGATCCATGGATCTAGAGGCAACATTGACATCACGCGATAACATCAATGGTCAGCTTCGAGGAGTCCTTGATGAAGCGACCGGGCGTTGGGGTATTCGTGTCAACCGGGTGGAACTCAAGGCAATCGACCCACCGCACTCCGTGCAGGAGTCAATGGAAAAGCAACTCAAGGCCGAGCGTGAGCGTCGCGCGGCAATCTTGACAGCCGAGGGTGCCAAGCAAAGTGCCATTTTACTTGCCGAGGGCCAGAAGCAAAGCGCCATCTTGACCGCAGAGGGATTCGCGCAATCTGAGGTCGTGCGAGCCGATGCGGAGTCTCGGGCGGAGATCATTCGTTCGGAGGGTGAGGCGGTTGCGCTCGGCAAGATCTACGAGGCAATACATCAGGCCAATCCCACCGCCGCTGCCTTGGCGCACAGGTATCTGGAGATTCTTCCCGGCCTCGCCCAAGGCGATGCCAATACGGTTTGGGTCATTCCGAGTGAATTGACCGGTGCCATGGAGGCGCTCAGGAAGGGCTTCATCAGAGATTGACCAACGGCTCATCGTTGGCGTCAAATTAGTGTCCCGTGCTCAGGATGATCAAACGCCGATTCAGTCTGATCATGGTCGGCGTTTAATCGCCGGTCGGACAGGTACGCCCCTGCTCTAGCGGGAGTTTCCCCGCTATCTGATTGGTAGGCGTGTTTCGTGTGTCGCTGATGGAGTTTGGGCCTTGGATAGTGTATTACCTATATATGGCTTCTATCGTCGGGAAACGGCAGGGCAACCAGACGTACTACTACTTGGTGGAGTCGGCCCGGGTGGACGGCAAACCACGGATCGTGTCTCAGCAGTACTTGGGTAGTGCGGTCGAGGTG
>CAMDKQ010000173.1 GCA_945901095.1 Bifidobacterium breve
GGCTGAGATCCACGCCAAGGAATCCCCCGACCGGGTGTGGGAGCTTGAGTCCTGGGGCGCACTTTTCGACCGCACTCCTGAAGGCAAGATCAGCCAACGCAACTTCGGCGGGCATGAGTACCCGCGTCTCGCGCATGTCGGCGACCGCACCGGCTTGGAGATGATTCGCACGCTGCAGCAGAAGGTCGTCCAGCTCCAGCAGGTCGACAAGGAGAACACTGGCGATTACGAAGCGGGTATCAAGATATTCGCCGAGTGCTCGGTCACCGATGTGTTCATGGAAGGCGAGGGGGCTGAGCGCCATGCGACTGGAGTTTTGGCCTACTGGCGCTCCACCGGTGACTTCGTGATTATCGATTCGCCTTCAGTGATCATTGCCACCGGCGGTATCGGAAAGTCTTTCAAGGTGACGAGTAATTCATGGGAGGGCACCGGTGACGGACATGCCCTTGCAATGATGGTTGGTGGCTCGCTGGTCAACATGGAGTTCATCCAGTTCCACCCGACCGGCATGGTGTGGCCGCCGAGCGTCAAAGGACTACTTGTCACCGAATCAGTTCGTGGCGATGGAGGAGTTCTCACCAACTCTGAGGGTCGCCGGTTCATGTTCGACTATATTCCCGATGTCTTCAAGGCGCAGTACGCGAAGACCGAGGAGGAGGCGGACCGCTGGTACAACGACCCGGACAACAACAAGCGCCCGCCGGAACTCCTTCCGCGGGACGAGGTAGCGCGAGCAATCAATGCCGAGGTGAAGGCCGGTCGTGGGTCGCCTCACGGTGGTGTGTTCCTTGATGTCTCGCAGCGACTGCCGGCCGACGTCATCAAGGCGAAGCTGCCATCGATGTGGCACCAGTTCAAGGAGCTCGCTGACGTCGACATCACTGAGGAGTCGATGGAGGTCGGTCCAACCTGCCATTACGTGATGGGCGGCATTGAGGTCGACCCGGATACGCAGGAACTCGTTGGACTCCGAGGCCTGTTCGCGGCCGGTGAGTCATCGGGCGGAATGCACGGCTCAAATCGCCTAGGCGGCAATTCACTGTCGGACCTTCTCGTGTTCGGACGACGCGCCGGGCTCTACGCTGCTGAGTATGTTGACGGTCTCAAGGCCAAGGGTGATCTCCCGGTAGTGTCCGAAGCGGAGATACAGGTGGCAATGACGCGGGCAATTGCGCCATTTGACCCGTCCCGGGACGAGAACCCATTCTCGATCCAAGATGATCTGCAGACGGTCATGAACGATCTCGTGGGGATCATCCGCACGGGGGATGAGATGCGTGCAGCGCTCGAGAAAATTGAGGCCCTCAAGGTGCGCATTAGTCGTGTTCACGCCATGGGCGACCGGGGCTACAACCCAGGTTGGCACTTGGCCCTAGATCTGCCCAAGCAGGTCCTCGTCTCCGAGTCCGTCGCGAAGGCGGCGCTCGCGCGCGAGGAGTCGCGTGGTGGTCACACCCGCAATGACTTCCCGGTGATGAGCCCTGACTGGCGTCAGGTGAATCTCATCTGCCGCGTCTGTGATGACCAGATCGATGTCACCAAGCAGCCGGTGCCGACGATCCCTCTTGAACTGATCCAGCTATTCGACGCAGCAGAGCTAAAAAAGTACATGACCATAGAAGAACTCACTTCGGTTGGGATGGCCTAGACATGAGTTACATGGCAAAGTTCCGCCTCTGGCGCGGACCGGACGGCACGGGCGAACTCAAGGATTACGACGTCCAGGTGCAAGAGGGGGAGGTCGTGCTCGACGTCATCCACCGCATTCAGGCGGAACAGGCAACTGACCTCGCGGTTCGCTGGAATTGTAAGGCTGGCAAGTGCGGGTCCTGCAGCGTCGAGGTCAATGGGCGTCCGCGCCTCATGTGCATGACGAGGATGAACACCTTCGAGGAGGCCGAGACCATCACGGTGACGCCACTTCGGGCCTTTCCTGTCATCCGCGATCTCGTCACCGACGTTTCGTTCAACTACGCGAAGGCACGCGAGGTACCCGCGTTCAAGCCGCCGGAGGGTCTCAAGCCGGGCGAGTACCGGATGGCTCAAGAGGACGTTGCCCGCAGCCAGGAGTTCCGCAAGTGCATCGAGTGCTTCCTGTGCCAGAACACCTGCCACGCGGTGCGCGATCACGAGGAGAACAAGACCAACTTCGCGGGACCGCGCGTGCTCATGCGGGTTGCTGAACTCGACATGCACCCGCTCGACACCGTCGATCGGCAGAAGATGGCGCAAGATGAGCTTGGCTTGGGATACTGCAATATCACCAAGTGCTGCACCGAGGTGTGCCCCGAGCACATCAAGATCACCGACAACGCCCTTATCCCATTGAAGGAGCGGGTCGCGGATATCAAGTACGACCCAATCCGCTGGCTTGGCAGCAAGATTCGGGTGCGTGGATCAAGTGACTGATTCGGGGGGTGCCCTGACGGAGTCCGGACTGCCGCTCGCGGCGGTCTATGGTCCGCAGGCGCTCACCGATTGGGATCCGCAGACGCAGCTCGGCGAGCCCGGAGAATTTCCGTACACCCGAGGGGTTTACCCGTCGATGTACACGGGCAGGCCGTGGACCATGCGGCAGTATGCCGGATTCGGAACGGCTGTCGAGTCGAATGAGCGCTACCGCCAGTTGCTCGCGGCGGGCACGACCGGACTCTCGGTCGCCTTCGACCTGCCGACCCAGATGGGCTACGACTCTGACCATCCGCTGGCCCACGGCGAGGTAGGCAAGGTTGGGGTCGCGATCGATTCGATCGACGACATGCGAATCCTGTTCGACCAGATTCCACTCGACCAGGTTTCAACCTCAATGACGATCAATGCGCCCGCGGCGATCCTCCTCGTGCTGTACCAGCTCATCGCCGAGGAACAGGGCATCACCGCTGATCAGCTCAATGGGACGATCCAAAACGACGTGCTCAAGGAGTACATCGCCCGGGGCACCTACATCTATCCGCCAGCGCAATCATTGAGACTCATTACTGACATCTTTACGTACTGCCGCAGTGAGATCCCACGCTGGAACACCATCTCAATCTCGGGTTACCACATGGCCGAGGCTGGTGCCACCCCGGTTCAGGAGATCGCCTTCACCCTCGCCGACGGGATCGCGTACGTGCAGGCAGCCGTCGAATCCGGTCAGGACGTCGACGAGTTCGCGCCGCGTCTCGCCTTCTTCTTCGTCTCCCGAACGACGATCCTCGAGGAGGTCGCGAAGTTCCGGGCGGCCCGCCGAATGTGGGCGCACATCATGCGCGAGCAGTTCGGTGCGAAGAACCCGAAGTCGTGGATGCTGAGGTTCCATACCCAAACCGCTGGGGTTCAGCTGACTGCGCAGCAGCCCGAGATCAACCTGGTTCGGGTGGCCGTGCAGGGCCTAGCCGCGGTTTTCGGTGGAACGCAGTCGCTCCATACAAATTCCTTCGATGAGGCGCTCGCGCTCCCCTCGCAAAAGGCAGCCCGTCTCGCCCTGCGCACCCAGCAGGTGCTTGCCTTTGAGACCGATATCTGCGCGACCGTCGATCCCTTCGCCGGGTCGTACGTCGTGGAGTCGATGACCGATGAGATCGAGCGCGAGGCTCTCGCACTGATCGCGCGGATCACCGACATGGGCGGCGCCGTTGCGGCGATCGAGCAGGGTTTCCAGAAGGCCGAGATCGAGCGATCCGCCTACGAGATCACCCAGCAGATTGATGCCGGCGCGCGCACGGTCGTTGGGATGAACAAGTTCACTGTCGACGAGGTTGAGCACTACGAACCGCTGAGGGTCAACCCGCTCATCGAGCAGGAACAGGGTGCCCGCCTTGCGAAGCTTCGCTCTGAGCGTGATGGCGTGGAGGTCAGCCGTCTCCTCCAACTCATCCGGGAAACTGCGAAGAGTGATGCGAACCTTTTGTACCCAATTAAGGATGCCCTGCGGGCGCGGGCAACGGTAGGCGAGGTTTCCGACGCGCTTCGCGATGTCTGGGGGCAGTACCAGCCAGCCGATCGGTTCTGATGAGTGCGACGGGGGCGTCGGAAATCTCGCCTCGACGCGTGCTGCTCGACTGCGACCCAGGTCACGACGATGCCATTGCCATCATGCTGGCGGTGTCTGACCCATCGATAGATCTCATCGCCGTCACGACCGTCGCGGGCAACGTCACCTTGGAGCACACGACCCGCAATGCGCTGCGCGTACTCGATCTCATCGGACGTACGGACATCCCGGTCGCTGCTGGCCGGGATAGTCCACGAATCCGCGATCTGTCGACAGCGGCCGCCATGCATGGCGAGAGCGGCCTCGCCGGGCCGCTGCCGGTTACGCCGAGCCACGGACCTTCCGACCTCACTGCGATCGAGATGATCGAACGGGTCCTGAGTGAGGCGGCAGAGCCCGTCACCCTCGTGGCGACTGGCCCGCTCACGAACATGGCCGATGTCGTTGAGCAACTCCCGCACCTGCATCACATGATCCGGGAACTCGTGATCATGGGGGGTGCCGTCGATCTCGGGAACTGGACCCCTGCTGCGGAGTTCAACATCTGGGTCGATCCCCATGCAGCCGACATCGTGTTTCGTTCGGCATGTGTGCCGGGAGCGGACCGCACCGGAATCCCGCTCACGATGATCGGGCTCGAGGTGACCCATCGTGCGTGGCTTACCGATGAGCATGCTGATTTCCTGCGCGACACGGGCGACGTTGGCGCGTTCGTCGCAGAGCTCCTCGATCACTTCGTCGGGTTCCATCAGGAGCGGTTCGGCTGGGAGGGTGCGCCCATCCATGATGCGGTGACGATCGCGCACCTCATCGACCCGACCCTGATCACGGCCCTGCCCATGAATGTTCAGATCGAAACCGAGTCGGTCCTTTGCAGTGGGCGCACGGTTGCAGACCGCTGGTCCGTTACTGGTCTGCCGGCGAATGCGCTCGTGGGCCTCGACATCGACCGTGACCGATTTGTAACCATGTTGGTGGACCGATTGCAACGTATTGGGTCCGCGCCACGGCGAGTGCTTCGTTAGGCTGAGCGCAGGCCGCGTCGAACGTCGTCCGCAGCCATCAACTAAGGAGACCAATGAAGACCAACGTGAAGATCGCAGCAGCGGTGTTCGCTGTTGCTGCACTCGGCCTCGCCGGGTGTGGGGGCAGCACGACCACTGCTGAGTCGTCCGCTGCGCCTGCTGCCAGTGCTGCGGCCAGTGCAGCGGCCAGTGCACCCGCAGCCAGCGAGCCGGCCGCCGCAGTTCAGAAGGCATGCGAGGTCACCGATGTTGGTGGCGTCGATGACAAGGGCTTCAACCAGAAGGCCTACAAGGGCGTCACTGACGCCGCGGATCAGCTTGGCGTCGAGGCAATCGTCCTCGAATCGCAGGCTGAGACTGACTATGCGCCGAACATTCAGGCATTCGTCGATCAGGGCTGCAGCATCATCGTGACGGTCGGCTTCCTGCTGGGCGACGCGACCATGACGGCCGCCAACGCTAACCCCGACATCCCCTTCACCATCGTGGACTACGCCTACGGTGAGAATGAGGATGGCACCCCGATGATCACGAATAACAACGTGCTCGGGCAGATCTTCAACACCGACGAGGCCGCGTTCCTCGCAGGCTATCTCGCAGCCGGCACCACCAAGACCGGCAAGGTTGGCACCTTCGGTGGCATCAACATCCCGCCGGTGACCATCTTCATGGACGGCTTCTACTTCGGCGTCCAGAAGTACAACGCAGACAACGGCACTAACGTCGAGGTGCTCGGCTGGGATCCGAACACCCAGAAGGGCTTGTTCACCGAGAACTTCGAGAGCCTCGCTGACGGCCGCGCCTTCGCCCAGAACCTCGTCGACGAAGGTGCTGACATCGTCATGCCTGTCGCCGGCCCGGTTGGCCTCGGCTCGGCTGCCCTCGCAACCGAACTCGGCATGAACAAGTTGATGATCATCGGTGTTGACAGCGACCAGTACGAGAGCGACCCCGCAAACCAAGGCGTCTACCTCACATCAGTCCTGAAGAACATGGACGTCACGACGTTCAATGCGATCAAGGCTGTTATCGACGGCACCTTCGCCGGTGGCGTCACGGTCGGCACCCTCGAGAACGGTGGCGTGGGTCTGGCCCCGTACCACGATATGGATTCCATGGTCTCTCCGGAACTCAAGGAGCAGATGACGGCACTTCAGGTCGGAATCATTGACGGTTCGGTGAGCGTCAAGGGTTAGTCCGTTTCCGACTCCATGTGAGTCGAGGGAAGGTGGGGTTCGAGCGCATCGAACCCCACCTTCTCCTGTATCTGGGAGTCAATGCGGATAGCGTGTGCTGCACGGTTAGCGAGCGACGAGAGGATGAGGTGTGGAACTTCAGCTGCGGGGCATCACGAAGCGATTCCCCGGGGTGCTCGCGAACGACGATGTGAGCCTTACCGCCCGATCCGGCACTGTGCTTGCCCTCATCGGCGAGAACGGCGCCGGCAAGAGCACCCTCATGAACGTGCTGTCGGGCCTGTATCGATCGGATGCTGGCGAGATCCTCATCGATGGCGTTCATCAGACCTTCCGTGATCCGGGTGACGCCATTAAGGCGGGCATTGGAATGGTGCATCAGCACTTCATGCTCGTGCCGGTGTT
>CAMDKQ010000174.1 GCA_945901095.1 Bifidobacterium breve
GAGCACCCGCTCGGTCGGACTCGGCAACAGGTGATACGGGACGGGGCTTCCGTACCGCGGCATCGCTCCCCAGCGATTTGGGAGACCGTCGAGCAACCGGTCGGAGTTGGCCCCTTCACTCAACCGAGCCCTAGAGAATTCCACCGCCATCAATAGCGGTCTCAGCATGTTGTCCGTGAGGTCCTTCAGCAGGTTCGCCGTGTACTCGACGCAATCGGCCTCCACGAGCAATTGAGCTCCCATGCGCATGATCTGTGCTACGCGCGTCAGGGACTCGTCGCCTTCCACCGGCCGACTGAGTCCCGTGTCGAGCACCTGCTGGATCCGCTCTGGCATCGCCAGCATCTGGCTGCTTTTCGTCGCCGCCTCATGGATGAGTGCAGACTGCACGAACGCCATCTCATCGGTCAGGGAGTTGAGGAGTCGGGCAGTCACGACGAGTCCCGTCGACATCGCCGACTCGGCCACGAGATCGTGGATCCGCCCTCCGATGCCCGCGGTCCAGATTCTTGCCCGGTCGTCTCGCAAGGTCGCTTCCCGCGCCCGGACTGCTGCAATGCCACCGTCGAAGTAGGTCGTGACGTAGCTCATCCAGTCGTTCGGCGTGAGTGAGCGGCCGCCTGCCTCCGCGATCCCTGCAGCCGACCACAAATCCAGACGCTGCTTGAGTTGCGGGTCCTTCAACGCATTGGTGACGTCGCTGGCAGGCTCTCGCTGGTTTAGTCCGGAACGCCTGAGGAATTTCTCCCAGCAGTTGGTCGCGCGATCCTCGATGATCTCATCGCGTGTCTTGCCGACCGCTTCGTCCTGCAGGACGGGATCGAAGTCCGGCCACAGCAGCATCTCGGTCACATCGCGGCTCACGAGTTGGGTCAGGTACTCCGCAAGGCGATCAGTGCCGACGCTCACCCGGGCCATCCCCAGGCCCGAGAACGGCATCGATTGCGCGTCGTCCGACTCCACGGTCAGACGCGAGTCATCCCCGACCAACATTGGTTGACCGCTTTGGAGCAATACGTTTCCCAAGTAGAAGTGCTCGAATGGCTCACGCACGCGAGGTTCAGACGCAAGCAGGGCGATCACTTCACCCACCTCGCAGTAGACGTCCTCTTGAGTACCAAAGGACACGGACTCATTGCCTGCGCCCACGAGGAAATTGCACTTCGCCCCGAACCCGTGATGAGACCTGCCGGTGAGACCATTGCCGAAGAAGATCGACTGCGATGACACCGAAAGCCCTTCGGCGAACACTCCAGACATCACCTCCATGACGGCCGCGAGGGTGTTCGACGGAATCTGCGTGCTCGCCCCGCCGAGGCTGCTGAAGACATCCGGCGTGTACAGCACGGTGATGACGCCCTTCGGGCTGCGGAATGCGGGATTGATCGACTTGAGTACCTCAACAACATCGAGGAACATCCCCGACCCTGAACCACCGCCGAGCGATGACACAACGATTGCGAGCGGCGCGCCGTGCACGTGGTCACGAGCCATGCCGAGGAGTTCGGCAACCGCCTGAGATTCGGACAATGCCGCGGCGCCGGTCAGTCGTTCGTTCGCCCCCTGAAGTGCCGTCCGGAGGGGCGTCAATTGCGAAGCAGTTACCACGCGGCCTATGGCCCGCGACTGCCCCGCACCGCAGTTGACGTCGATGGGAAGCATCTCGGGTACCCAACCCGCGAGAGCCGCTTGTCGTTCATCCATTTGGACAGATTGAGCCAGCTTGGCTTGCAGGTCGTTGTAGCGAACTCCCGGCGGCACGAGCCCCAGGTATTGATTAACAGGTAGGAGCGGCGAAGCGAAACCATCCGCGCTCTGCACCGAGACCGAGTCAATCCAGAGTAGCTGCCAGCCCTCCGGCAACGTGTCCTTCGTCCACCCCGCACGACGCAGTTTGCGCAAGAGCGTCTCCCGCAGGGCACGCACCGTCTTTCCGCCCGCACCCCCAACGCCGACGATGAGCACCGGATACATGAGCGATCCCCCCTTGGGGCCCCCTGCCGCTCGATGGGCGACGAGGTGGAGCCCTGCTGCATCGTAGGACGATCAGGCAGAATCCGTGGCTGACACTGCATCCATGACCACATTTGCGACAGTCTCGCCCGATGTTCAACGGCGACTAGGGTTCGATGCATCAAGGTCGAGAGAATCTGCGGGGGTTCCAATGCCATTTGACGACGTCGCCGCAATGACGTATCGGATAGGTCCGTCGACGATAAAGATCCGCGTCGGTGACCTCACTCGATCGCACTCCCAAGCACTCGTGAGCTCCGACGACTACATGCTCTCCATGGGAGGCGGAGTTTCAGCGGCCATCCTTCGGGAGGGCGGCCCCGCAATCATGTCCGACACCCGAAAGATGGTGCCTCGAGCCACCGGCGACATCGTCGTGTCCGGCGCAGGCACCCTGACCGCCCGCTACGTCCTCCACGCCATCACGATCGGGCCCTGGGGCCAGGCCGAGCAGTTGCCCCCCGGGGCAATGGTTCGCCAGGCCACGCATCGGGTGATGCGACTCCTCCCAGAGCTTGGCTGCACCTCGGTCGCCTTCCCGGCAATCGGCGCCGGCGTCGCGGGCATCCCTTACGAGGTTGTCGCAACCGAGATGGGCTTCGCCCTGCTCGACTCACTCCTCGACAACCCCGAGGCGATCGATGTCGAACTGTTCCTCCTCGATCGATTCGGCGGCTCCGGGGTCGAGACCTTCCTCGAGACGTTCGAGGCTGCAGCACTGAGCAAGTTCGGCCTCGACGCCTTTCCTGATGGCGACGGATCCACTGTCCGAAATCTGAGCCAGCATTCACGGAGCCACTCGCCGATCCATGATGAGTCCTTCGGACGCCAGGAGCAGATCTACTCCATGCTCCGGCAACTCGATCAACGGAGAAATTCCCTGGAGTCCGAGATCCTCGAATCCGTCTCGGGCGGCACCCATCTTGAGGACGATGTCAGCGGCCGCTTGACCCGAACCCTTGACGAGATCAACCGCCTGCGCTCGGTATACGAGATAGAGCTCGCTCGGCAGGGGTCCGAGGCGGACGGAGACCGCAACTCCGTGTTCGTCAGTTCTACGAGCCGAGACCTCGAGCGACATCGCGCAGCGGTGCGAGCGGTCATCGACCGCCTCGACCTGAAGTTCATCGGCATGGAGGACTTCGCCGCCGAAGGGACACCGCCAGCCACGATGATCCAGCGCAAGGTTCTTGAGAGTCAGGTCTACCTCGGGATCCTGGGCATGCGTTACGGATATGTCGATGACGTGACAGGGCTATCGATGACTGAACTCGAGTACCGCCAGGCGATCGCGAGCGACAAGGACATCCGAGTCTTCGTGATGGACGATGACGCGCCGATCACCGGGGCGATGGTCGAACGCGATCCCGGGAATCTGGAGAAGTTGAACGCCTTTCGCGAGACCGTCCTGAAGAGCCACTCCTGCGGCATGTTCCGCTCCGAGGACGACCTCGCAGAGAAGGTCGAGCGGACGTTGGGTGCCCGGTAGCGTCCGATGGACCGCGAAGATGGACAGGACTAAGGAAACGCACATGTCTGGCGACGCTGGAAGAATGACCGCGCCCCTCGTTCCCCTCACGATCGGTGTCATTGGCCATCGAAATCTCCGCTCGGACGCGGTCGCCGCCATCACATCGAGTATTCGAGACGTGCTCGTCTCCTATCGTGACCGCTTTCCCTTGACACCCATACTCCTGCTCAGTTCCCTGGCACAGGGCGCCGACCAACTGGCGGTCGAAGCGTGCCAAGGGCTCGAGTCGGTGCGGCTGATCGGCATTCTCCCTCTCGCCGTCGACGACTACGAACTCGACTTCCCTGAAAGCGGCGACCTTGACGAGTTTCGACGCTGTCTGGCCAGTTGCGAGAGCGTGGTACTGGCCGACGACCTCATGGCATCCACGTCACGAGTCTTGAGCGATCCAGCGCCGCCGGCAGAGTCTGCTCGCGACATGGCCTACCAGCGCTGCGCCCGATTCATCTCGGATCAATCCCATGTGCTGATCGCCGTCTGGGACGGTGACCCACCTGAGTTTCCTGGCGGTACCTCCGACACCATTCACTACCGACTGGCGTCCGCCGAACGCCTGACGGATGACGGGCGGACGTCACTCTGGCCCGCCGAGACTGGAGTTCTCATCCATATTCCTGCAGCGCGTCCTGCGAGAGATTCCGACACGACAGATCTCATTTTCGCCACGGCGGGCGCCTCACTCCCGCGGCTCATCGACGAAGACTTTCAGCAACAGCAATGGAATGAGACGATCCAGGACCCTCATGCAGATCGAATCGAGTTCCTCAACCAGCGAAGTCGGGTCGGGGGACTATCGCGTGGGCCGCTCTCGGTGACCCAGTCGATCATGAACCTCGCAGATGCCCAGGCAAGCATTCATCAGGTGCAGTACCGGCGACGAGCCGCATCTGTCGTCCTCGCTGGCGTCTGCACACTCGTTCTCCTTCACTTCGAGCAGAGCTTCACCCAACGGTGGCTCATCGGCCCAGCAGTGATTGCCGTGTCCGCAACAGGAGTCCTGTGGTTCCGCCTCACACGTACCAATGCCAAGGACAAATTTCAGCAGTCCCGGGCCCTGGCTGAGGGGGCTCGGGTGCAGTCCGCCTGGCTGGCCGCAGGAGTGCGGGCCTGCCCTTCTGACTACTACCTTGAAGGTCAGCCTGACACCTCCTGGATCCGTCGAACCATGCGCTCCGCATGGCTCGCAGACCGAATCGGATCACAGGCGATCCAGAGCCCTTGGCCGGCGGCGAACGAATGGATTCAGAGCCAACTCGACTACTTCGAGGGATCATCCGATCGCGCAGGCGCCATTGCACGCAATCGGATCAAGGCGCGCAAGTATCGCTTGCTCACTAGAGCCGGGGTCGTTCTCGCCCTGCTCGGCATGGCCATCGATGCGTTGCGCTTCATCACCGGCGACGGCTCCGCCACTACAGCCAGCGATCTGGGCCAAGTCGCGTGGGAGGTCGGGTTAGCCACCGCCGCCGCGTCAGCCGCCTACGGCCACCTGCTTGCGTTCGACGAAATTGACCGTCAGTACACCTTCGCAGCAACGACATACCGACGAGGTCTATCCGATCTCGCGCGCCTGCGGGGTCATGATCTCACCCCATACCGGATTCAGGCGATCGTTGAACTCGTCGGCCTAGAGGCTCTTCGCGAGAGTGGGTCTTGGCTTGCGCTCAATCGAGATCGCTCCGTCCGTCCGATTTGACCCTGAGTCTTTTCGCCTCAACCAACCCATGCCTCGTTGGCGTTGGCGTTGGCCGAATTCACAGCACTCCGAACATCCGCTCACATCCGCCACGTCGAGCACCTGAGCGGCAGGCGCTCACGCGTTACTCCTTCTGGAGCGTGCCGCCGAGCTGCTACTCGCCCATCGGATTCATCTCGCTTGCCGTTCCGGCCGCAAACCCCTTGTCTCGCTCCAGAATGCGAAGTTCGAGTTCTGCGCGCTGGGCAGCGATATCGATCGATGCTCGCTTATCGGCTATGTAATCGGTAACGGCGAACAGAACGCCTGACACGACGAAAGTGAGGTGGATGATGATCAACCACATCTCCTGCTCCGGGTCGATCGTCTCAGGGCTAAGGAAGTCTTTCAACAGTTCAATCACCGAAATCGCCACCAGCGATCCGATGAGCTTGATCTTCAGGCCGGAGAAATCTACTTTGCCCATCCAAGTGGGTCTATCCACTGAACTCTTCGCCACGTTGATCTTTGAAACAAAGTTCTCATATCCGCTGAAGACCACGATGATGATCAGGTTGCCAAGGAGTGCAATGTCAAGAATCTCAAGGATTCCCAGCGTAGTTTCTTGCAGGCTGGACCCGGGTGCCTCCGCCAGCATGTGCCAGAGCGCCTCGGCGAACTTCAACACCAGTACCAGCAGACCGGCAATCAACCCCAGGTACAGCGGAGCTAGCAGCCAACGGCCGCCGAAAAGGATAACTTCGATAAGCGACTCCGCTCGTTCACGGCCTGACCGCTTGCTTTCGGTGCCTTCGTCCAAACTGATAGCCATGAATTCCCCCGACACACTCCTGCCCCCGTGACAGGATTCGAAAGCGTAATACCGGCGGACCTCGGCGTTCGATAAACGAACATTCCACTGAAAAGTTCAGTGACGTACGAGAACGATGAGCGAATCTTCGGCGCTCAATTCCACCCATTCAGATTTCGCAGGGTTCACCCTGATGCCCCCTTCGAGGTATTCGGCTCTTCCTCGCCCCTCGGCTACCCGCCATCCAATGAGCACGGCGCCCTGTGACCTGACCGCCTCAACCAAGGCAAGGCAGGACGTCCGACCCGGCTCAACGTAACCCTCGACCGCATGCATCATGATTTGAGCCCCATGCGAATCCAAGACATCCTGAATGACTGGCTTGAGCGAGGGGTTCTCCGACAGTTGGGCAATCATCAGGCTCACGAGGCGCTGCGAAACGATGAAGTCATCGGGTCGTCCGATAGCAGCGAGTTCCACCGATTGAGACTCCATCACCTCAGTTACCAGATTGGTCTTTCTCACACCGAACTCGCGTTCCTGCTCGCTGAGGTAGTTTCGGACGTGCATC
>CAMDKQ010000175.1 GCA_945901095.1 Bifidobacterium breve
GGCACCGTACCCCTGCCAGCGACCGCTTTTATCGCACTCCTTGCCGCCGCCTGGAACTCGGCGACACTCAGCTCGTGGTCGGGTGGCCACTCGCTGAACACATGGTGCGGCACGCCGCGCCATTCGGCCTCGGGTGGCTTCGCCGTCCCGATGTCCATGCCCACATAGGCCTGCATCGAATCGGTGTTGACGATCTCGCCATTGCATCGCAACGCGACCTCGACCGCGAGTGCGCTCTTGCCGGAGGCTGTGGGCCCGACGATGGCGACGACGAGCATCAGTCTTTGGCGCGCAGGCCCGGCAGTCCGAGCATGACGCCGGGCGTGGCCGCAGCCGATGCGCTCTCACTGGCATCGCCCGCACGGGTACGACGCACGTCGATCAGGCGGTCGGCGTTGAGGTGATGGGGCGCTGCATGGGTGACCTCGGCACGCACGATGTCGCCCGGCCGCGGGGTCGGCAGCTCGGAGCTCAGTCCGACGTGGACGAGCCGGTTATCGCGCGATCGACCGGACAGCCGCTCGGTCTCGGCGTCCTTCTTGCCCTCGCCCTTCGCGATGAGCACCTCGACGACACTGCCCTCGAGCAGCTGGTTCTCGCGCCAGGCGATCTCCTTGACGAGGTCAGAGAGGCGCACATAGCGCTCCTGCACCACCTCGCGCGGCACCTGATCGGGCATGGTCGCCGCAGGAGTTCCGGGGCGCTTGGAGTACTGGAAGGTGTAGGCCCCCGCGAACCTCGCCTCGCGAACGACGTGCATCGTCTGCTCGAAGTCGGCCTCGGTCTCGCCGGGGAAGCCGACGATGATGTCGGTCGTGATGGCAGGCTCGGGCATTGCCGCACGCACGCTGTCGATGATGCCGAGGTATCGATCCTGACGATACGAGCGGCGCATCGACTGAAGGATGCGGTCGGAGCCTGACTGCATCGGCATGTGGAGCGAGGGCATGACATTCGCGGTCTCGGCCATCGCCGCGATGACATCGTCGGTGAAGTCGCGCGGATGCGGGCTGGTGAAGCGAACCCGCTCGAGGCCGTCGATTGCGCCGCACGCACGCAGCAGCTTGCCGAATGCCTGACGGTCGCCGAACTCGATGCCGTATGCGTTCACGTTCTGGCCCAGCAAGGTGATCTCCAGGACCCCCTCGGCGACGAGTGCCTCGATCTCGGCGAGGATCTCTCCGGGCCGGCGATCCTTTTCGGTGCCTCGAAGGGCCGGGACGATACAGAAGGTGCAGGTGTTGTTGCACCCGACGCTCACCGACACCCATGCCGCGTAGGCAGAATCGCGCTTCGTCGGCAGCGCTGACGGGAAGGTCTCGAGCGCCTCCTTGATCTCGACCTGAGCCTCGTTCATCACGCGGGCACGCTCGAGGAGCACAGGCAGGGAACCGATGTTGTGAGTGCCGAAGACGACGTCGACGACCGGGGCCTTCTCCAGGATCATGCCCTGGTCCTTCTGGGCAAGGCAGCCGCCGACCGCAATCTGCATCCCGGGGTTCTCGGCCTTCACGGGTACCAGATGGCTGAGGTTGCCGTAGAGCTTGTTGTCGGCGTTCTCGCGGACCGCGCAGGTGTTGAACACGACGACATCGGCGACAGTGCCATCAACGGCAGGGACGTAGCCAGCGGACTCCAGCAGCCCCGAGAGCCGCTCGGAGTCGTGGACGTTCATCTGGCAGCCGTACGTCCGCACCTGATACGTGCGCGGAGCCAGAGCCTGAGGCAAAGTCGTCACGGTCACTGAGTCTAAGGAGTCAGTCGAGACAGTTCCTCATACGGCGGCGTTCGCGCATTCCGCGCTTCAGGACTTGGCGCACCAACGGCGGTTGAAGTCGTCAGCCGCCATCTCATAAATGTCCTCCGGACCGTCCTCCTCGTCGATCTGCTGGCCGCGGTGATCGAAGTCGAAGCTGCGCACCAACGCCACCGATGGAACGTTGTCCGGCGAGACCGTGTAGCGGAGCATCCGTACCCCGGGCTGGCGAACCACCCAGCCCCACATGCCCACAAGCAGTTCACGCCCCAGACCCTTGCCCTGCCACTCCGGCACGATCCCGAGCCCGATCTCGATCATCCCGGTCTCGTCCGGACGATCATGGAACCCGGCGCTGCCGACGATGACGTCCGACTCCCTCAACACCGCCATTCGCAGCAGGTACGGCGCAGCCGTCGGGTCGGCAAGAATCCTCGGAATTCGGTGGACGAGGGGGCCGGGATCATCGACAAGGTGGCGGTACGGGTTCGAGAATCCGCGATCCAACCACAATCGCGGGTCAGCACGATCAATCGCCAGGAGCGAATACTCAGCGGGCTGCACCGCGTGCAAATCCAGTCGCGCAGTTTGGATCATGCGAGGCAGGTTAACGGTCGGCCCCCGTTGAACTCCACCATGTCGGCGAGCGCTGCGCGCGCGTCGATGACTGCGCCGATGGGCAGGCCATCGATCTCAGCGAAGGCGCGGTGGAGGTTCCCGACGATCCGCTCAGGATCCGACAATGCCGCAAACTCACCGAGATCGAGGTCTCTCGCTGTATCCAGCGGAGTCAATCCTGCCTCACGACCGTCCTTGGCCGCCGACTGGACGAACCCGAGGTAGCGGTCAACTGCCTCGATCGCCTCAGGCCCGCACACGGGGCCGTGACCCGGCACGATCGTCTCGGCACCAAGCGAACGAAGCTTCGTCAGCACCTCCCGAGCACCGCTGATGGACCCCTGCACAAGAAACGGGGTGCCCCCATTGAAGATGAGATCGCCGCTAAAAAGCACACGCCGCTCCGGTATCCAGATGATGGAGTCGTTCAGGGTGTGGGCGGGCGTGCCAACATGGCTCACCTCGCAGACGAGATCATCGACGTACACGCGAATCCGGTCCTCGAAGGTGAGGAATGGCGGCGCCAATTCGATCGGCCCCCAGTCGACGTCGGTCCAGAAGGGCGCCGACTTCGGCCGGCCCCACGCGGCCATCCCCTGCCGTACGCCGTCATGGGCGACGATGGTGGCGCGGTCGAACAGGTAGTTGCCGAAGGTGTGGTCGCCGTGATGATGCGTGTTGATGAGGGTGCGGACGGGAGCCGCAGTGACCGCCGCAATCGCCGCGAGGTACGCCTCGGTCCTCAGCGACGTCGCACAGGCATCGACGCTCACCACCCCGCGCGCTCCGACGAGGAAGCCGGTGTTGTTGATCCACCACGTGCCGTCAGCCTGCACATACGCGAAGATTCCGTCGCTGATCTCCACGGTCTCGCCAAGCGGTCGAGCTCCGCCCGCACTGGTCTCACCTGAGTGCGACATGCGCCTCCATCCACATCGGTCTTCACATCGCCCGCCGCATCGCTCAATCCAGACGACTTCAATGCTCGGCGGCACGCGCATGGCTAGGCTTTGCAGTCCACAACGGAGGGTACCCATGAGGGCGATCGAGCTGCAGGCATTCGGTGGGCCAGAGGTCTTGGAGGTCGTCGACCGACCAGACCCGGTACCCGCGGCCAACGAGGTTCTCATCGACGTCACCGCCATCGGCGTGAACTTCGCCGATACCCACGTCACCTCGAACGACTACCTCGCCCCGCAGACACTCCCCCTCATTCCAGGTGGCGAGGTGGTCGGCACCCTCGCCGACGGACGCCGGGTCCTCGCAGCTGTTTCGAACGGCGGATACGCGCAGCGCGTCGCCGCGAATTCTGCGACCGTCTACCAGATCCCAGATGGGGTCTCTGATGAGCAGGCCCTGTGCTTGCTCGTGCAGGGCCTCACCGCCTGGCACACGCTCGCAACCCTCGGTCACCTCAAGCCTGGCGAAACCGTGGTCATCCATGCTGCTGCCGGCGGCGTCGGCACCCTCGCCATCCAGCTCGCGAAAATGTGGGGAGGATTCGTCATTGCCGTCGCCAGCGGCGAGGCCAAGGCGGAGCTCGCCCGATCCCTCGGCGCCGACGTCGTCATCGATTCAGACCCCGAGGGACTGCGTGAACGCATGCTCGCTGCCAATGGCGGCAAGCGCGTCGACATCGTCCTTGAGATGGTCGGAGGATCAACCTTCGATGCGAGTCTGGCCGCTCTCGCACCCTTCGGCCGGGTGATCACCTATGGCATGGCATCCCGCGAGATGGCAACCCCGGTCAACCCGGCACTCCTGTGCAAGGGCTCGAAGACTGTCGCCGGATTCTGGCTCGCCCACTGCTTCGGCAACCCAGCTCTTCTCAATGAGCCACTCGCCGAGCTATTCGCGCTCGTGGCCTCCGGCGCCATCACCCCGGTCATCGGCGAGACGTTCGCACTCACTGATGCACGCGCAGCCCACATTGCGATGCTTGCGCGCCAGACCACCGGAAAGGTAGTGCTGGACCCTGCTCGCTGAGCTGGGCCCCGACCATCCGACTGAGCTGGCCGGTTGACCTCGGGGATGGTTGCCTCGCGGCTTACGTGCGCAAGGCCCAGAGCGCAACCGCGGATGCCGCAGCCACATTCAGGGAGTCGACTCCGCCGGCCATGGGTATGCGTACCCGGACGTCGGCCGATTCGACCGCCTGCCGCGAGAGGCCATCACCCTCGGTTCCGAGCACGAGCGCGATGCGCTCAGGTGCCTCAAGCACAAACGCATCGAGGTCGAGCGAGTCAGCAGAGAGCCCCAGAGCCACGACAACGAAGCCTGCACTCCTCACCTCATCCAGGCTCGTGCTCCACTTCGGCATCCTTGTCCAGGGGACGAGGAAGACGGTGCCCATCGACACCCGCACACTGCGACGGTAGAGCGGATCGGCACAGCGCGGCGACACGAGTACTGCATGGGCACCGAGCGCCGCGACGCTCCTGAAGATGGCACCGACATTCGTGTGGTCGACGATGTCCTCGAGCACGACGACCCGCACCGGACTCCCCTGCGAGCACACGCCGGCAAGGAGTTCGGCCACCGGCACCAAGGGCGGCCGGCGCATCGCGGCGAGTGCGCCTCGATGGAGGTGGAATCCCGTGATCGCGCGCAGCACATCAGCGTCGGCGACATACACGGGGATGTCACCGTGCTCCCCCGCGCCCACCTCGGCTAGCACAGGATCAATATCATCGAGCCAGCGCTCGGCCATGATGAGTGATCGAGGCCGATGCCCGGCTCCCACCGCGATTCGGATGACCTCGGAACTCTCCGCGATGTAGAGGCCCATAGCGGGCTCGTGCTTGGATCGCAGCGCGACATCGGTCAGGTTCGTGTAGTCGCCGAGGCGCTCGTCTGCGGGATCAGTGATCCGGATGATCGCCACGAGCAGCGGCCCCTATCCGCCCGCGGAAACGGATGCTCCGGCCGGCGCAGGATTGTCGACGTCAGCGATCTCGTCCTCGCCCGGCTCGATCTGGACCCGCGGAAGAATCCGGTCGAGCCAGCCAGGCAGCCACCAGTTCGCCTTGCCAAGGATCGACATGAGCGACGGCACGAGGATGAGCCGGACGATGAAGGCATCGATGATGACCGCTGATGCGAGCGCGATTCCGAAGAGCTTGATCGTTGCGTCGGGGGTCGGCACGAAGGCGAGGAAAACGCTCGCCATGATCGCGGCAGCGATCATCACGACCCGGCCTGAGCCGGCGAGCCCGCGGCGCACCGATGCCGCGTTGTCGCCGGTGCGGGCCCACTCCTCCTGCATGCGTGAGACGAGGAACACCTGGTAGTCCATCGAGAGCCCGAACAGGATCGCGAACACCATGATCGGCAGGAAGGGCATGATCGGCCCGGTGCCGCTGATGCCGAGCGGCCCAGCCAGCCAGCCCCACTGGAACACAGCGACAGTGATACCCATGGCCGCCCCGAAGCTGAGCAGGCTGGTGATCGCCGCGGTGAGCGGCACGACGAGCGAGTGGAACAGCAGGGTCAGGGCGAGGAAGCCAAGACCCACCACGACAAGCAGGAAGATCGGCAGCGCATCAGTCAGCACACTCGTGAAGTCACTCGTGATGGCTTGCGCACCACCGACGTAGATGCTCGCGCCGGTCGCGCCCTCGAGTGCTGGATCCACCTCGGTGCGGAGCCGATCGAGCAGTTGGGTCGTGGCTTCATCCTGCGGTGAGGTCGAAGGCACAACCATGATCGACGCCACGGTTCCGTCGGCACTGAAGGCGCCCGGGTTGCTCGCGATGAGCGGGAGCATCGCAGTGGTCGGCAGAGTGCCGGCCACTCCCTCGGCCGATGCAAGCCCGCCCACGATCGCGCCGTAAGCCTCCATGTCGTTTGGCTTATCGAGTTTCACAGCGACATAGAACGGGCCATTGACCCCGGCCCCGAAGCCCTCGCTCATGAGGACGAACGCGACGCGGCCCGGGCTGCCTGCTGGCTTGCCCGAATCGTCCGAGAAACCCTGCCGAAGGCTGAACAGCGGAATCGCAAGCACAAGCACGACGAGCAGGGAGATGGCCGCCGGGATGATGGGACGCTTCTGGAGGCCGCGGCCATACCGGGCCCACCCCTTGCCCTCCGGATGCACCTCGCCGGGCTTCTTGCCCCACGGGAGTCGAAGGGCCAGTGCCTTGGTGCCGAGCAGGCTGAGAAGCGCCGGCAGCATCCACAAGGCCGAGAGCA
>CAMDKQ010000176.1 GCA_945901095.1 Bifidobacterium breve
CAACCACGAGCACCCTAATCACCTCGCGATCGATCACCGCCTCGTTCAAGGCCCCGCCAGCACTGCCCAACATCGCATCGTTCACCATGACGCCAGCGTAGTTTGGAGGGTGCTCCTTTCAGGCCGCTCGACTGCTCCGCCCGCAGGCGCCGCTACGCTTTACCCTGCGCCCCGGTACCCCAACCGGCAGAGGGAGCCGACTCAAACTCGGTCCAGTGTGAGTTCAAATCTCACCCGGGGCACACCTGCTCGTGTGATGTGCGTCCGTAGGCTGCACGGATGGACTCCTTCGCGATCAACCTCAGCAACTGGAATGAGCGAGTTCCGCTGCATGCGGCTTCGCTGGAGTACGGGCTCGACCGATTCCGCAGCGATCCCGGACATCTCAGCGACGTCGTGCAGTTCGATCGTGACCGTCTGGGATCACTGGAGGGGCAACGCGTCGCTCACCTGCAGTGCCACATAGGTACCGACACGGTGTCGCTAGCCCGACTCGGTGCCGCGCATGTCTCCGGGCTCGACTTCTCCCCTCCTGCAGTTGCGGTGGCGCGGCAGCTCGTCCTTGACCTTCAGCTCCCAGTCAATATCGTCGAATCCGATGTCTATTCAGCGTCGGAGGTTCTCGGACGTGGGGTGTTCGACGTCGTTTACACCGGTATCGGTGCACTATGCTGGCTTCCCGATATCGACCGGTGGGCGAACGTGGTGTCCGACCTGCTCGCGCCGGGTGGCCGTCTGTTCCTGCGAGAAGGACACCCGGTGCTGTGGTCGCTGGACTACGAGGCGCACGATTCACTCATCATTGGGCATCCGTACTTCGAGACTGCCGAGCCGATCATCGACGTGGAGGACACAACCTACGTCGAGTCAGAGTCGCGATTGCAGAACACCGTGACCCACAGTTGGAATCACGGCCTCGCCGAGGTCATCACCGCGGTCATGAACCACGGACTGACCCTGACCGGGCTCATCGAACACATGAGCGTGCCATGGGCAGCGCTCCCCGAGCAGATGGTCCCCACCTCGGGCGGCGAATGGGTGTTGAAGGATCGGCCAGACCGGCTCCCGCTCACCTACACCCTTCAAGCCTCAAAGGGCTGAGGTCGCGCGGCCTCGATTCCAAGCCGAGCTTTCACGTCCGATAGTCGACCGAGCAAGCCGTTGACGAACGTCGCAGACTCCTCGGTCGAGAGTTCCTGGGCCAGCGCGACCGCCTCGGAGATAGCCACTGCATCGGGAATGTCATCACGCCACAGGACTTCGTAGCAGGCCATTCGCAGGATCGACCGATCAACGGCCGGCATCCGGGTGAGGGTCCATCCCATGGCGTAGGTCCCGAGGAGTTCATCGATGCGCTCCCGGTGGATCTGCACCCCCTCGACCAGTTCGCTCACATAGGCGTTGAGCGCTGGATCGCCTGACTCGAGCCTGCGGTCCACCTGCGAAGTGAGGACGTCGCTCGCCGACGTACCGCGCATGTCGGATTCGTACAGGACGTCGAGCGCGCGCTTGCGGGCCTTGCTTCGAGCAGACATTCGCCGGATACGACTAGTCGTTCACGCGGCCGAGGTAGGAGCCGTCACGAGTGTCGACCTTCACCTTCGTGTTCGACTCCAGAAAGAGCGGCACCTGGATCTCGGCGCCGGTCTCCAGGGTTGCAGGCTTGGTGCCACCTGTTGAGCGATCGCCCTGCAGACCAGGCTCGGTGTACGTGAGCATCAACTCGACTGATGCTGGGAGATCAACGATGATCGGCGATTCTTCATAAACCGAGATGTTCGCGACCTGATTTTCGAGCAGGTACTTCGATGCATCCCCGACCACGGCATCCGGGACCTGGAACTGCTCGAAATTCGTGGTGTCCATGAAGACCCAGTCATCACCGTCACGGTAGAGGTACTGCATGTCGCGGCGATCGACCGTTGCGGTCTCGACCTTGACGCCGGCATTGAACGTGCGGTCAACGACCTTCCCGGAGAGGACATTCTTTAGTTTCGTCCGGACGAACGCCCCGCCCTTACCCGGCTTCACGTGCTGGAAATCGATAACCGACCAAAGTTGGCCATCGATATTGAGAACAATCCCGTTCTTCAGATCATTGGACGTCGCCACGTTGCCATCTCCTGTATCTCGTCTGTTCTTTCGGCCGGGGCCAACAATCAGTTCTTCCGGCCGGGGCCGACAATCAGTTCTTCCGGCCGGGGCCGACAATCTGTGCTAACCCACGCTCCTTATGCCACGATGAGCAGCAGTAAGGACGCGCGCGCCGCCCGGTTCCACCACGACAGTGTCCTCGATGCGGACTCCCCCGCGGCCGGAAAGGTAAATCCCAGGCTCAAGGGTGAACGCCGTACTAGGGGCGAGCCTACCGACAGAGCGGGGCCCGATCATGGGCGCCTCGTGGATGTCGAGGCCGACTCCATGGCCGAGCCCGTGGCCGAAGAATTCGCCAAATCCTTCGTCTGCGATGAGCCCTCGTGCCGCGCCGTCGATGACGGCCCATTCGGTACCGACGACCGAGGCATCCAAGGCCGCCTGCTGGCTCCGCTGGACGCAGTCGTAGATTTCGGTCTGCCAGTCTGCCGGAGTGCCACCAACGACAACCGTGCGCGTCATGTCGGCGTGATACCCCTCGACACGGGCCCCGGCATCCACGACGACGAAATCGCCGTACGCGAGGGGTCGAAACGTGGGCTGATGGTGCGGGATCGCCGAGTGCTCGCCGGCCCCTACGATCGTCTCGAAGGCGCGGTCATCAGCGCCGAGTTCGCCGAATAACTGCTCAAGGCGGCGCGCTGCGCGAATTTCGGTCCACCCGGCCTGCAATTCATCGAAGAGCCTCATCATCGACTCGGCAGTGATTGCGCAGGCCCGCTCGAGGCTTGCGATCTCCGCCTCGTCCTTCACGATGCGTTGTCCTTCAACGATGCCATGTGTGGGAATCAACTCACGCATCATTGTTCGCACACGGTCATGAGTCTCAAGACTCATCGTGTCCTCGATGTGCACACGGGTGACGCCGTGTTGCACGAGTCCGGCGACGAGTCCGGGCACGCTGGCACGGTCGAGGATCAGCGGGAGGTCCGGCGCCTCGGCGCCCACCTGAATCGTGTAGCGACTGTCGGTGGCGATGACGTCGTCGGCTGAATCACTCGCGCTCACGTACAGCGCTGCATTGCTACCGCTGAATCCCGAAAGGTACCTGATATTCGTGAGCGAGGTGACGAGCATGCCATCGGTATCGTGCTGGCTCAGGATCTCGCGGAGTCGCATTCGGCGCCCAGCCCGCAGAGTTTCAGTGCCTGCGACAGTCATGGTTGGCGCGCCAGCGCCTCGAGGGCTAGGACATATGAGGTGGCTCCGAACCCAGCGATCGTGCCGGTCGCCAGTCCGGATACGACGGACGTGTGCCGAAACTCCTCCCGGGCCAGTGGATTCGACAGATGCACCTCGATGAGTGGAGCGGTGAGCATGGCGCAGGCGTCGCGCAGGGCGTAGGAGTAATGGGTGAAGGCAGCGGGGTTCAAGATGACGGGGATCTCTCCGTCGGCAGCCTCGTGCAGCCAACCGATGAGCTCAGCCTCTTCGTTCGTCTGACGCACCTGAGCGCGAAAGCCGAGCTCCCCCGCTGTCGCCACACACAGATCCGCGAGTTGTGCAAACGTCATGCTCCCGTAGATCTCCGGCTCCCGGGTACCGAGGCGGTTGAGATTGGGACCGTTGAGCACGTACACCTCACGCATGACCCCAGCCTATTGCCGGGGGGACAGACGCACCTAGCAGCTGATCGCCTCGTATGCCCGCAAGAGGAGTTCCGAATCCGGCCCCTCCCAGGTCACAGGTGAGCCGATTCCCTCGAGCACCACGAAGCGCAGGAGCGATCCCCGTGCCTTCTTGTCGACCTGCATGGCCTCGAGGAGTTCGGCCCACCTGCCCGCCGGATAGCCGGTCGGTAGGCCGAGTAGCGTGAGGATCTCGAGGTGCTCATCCGCGGCAGCATCACTCAGGCGTCCGCCAACACGAGCGAGTTCTGCAACGTATCTGAGGCCGACACTCACGGCGGATCCATGTCGCCACCGATACCGCTCGACCCGCTCGACCGCATGGCCGAACGTATGGCCGTAGTTGAGCACCTCCCGCCCGAGTACTCGACTCGATCCGGTGGCTGATTCCTCGCGGAAATCGGCGCTCACGACCGCGGCTTTCACTGCAACCGCACGTCGTACGAGATCAGCGATGAGATCCCCTCGGGGGTCGATGCATGCGTCAACACCACGCCGAACGTCGTCAAGGATGGTCGGGTCAGAGGTGAACCCCACCTTCACAACCTCTGCCATGCCGGCAATGAGATCCTCCCGTGGCAGGGTCAGGAGCGTGTCGAGATCGCACAAAACACCGGAAGGACTGTGGAATGCCCCAACGAGGTTCTTTCCTGCCGCCGTGTTGATGCCGGTCTTTCCCCCGACTGCGGCATCGACCATTCCTAGGAGCGAGGTCGGCACGTGTACGACGCGGATGCCCCGGAGCCACGTGGCTGCAACGAACCCGGCCAGGTCAGTGGTCGCGCCCCCGCCGACCCCGACCACCACATCGCTCCGCGTGAAACCAGCCGAGCCGAGTCTGTCCCAGCATGTGGCGAGGACCGCGGCAGTCTTTGCGTCCTCCGCCTCCGGTATGTCGATCATCGTGACGGCAAAGCCGTGATCAGCGAGGCTCGCCCGCAGACTCTCGGCCAGTGTCCTGAGCCTGTCCGGGTGAATGATCGCGACTCGGGTGGCTCCGTGGACGAGCATCGGCAGTTCGTCGAGGAGCCCACGGCCGATGACGACATCGTAGCTACCTTCGGCGACGACCGGGATTCGGCTGAGTTCAGACATCCATGGCATCCTCTACGGCCTGAGTATCATCGGCACGATCGGCGCGATCGGCCGGAGCGATCGCTAGCGCCAGCACATCATTAATGACCTCCCGCAGCTTGCGATCCGATGTGTCGACGACCGCGGAACTCACCTCGTCGTAGAGCGGCGTGCGCTCATCGAGCAGGCTAGAAAGCTTCGTTCGCACATTGCCGAGGAGCAGGGGTCTGGCCGTATTCATCCCGACTCGAGTTGCCGCCTCAGACATGCTTACCCGCAGCCACACGACACGGTGCTTGGACAGCCGTGATCGAGTTGCCGCACTCAGCACTGCTCCCCCACCGAGGGCGACCACACCACGCTGGCTCAAAAGGGCCGAAGCGACCGCCTCCTCCTCGCGACGACGAAACTCGGGCTCGCCGAGGGTCACGAAGATGTCCGAGACGGACATCGCGGACGATGCTTCAATGAGAAGGTCGGTATCGACGAACGCCACACCAAGTTGCTCTGCAACCCGGCGGCCGACGGTCGACTTACCCGCTCCCGGCGCACCGACAAGAACGACTAATGGACGCCCGGCTTGGGGGCCTTCGTCCGAGTTCATCCCATCCCCCATCAGCGGATCGTCATGTTGTCGCGGTAGCCACGGAGATTTCTCGCCGTTTCAGCAACCGTGTCACCCCCGAACTTCTCGAGGACCGCCTCGGCAAGGGTGAGGAGCACCATCGCTTCCGCGACAACTCCTGCGGCTGGCACCGCGCATACATCGGAGCGCTGGTTGATCGCCGGAGCGTCTTCGCCGGTCGACACATCGACCGTTCGGAGGGCTCGCGGGATCGTGGAGATCGGCTTCATGGCGGCGCGAACGCGCAGCACTTCACCGGTCGACATGCCGCCCTCGGTCCCCCCTGACTTGCCCGATGTGCGCTGGAGTCCATCGGGTCCGGTAACGATCTCATCCTGAGCCAAGGACCCGCGAACCGACGCGAGGGCGAATCCATCACCAATTTCGACACCCTTGATCGCCTGGATACCCATGAGCGCACCAGCGAGCCTAGAGTCCAACCGGCGATCCCAGTGCACATGACTCCCAAGACCGGGGGGCAGTCCATAGGTAACGACCTCAACGACCCCGCCAAGGGTGTCACCGTCACGGTGCGCGGCGCTGATCTCATCCATGATTGCCGCGGAGGTGGCCGGATCGATGCAACGCACCGGGTCCTCGTCAATCCGATCGAAGTCGGCGGCCGCCGGAATCATCCCAGCCGGAAGACTCACGCCGCCGATCCCAACCACGTGGCTCAGCACCTCGATGCCCGCAGCCTGCCGGAGGAAGGCTCGAGCCACGGCACCGAGTGCCACGCGAGCTGCTGTCTCGCGGGCGCTCGCACGCTCCAGGATTGGCCGGGCATCATTCCATTCGTACTTCTGCATTCCGGCGAGATCCGCGTGACCTGGTCGCGGCCGCGTCAACGGAGCATTGCGGGCCAGCGCTTCGAGCTCAGCGGGGTCGACTGGATCTGCCGCCATGACGACCGACCACTTGGACCATTCGGAGTTGCCGACTTCGATTGCGACAGGACCCCCGAGTGTCTGTCCATGGCGGATGCCCCCGATGATGCGAATCTCGTCGCGCTCGAACTTCATTCGAGCGCCGCGTCCGGATCCGAGACGTCG
>CAMDKQ010000177.1 GCA_945901095.1 Bifidobacterium breve
GTCGACGATGCGAACGCCGAGGGGGTGGAGGGTGGCCCTGAGTTCCCGCTCGGGCGGATTGTGATGGCTGAGGTGGATCGCGATGACATCGGTCGAGTCGGTTATCGTGCCGTCGCTGCGAAGGCTTGCGAGCATCGCTGGCAGCGTCGTGAGGTCTAGGTGGCCGGTGCCGTGATCGTCCTTCAACCCGAAACTCTCGTCGACGAGCATGATGTCGAAGGCGCGACCAACCACCTGCGCGGACTGCTCGGCGTTGAACGCCCCGGTGTCTGTGGCATAGAGCAGTGACGTGCCCTCGGGATCGGTGATGTCGTAGAGCACGGCTTCGTCAGCGAGAAGATCGCCGTTCCCGTGGCCGTGTGCTGCCTGCAGTACCCGGATCACGTAGTCGCCTAACGCGGTTTTCGCTTCGATGGTGTCGCCCGCTTGGATGACGTGGAATTCGACGGGTGACGCGGGGCCTACCCAGTGGCGACACCGGTCGATTGCCTCTGCGGGGCCGTGCACGTGGAGAAGTTGGAGGCCGGGGATCCACTCTCGCCACAGCAGGAACTCGGGTGCGAGGTGGTCGGGGTGGCCGTGCGTGATGAGGACGTGCGCAACTGTGGCAAGCCCGATTCCAGCGCGGGTCGCGGCATTCGTCGCGGTCGGCCCGGCATCGATGAGGAGGACGCCATCGACGAGGGCGGCGCTCGATGTTCGGGATCGGCCAGCAGCCCGCTCGGCCTCGCAGGATGCGCAGTGACAGAAGGGGTTCGGCCAGCCGTCGGCAGAGCCGGTGCCAAGCAGATGGATCCTCATGAGCGTGTGTCCTGACGACTCGCAGGCTCGAATACTGGCGCTGCATCGAACGACGCCTTGCGCGAGACCCGCCGAAGCGCGGTGAGCACGGCGGGACCTGCGAGGAGAATGAGGGTGACGGTGATCGCCGCCCGCGGGATGTCGTACCCCAGGGAGGTGAGGACCGTGAAGCGCAGCCACGCCATAAGGTTCTCGGCGATTGGCGCTCCTGGTGTGAAGGCGATGGCTTCGGACAGGCCGGCGGTGAAGGGCCAGAACCACAGGTTGAGGAGAAGGCCGTAGGCGAAGCTCGCGGCTGCGCCGTAGGCAGCGAGGAGGCCGAACTCGCGCTTTCCCCGCACCTGCGGCAGGAGGCCAGCGCCGAGTCCAACCCAGGCCGCGCCGAGCATCTGGAACGGTAGCCAAGGCCCGACTCCGCCGGTGAGCAGAGCCGAGGAAAAAAGCGAGACGGCTCCGAGCGCAAAACCGAAACCGGGGCCGAGAGCCCGGCCACCGAGAACGAGGATGAACCAGATCGGCTCGAGTCCGGCAGTCCCCCCGCCGAGTGGCCGCAGGGCCGACACGACAGCAGCCAGCACCCCGAGCAGTGCGATCGCCTTCGCGTCCATGCCCTTGTCGGTGAACTGGGCGAGCACGACGGCGAGCAGGAGGGGGATGACGATGGCGAAGATCCAGGGGGCATCGCCCGCATGGGCGATCGCGGTGGAGTCCGGCGCTGCGATGAGCGGCCAGCCGAACGCTACGACCCCGACGAGTGAGGTCGCGATGATCGCGATTGTCGAACGGGGGCCGAGGCGAACCGCCGGAGTCGGAATGCTCATGCTCATCCGACGGCATCCCCGCTCGTCGGCGCATGAGAGCGCAGGAGAAGTGGGCCGATGGCAGCGAGGACGTCTGAGACGGTGAGCCAAGGCTCAGGTGCGAGCACCTTCGCGACCTGCGGCGCGAACATGGGGGAGGAGACGACCACATCGGCGGTGGATCCGTCCGCGACAATCTCGCCCTCGGCGAGCACGACGACGCGCGTGGCGACCTCTGCCGCGAGTTCGACGTCGTGGGTCGCGAGCATGATGCCGTGGCCTGCCTTCGCGAGGTCGCGCAGCACCTCAACAAGCCTTGCTTTGGTTGGGTAGTCGAGGCCGCGGGTTGGCTCGTCGAGCAGCAGCAGCGGCGGGCGAGCAGCGAGGATGACCGCTAGCGCGAGAAGCAGCCGCTGACCCTCGGAGAGGTCGCGAGGGTGCGTCGTGTCGATGACGTCGGGGGCGAGGAGGGCGAGCAGCGCCCGGGTCGTTCCGTGGTCTGCTCCTGCATCCCGGTCGGCCGCCCGGCACTCGTCGGTGACGGTGGTCGCTTCGAGGAGGTCTCCGGGCTCCTGGGGGACGAGCCCCACGGCATGGACAAGATCGGCACCGCGGAGGTTCCGTGGGTCCTTGCCGCCGGTGAGGACGGACCCCCCGGCGCTCGCCCGCAAGCCGACGATTGCATGGAGAAGGGTTGACTTCCCGGCGCCGTTGCGGCCCATGAGCGCCACCACCTCGCCGCCGCGGATGGTAAGTGACACCGACCGAAGGGCTGGCCGCTGGCCATATCGGACGGTGAGGTCGGTGGTTTCGACGAGGGACTCGCTCCCTAGGCCACCGTCGATTGCTCGCAGCGGAGGGGTGTGGCCAACAAGGAGATCGCGCAGCGGCCCGGCCGCTCGACGGGCATCGCGCACGGTGAGCGGAAGGGGGCTCCAGCCGGCGAGCCGGCCGAGTTCGACGACTGGGGGCGCAATGGGTGCGAGGCGCATCACCTCGGCGGGGGTCCCAATGACGAGCGGCTGGGCGTCGCCTGGGACGACGATCACTCGGTCAGCAAACTGAACGACGCGCTCGAGGCGGTGCTCAGCAAGGACGACGGTGACGCCGAGATCGTGCACGAGCCGCTGGAGTGCGGCGAGCACCTCCTCGGCCGCCCCTGGGTCGAGCGCGGAGGTCGGTTCGTCGAGCACGAGCACCTTCGGATGCGAGGTGAGGACCGCACCGATCGACACGCGCTGCTGCTGCCCGGCGGACAGCGACAGGAGAGGCCGGTTGCGCAGGTCATTGAGCCCGAGGAGGTCGAGGGTTTCCTCGACCCGGCGGCGCATGACGTCAGGCGCGAGGCCGAGGCACTCCATGCCGTAGGCGAGTTCCTCCTCGACCGTGTCAGTGACGAACCCGCTCGACGGGTCCTGCGGCACCACGCCGACGAGATCGGCGAGCTCGCGCGGCGGATGGGTGGCGGTGTCGCGTCCACCAACGAGAATGCGTCCGCTGAGGCTACCGCCAGTGAAGTGTGGAACGAGGCCGTTCATCGCCCGCAGAAGCGTCGTTTTGCCGCTACCCGTCCGGCCGACAACGAGGACAAGCTCGCCTTCGTCCAAGCGGAGGTTGACGTTGCTGAGAGCCGGCCGGCTCGCGCCGGAGTAGGTGATGGTGACGTCCTCGAAGCGGATCATCGGGCCACCTGCCACTCGGGTTCCTCGGTTCTCGCAAGGACGACCGTTGCCGGGATCGGCGGGGCGGTGAAGGCCGGGGTGATTGCCGCGGCAATGCCAATGAGGCCGAGAACCGGCAGGGTCGGCCATGCCGGCGGGTCGAATGCGGTGTCAAGTGACATGGGCATCCACCACCGGGCGGCGAGGAAGCATGCCGCGGCGAGGATTCCGGCTCCCGCGACAAGCCACTCCGACGTCCACCATGGGTCAGGACGGTAGCGGGTGCGAACCGAGCCGCGCGCCGACCAGGTGATCGCCGTGACGCACGAGATGATGCCGAATGCGAGCATCGGAGCGTCCATGAGGAGAGGCGACCCGGCTGCCACGAGACCATAACTGCCGATGCAGGCGGCGACGAGGCCGAAGAGGAGGAGTGCTGCGGAGCCCTTGCGCTGCGCTGCGCTCTGGGATCCGCGTCGGCCGTAGCCACGCGAGTCCATTGCTGCGGCCAAGGTTACCGAGCGATCGAGTGCCCCCTCGAACACCGGCATTGCGGCGCCAGCGATCGCCCGCACGCCTGTGGTGGCACGCCCGCGAAGATGGCGGGCGGCCCGCACCCGCGTCACGTCAATAACGAGTTGCGGGGTGAAGGTGAGGGCGACGACCACGCTCACGCCGACCTCGTACAGGGCTGCCGGGACCGACTTCAGTAGCCGGCTCGGCGAGGCGAGGGAGTTGGCGGCGCCGATGCACACGAGAATGGTCGCGAGCCTCAGTCCGTCGTAGAAGGCCATAAGGATGCTCTCGAGCATGACATCGCCGCCAAGCCGCACGCCGGCGAGCCACGTGGGCAGCGCGATCCCGGGCAGGGGGAGCAAAACGGTGGTGCCGATCGCCGCGCCGAACATCACCTGGATGAGGACCCGGACGACCACGACGATGACGCCGAGCCGGAGAAAGAACCCGAATGATCGAGCCCAGGGGGCGTCGGGCTTGCGTGCGGAGACGACGAATGCGGCGACGGCAATGATGAGAAGGAGGAGCAGCGGGTTCGTCGTGCGACTGGCGGCCGTGGCGAGTCCGAGTGCCCACACCCACCACGCACCGGGATGCAGCCAGCGTGGCAGTGCCCCAGCGCCGATCTGCCAGCGTGCGCTGGTCATCGTGGCCCGCGGCCGCGCCAGGCGAGGAAGCCAATAACTGCAGCAACGAGCACGGCGAACCCGGTGATGATGGGTCCGGATGTTGGCGGTGACTCGGGCGGCGTGACGAGGCCCCCGGGCTCCAGCAGGATGCTCGGTGATGCGCCCTCCGTCGACATTCCGGTGCTCGTCTGGGGGCGATCCTCGACGAGTTCTGCGCACTCGGCGAGCGGGTACCCCGCAATGCCGCAGATGAGCCCGTCGCCGACTCGTACCTCGGTGATCGACCTGAGCAACTCGTATCCGGTGGCATCTAGTTCCCCCACGACGCAGGTGTTGATGTTGACCGGGGAAAGTTCCCCCTCGGGGGCATCCTGCGGCATTCCGAAGTCGATCGTCAGCGCCACCCGCTTCATGCCTGCCTGGGCAGGCGTACCTCCGCAGATCGAATCGAAGGCGGTGGCAGGGTTGGTCTCGGGGGCATCGCCAGCGGAGCCCGCGGCAGAGGTGATGGCGAAGCGCCAGCCCTCGACCGAGCCGTCGATCGGCACCGCTGAGGCTGGTCCTAGGGTCGCGAATCGCCAGGCGCCGTCGGTGACCGACCAGTAGGTCCAGTAGCGATAGGCGGTCTCCGCCCGGGCGGCAGGAGCTAGCGCCAGCATCGCGGTGGCGCCGGCGATTGCCAGCACGATCGCGAGCACGGTGCTCGTCATGACTGCCGCCCGGATGGAATGCCGCATCAGCGCTGGCTGCCCTGAAGTGCCGTGACGAGGTTGATCCCGCCGAATGACCTCGGATTCTTGCCCGTGGCCTCGCTCACCATGAGCAGGAGGCCAAGTGCGGCCGGGACGGCGACGCCGTCTTTTTCGGCGAAGGCGCGCGCGTTGGCAGCGAGGGTGGACGTTGCCTTGGTTACCGCAGGCTTGCCGTACCCCGCTGCGACGAACGCCATCACGGTTGAGGCTGTCGAGGTGTAGTCGGGTCCGGTGCCGAATGACGAGTCGAGCGCACCCTTTGCAAGGATCCGCGAACTCAGGTAGCTGGCGACCTTGCGGCCCGTGGTGCCCGAGCAGGCAGGCGAGCCGGTGAGCTTCTTCGGGCCTGTCACTGGAATTGCGGCGGTGAGGCCGAGGAGGCCCTGCGAGCTCGCCGATCCGTCTGGCTTGGCGCCTTTCTGGTAGCTGAGGCCGCCGCCATCGGCGGATCCGCACGGGGCGACGAGCGTTGCTAGGAACTTATTCGCCGCAACGTAGGCGGGCACCTTGAAGTCCGGGGCCGAGGTCATCACTGCGGCAAGCGCGAGTCCGGTCGAGTTCGCGTCTGAGGCCCCGCCCGGGAAGTAGGGCCAGCCACCATCCTTCAATTGCTGCTTGCCGAGCCATAGGCCCGCTCGCGCCGCGGCGTTGGTCACCTTGCTCATCGTGGCCGCCGGCGCCGCGCCTGCTTGGTTGATCGCCATGAGCGCGGAGATTGCGGCCCCGGTCGAGTTGGTATCGGGGCCGGTCGATGTCGCCGGGTCGCTGGGCGCGCACGGCGTGGCGAGGTCGGCTCGGTATGCCTGATATGAACCGTCGGCGCACTGCTGATTGAGCAGCCAGTCGATGGAGGGCGCACTTGGCTTCACCCCGGCGGACGTGAGCCCGAGAATGGCGAGGGACTGGCGAAAGACCCCGTCGTAGGTTGGGTCGGACGCTCCGTAGAGACCGGTGGTCGACGATGGAGCGGCTAGGGCTGTTGCCTGGCCGACTGACATGAGCGCGAGTGCGCCTGCTGCTGCGGCGGATGCGAACTTAATGGTGTTGCGCTGGGTCATGACGTTCCTCTTTTTGGGAGAGCAGCCGGGACAAATACCCGCGCCGCCTCCGACAGAACACCCCTCGCGCGTGGCCTCGGCGAAGACGCCAATGACCGCATACAAGGGGAGACCGGGGGTGACCCGGGCTCCGCACCGTTACCTCGACGGATGGAGCCGCTCGCGTTCGTCAGGTAATCCGACTTGCCCTTGCGGGCTCACGGTTGCGGGACAGCGCCGGATTCGCACCGG
>CAMDKQ010000178.1 GCA_945901095.1 Bifidobacterium breve
GACTCTGAGGTGAGTCCGATGCTGAAGTTGAATCCGTCGGCGACGCAACCGGGCTTGCCGGTGCCTCGGTCGGCTCGGCGGTGGGGGTGACAGGGTCCGGCGACGGCGCTGGGGCCGTCGAGGCCGCAGACGATGCCGCTGCTGACGCCGCCGATGATGCCGAGGCGGTAGCGTCGTTCTGCACCGCCCCCGATGAACCTGTCGTGGACGAGCATCCGGCCATCGCGGCGGTGGCGAGCACCAGTCCGACGGTCAGCGTCTTGAAGGGTGTTCTCATTGCATCCCTCGATCCGTGGAGTCAGGGATGCGGTTCACCCCGTATGGAAGTTAGACGGAGACTAACGGGCTTCGGTTCCCCGAATCTGCGATTAGTTCAAATGCGCCTTTCCCGTGGGCCGGCTGAGCGTGCTCGGGCGACTCAGCGTGCTCCTTGTTGACGGCGCGTCCGTGCTGGCTGCTCGGTTGCCTGACGAGTCGTCTCGGCGCACCTTAAAGGCGCCCGATGCGAGCCCGTGGATGTTGCGTATCGTTTTCGGGGAAATACCCAGCGCCTGAAGTTCCAGAATCCAGTCGCTCACCGTTTCGGCTGTGACTTCTAACCACGGTGTAGATCCGAGCGGCGAACCGACGATGTAACGACGCGTGATTTCTCCGTAATTACGCCGAGTCCCCACTGAAGCCTTAACGCGGCGGGCAGCCGATGCCAACACGAACGCCGAGGTGCTGATTGACCGTTCGCCTTCGACGGGCGCGGGGAGCGGCGGGATGAAATTGCCGGCGTAGCCGTAACCAGGAGTCCACCCAGGCGGCGGACGATTGCCGGCAGCCTCGACGAACGCCCTGTGCTCAATGGCTTCTTCGTGGGTGGCAAAAGTTTCGGAGTGCTTGCCGTCTTCCTCACGCCATACGACGCGCCACTTCGCGGGGGTGTTGCTGCGTTTTCGTTCTTCGATGGATGCGATGTCCCCCATTGTAAGGGGCCAATCGGAGGGAATGATACGACGGCGTGTCCCCCAGTTTCAGGTTGGGGGACACGCTACCGGTCATTTCCCTCACAAACCACGGTGTCCGAGGGGGGACTTGAACCCCCATTCCCCGTAAAGGGAACTAGCACCTCAAGCTAGCGCGTCTGCCAATTCCGCCACTCGGACGTGGTGCAGCGTGTTGCTGCGGCCGCAAGCATACCTGTCCCTGTCGATGCTGAGCGACCGGCTCCCGCCGTCGTGGTGCAAGATGGCTTCATGCCATGGGAACCGCTACCTGAAGCCGAGGCCGACGTCGTCGAATTGACCCAAGGCCTCATCCGAATCGACTCGAGTAACTACGGCGATAGCCCGTTGACCATGGGTGAGGCGGAAGCCGCGGACTATTGCGCGGCCATGCTGCGCGAGGCCGGTTGGGAGCCTGAGGTGTTCACGACCACGAGCTCGTCCCGAGCCGGTGTCTACCTTCGGGTGCCGGGAACCGATGCCACGGCGCCGGCGCTGCTGCTCCACGGTCACATCGACGTCGTGCCCGCGATCGCATCCGATTGGAGCCACCCGCCGTTCGCGGCGGAGGTCGACGAAGGCTTCATCTGGGGTCGGGGGGCAGTCGACATGAAGGACATGTGCGCAATGATCCTCGCCGTCGTTCGGGCATGGGGTCGCACGGGTGTCCGCCCGCGCCGCGAGGTCGTCGTCCTCTTCCTCCCTGACGAGGAGGCCGGTTTGCGTCACGGCTCCCAGTGGCTCGTCCGCAACCGTCCCGACATGTTCGATCGGGTGACTGAAGCGGTTGGCGAGGTCGGTGGGTTCTCCCTCACGGTCCGCGACGATCTTCGGCTCTACCCGATCCAAACCGCTGAGAAGGGGATTCGTTGGCTGCGACTACGAGCCTCTGGTCGAGCGGGGCACGGTTCGATGATCCATGACGACAATGCGGTCTCGGCTCTATGCGCAGCGGTAACGGCGGTGAGCAGTCACTCTTGGCCGGTGCGTCGAACGAAGACTGTCGACCGGTTCCTCGACGAACTCGCCGATGCCTACGGGGTCGATGTCACCGGAGTGGGCATTGAGGAGGTCGTTCGCACCCTCGGTACGTTCGGGGCGCTCGTCGGAGCCACACTCCGCAACACAGCAAACCCCACCATGCTTGACGCCGGGTACAAGCACAACGTCATCCCCACGGAGGCGACGGCCTCAATCGACGGCAGGGTCCTTCCGGGGTTCGAGCACGAGTTCGACGACACCATCCGGGCACTCGTCGGCGAGGGCATTGTCGTCGAAACGGTGGTGAGCGACATCGCGATCGAGGCACCCTTCGACACGGCAACGGTCGACCTTATGGCCTCTGTGCTTCGCCAGGAGGACAGCGCGGCCCGTGCCGTGCCGTACATGATTTCCGGCGGTACCGATGCGAAATCGTTCTCAACCCTGGGAATCGCCTGCTACGGGTTCTCACCGCTGAAACTGCCCGCCGACATCGACTACTGGCGGATGTTCCACGGGGTTGACGAGCGGGTGCCGGTCGATGGCCTCCAATTCGGCGTGCGCGTGCTGGACCGGTTCCTTCGAGCCTGCTAGCGCAGCTGCGCCCAGCCGGCCTCGGGATAGCCGAGGGGGGGCGCCGAGACTTCGTCGAGCGCCCTCAGGATCTCATCGGGAAGCTCGAGTTCCTCCGCTGCAAGGGCGGCCATGAGCTGATTATTTGTGCGGGCGCCGAGGATCAGTGCGACCACCCCGGGCCGGTCGCGCAGCCAGGCGAGCGCGACCTCGGTGGGTGAGGCACCCAGACCGTCTGCGGCGATGGCGAGGGCATCGACGATGCTGCGCCCTCGTTCGTCGAGGTAGGCCTGAACCCAGCCAGCAGTCTCGGGATTGGCACCGCGTGAATCGCTCGGCATCCCGTGCCGGTACTTGCCGGTGAGGACCCCGCGACCGAGCGGTGACCAAGCCAGAATGCCGAACCCCAGTGACTGTGCTGCTGGGATGATCTCCCGCTCGATGCCGCGCTCAAGCAGCGAGTACTCCATCTGGGCGGCCACAATCGGTGTGCGGCCAGGCACCGCTCGCTGCCAGGTCGAGGCACGGGCGGCCTGCGCGCCCGAATAATTCGAGATACCTGCGTAACGCGCTCGGCCCGAACGAACAGCCTCATCGAGCGCGGCCAACGTCTCATCCATCGGGGTCATCGGATCCCACGCATGCAACTGCCACAGGTCAACATGATCAGTGCGCAGGCGCGTGAGGGACTCGTCGAGGCTGCGCAGGATATGACCCCGGGAGGTATCGAACCTGCGCTCCAGCCCTGCCTTGGAGCCCGCCTTCGTCGCGATGGCGACTTGATCACGCGCCTCGAACTCCTTGAGGAACTCGCCAATCATCTGCTCGGCAACACCGTCGCTGTAAACATCAGCGGTATCGATGAGGGTGCCGCCTGCGTCAAGGAAGGCGGCGAGTTGGTCACGGGCCTCGAACTCGTCGGTACCGCGCCCCCAAGACATCGTCCCGAGGGCGAATCGACCGACCCACAAGCCGGATCGTCCGAGGGGTCGCTGCTCCATAACAGCACGCTACTCGGCCCGGGGCGTCCGTGAGCCGCAGGTGTCGATGGGCATAGGCTCTCACTCACTTTGAGGAGGCACACATGCGCTTGGGCGTGAATCTCGGCTACTGGGGAGCCGGAAACGATGCGGAGAATCTCCAACTCGCGAAGGAAGCCGATCGGCTCGGGTACGCCGTTGTCTGGGCAGCGGAGGCGTACGGATCGGATGCCGCGACCGTGCTCACGTGGATCGCCGCGCAGACCACTTCGATCGATGTGGGAGCCGCTGTCTTCCAGATCCCGGGCCGCACCCCCGCGAATACAGCCATGACGTCGGCGACCCTCGACAGCCTCTCGGGCGGCCGATTTCGACTCGGCCTAGGCGTCTCGGGCCCACAGGTGTCCGAGGGGTGGCACGGAGTCCGTTTCACCAAGCCCCTGCAGCGCACCCGCGAGTACGTCGCGATCGTACGGATGGCCCTCGCGCGCCAACGGGTTTCTTTTGACGGCGAGTTCTTCACGCTGCCGCTCCCAGAGGGCCCGGGCAAAGCCCTCACCCTCACCGTTCACCCGGTGCGTGAGCACATCCCGATCTACCTCGCTGCGATCGGCCCGAAGAACCTCGAGCTTGCTGGCGAAATCGCCGACGGATGGCTCGCGATCTTCTTCTCCCCGGAGCATGCCGCGGATTCGATGGCGCACATCCGCACTGGCCGGGAGCGCGCCGGCCTCACCCTTGAAGGCTTTGACGTCGTGCCGTCCGTTCCTGTCGCATTTGGCGACGACGTCTCCGCGTGCGCGAACATGATCCGTCCCTACGCCGCCCTGTATATCGGCGGGATGGGGAGCAAGGAGACGAACTTCTACAACCAGCTCGCTAGCCGCATGGGATTCGAGGCCGAGGCAGACGAGATCCAAGCGAAATACATGGCGAAGGATTACCGCGGGGCCGCTGGATCGGTGCCGCAGGCATTCATCGACCAAACCTCGCTCATCGGACCGCGCGAGCGCGTGCGCGATCGCCTTGCCGCCTACGCCGCGGCGGGCGTCACGACCCTCACCATCAGCCCGACCGCACCCACCCTTGAGGAGCGCATCGCTGCTCTGGTGACGATGGGCGAAATTCTTGTCGAGGCGGGGCTGGCCGACTAGTGGTTCCGATCTCTTGGCTCGAGGCTGTCGTTCTCGGACTCGTCCAAGGCATCACCGAGTTCCTGCCGGTCTCATCGAGCGCGCACATCTTCGTCGTGAGCCAGTTACTCGGCTGGCAGGATCCCGGCGCTGCGTTCACCGCCGTGAGCCAGATCGGCACCGAACTCGCGGTCATCGTCTACTTCAGGCGCGACATCGCCAGAATCATCTCGGCATGGGCTCGGTCGCTCGTAAAGCCAGCGCTGCGCTCGAGCATTGATGCGCGAATGGGCTGGTACATCATCATCGGAACGATCCCGATCGCGGTGCTGGGCCTGGTGTTCTCGCACCAGATCGAGACCGCGGCACGCAACCTATGGCTGGTTTCGGGCACGCTCATTCTTTTCGGCATCATCCTCGGCGTGGCCGACGCCCTGGGACGTCACCAACTCGCCATTTCAAACCTGAATGCCAAGGACGGCATCCTTTTCGGGCTCGGCCAAGCCCTGGCGCTCATTCCTGGCGTGTCCCGATCGGGAGCCACGGTTTCGACCGGTCTCGCTCTCGGCTACACCCGAGAGGCGTCGGCCCGGTACGCATTTCTCCTCGCCATTCCGGCCGTCGTGGCGTCGGGACTCTACGAGGCGACGAAGATCAGCAGTGACCCGGTGGTGGCATGGGGGCCAACCATCCTCGCGACCGTCATCGCTTTCATCAGCGGATTCGCCGTCATCGCCTGGCTGCTGCGCTGGGTCACCACCCGCACCTATCTGCCATTCGTGATCTACCGAATCGTTCTGGGTTTGCTCCTCATCTTGCTTCTCATGACCGGCGTACTCGTCGCCTGAACACCGCGACTTCGTCTGTCAGAGCCAGCCTGATCTCTTGAACGCCCGGAAGAGCGAATAGCAGGCGGTGCCCATGAGAAGAAGAATCGCGGGGTAGCCCCAAGGCTGGTGCAGTTCTGGCATGTAGTCGAAATTCATGCCGTAGATGCCGGCAATCATCGTCGGAACCGCAGCGATGGCTACCCACGAGCTGATCTTGCGCATGTCGCGGTTCTGCTGCAGGTCTTGCAGCGACGTTGAGGCCATGAGCATGGTCATGAGCAGGTTGTCGCTCGACTCTGTTGAGTCTGAAGCACGCAACATGTGCTCGCCAATGTCACGGAAGTAGGGGACCATGTCGGCCGGGATCCAGGTCGTCGAGTCGGTGACCCACGACTGGGCGAAGGGAACGAGTGGCGAGACGGCCCGGCGGATTTCGACATTCTCGCGCTTGAGTCGGTAGATGCGGTTGGCATTGTTATCCGAAGGGATGCCGCTGAACACCTCGGTCTCGACGTCCTCAATGTCTTGAGCAATCTCGTCAGTGACGGTGAGGTACCCGTCGACGACGCGGTCAAGGACGGAATACAGGACAGCTATCGATCCGTGCGAGCGGAGATCTGCGCTGTCCTCAAGACGCTCGCGAATGCCACGGAGGTCACCAATCTGGCCGAAGCGCACGGTGACAGCGAACCAAGGGCCGATGAACACGGCGAGTTGCCCTGTCTGTACATCGGAGGAGCGCTCGATGTAGTCGAGAACCTTTGCGATGACGAACACGCGCCCACCCGGGCCCACTTCAACCTTTGGTCGCTGAGCATCGTTCGCAGCGTCCTCGACCTGAAGGGGCGACAGTTCAAAGACGTTGGCGACGGTAGCGAGTTCGGCCTTCGTCGGCTCGAATAGGCCGAGCCAGACGAATGAGCCGGGTTTGGCTTTGCATT
>CAMDKQ010000179.1 GCA_945901095.1 Bifidobacterium breve
CGCGCAGGGAAAAGTCGTGCCGAGAGTCGTCCTGCTTCAGAACGTGATGCAGGCCCTCCTCGAGCACTGAGCGAAGGGTGCACCCGCGACGGTGGGCCAAATCCTTGGCCCGAGTCAGGAGCGCATCGTTGATCTCAACGGTGGTCTTCATTGGGCGAACCTAGCATCGGTATGGGTACCCATACCTCGATACCCATCGATGTGGCCTAGCGAGGAGGGTCGCCGCCAGTGTCAGCGGGCTCATCATCATTGCGGCGACGCAGGGCGTCTGCCTTCGCGGCAATCGAAGCGAAGTGATCCGATTCGGTGATCTCGGCAACCGCCTGCTCGCGCTTGGCGGCGTCGATCTCTACGCGGAGTTGTCGGACCTGCTGGGTGAGGGTCCTCTCTCGGATCCGAACCTTTTCGGCCATTCTGGTGAACGATTCGGCAAGCACGGCCATCTCGTCCGGGAAGCGAGTCTTCAAGACCTCCGACAGATCAAGATCGTATTCGCCTTCGGCGATTCGGGCCGTGGCAACCGTCAGTCGCTTGAGGGGGCGGGTCAGCCAGGTCGAGACCACAAGGACGAGAAGGAGGAGCCCCACATACCCGGCGAGGAGGAGGGGGACGACGACCCGCACGGCCCCTGAGCGGACATCTTCTAGGTAGGAGAGTGGATAGTCGACCCCGACCGCCGCGACGACGGTGCCGTCGTCCCCGACGACCGGCGCGTATGCGGCGATCCACGAACCATCCTCATTCGTGAACGGGGATTGTCCGATCGGCGCCTCGAGCCCATCCTGCATCCGCGCGATCCGCTCGGAATCGACGGACTCAGAGACCGGTTCGCGGTAGCCAACCAGGCCGACCTCCTGAGCGCCGGTTGGTCCGGTTGCAGGTGCAGACGCAGGTGCCGGTCCTGCTGATGGGCCGGCCGATGGACCTGGGCCCGGTCCGTCAGCAGGACCTGGGCCCGGTCCGCCAGCAGGGGGCGGATTCGGTCCGCCAGCAGGGGGTGGATTCGGTCCGCCATCGGGAGCGGGGCCGCCGGCTGGAGGCGGAGGAGTACCTGGCGCCAGTGCGCCCCCGGGAGAGGCGAGGCCCTCCCAGGTGGCGATCCAGAAGAGTTCTCCTGAGCTGGGATCGACCCCGTAAAGGTATGGGCGCGCCTGGGGCACGAGTTCGCGCACGTGGAACAGTTCTGAACCGAACTTGGTGTATTGCTCATTCGTTGTGGGATACGGGTTTTCAGGGTCGTAGTTCGGAAGATCGCTCAGCAGTTGCACCACACCGGGGACATTGACCGCCAGGGCCGTCCCGTTGGCCGTCTGCTGGATATCCGCTTGGATCTTCGCCTGCGCGGCATCGGTGACGTAGGTGATGGTGAAAACCGAGAGGACAGCGAACATCAAGGTCAACGCGGCCGCGAACGCGACGAGCAACTTGATTCGCAACCCGAAGCGCACCTTCGATCGTGGTGCCGCGTTTACCGGACTTACGTCAGTCATCTCAGTGCTCCTACCAGCGTCTTCGTCGGGGCCGCAGTCTATCGCCGTGTACGGGCCTCTCGGTCAGTTGCCGCGGGTGACGAGACCGAGGTTGCCATCTGCATCGCGGACGACCGCGAGGTCGCCCTGCTCGTCGGTCCGGCCGACGAGAGCCCCCGCGCGAACCCACGCGTCAAGGGTTTCAGGCGCCGGGTGACCATAGGTGTTGCCCACCCCCACGCTCACGAGTGCAATCCGGCCACCGGACCAGGCTGGCAGTCGCGGGTCCTGATTGCGTGAGCCATGGTGGGGAACCTTCACGACATCGACGCGAAGGTCGGGCTCGGCAGCGATGATCGCGCTCTGCGCCTCCGCCTCCACATCTCCGGCAAGGAGGAAGGTCGTGCCTTCGGCCTCGAGGACGACGCTCACGCTCGCATTGTTCGGGATCGACCCGGCGCGGATCACCCGGCGCGGCCACACCACCCGCCAACTCACCGAGCCCGTTGTCCGGACCTCCCCCACCCTCACGGCCACCGGCGCCGGTGCGATGCCGTCCAGCCAACCGAGCACCATCGCGACCTGTTCGGGCGGGTCGTTGACGGGACTGACGAACACAGTGGCGACCTGCCGGTTGCGCAGGATTCCCGGCAGGCCGTTGACATGGTCGGCGTGGAAGTGGGTGAGGATGAGAGCGGTCACCGCCGTGACACCGAGGTCGTCGAGGCAAGCATCAATGAGGGCAGGATCGGGTCCAGTGTCGATGACAATCGCTGCCTCCTCAGTGTCGCGTATGACGAGTCCGTCACCCTGCCCGACTGAACAGGCGACCATGAGCCACCCGGGAGGTGGCCACCCGCGCCGGCTCGGCGGTGCGATGGCAAGGACCGACGAAACCACAACGATCACCGCGATCGCGGCCGTCGTCACGGGCCGCGGAACACCTTTCGGATATCGGCGGCGCATCAGTCGAACGGCAATGAAGAGCAAGGGGGTAACGAGGGCGAGCAGGACAACACCTGGGAGACCAGACGGCCACGGGAGAGCAGCGAATGGCAGGGTGCTGCAGGTGCTCGCGACCCATGCGATCCAGGCGGCAGGCAGCGCCGCAACCTGAGCGATCCCGGCCGCGGCAGGGAGGCTGAACGGGGCCACGATTCCAGCGACGAGGCCGAGGATCGTCACCGGTGCAACCGCGGGCATCGCGAGCAGGTTCGCCGGGACCGCAACCCATCCGACGCTCACCCCCATCGCGACGAGGAGCGGAAGGGTCGCAAGTTGCGCGGCGGTGGTGACGGCCACGCCCTCCTGCAGGGCTGGCGGCCATCGCCTCGACAACCGCCAGCGCGCGAGACCCGCGGCAACGGAGGGGGTAAGGAGGATGAGACCACCGGTCGCGAACACCGAGAGCCCGAAGGCCCAGGAGACAGCGAGTGCGGGCGACACGACGACGAGCACGAGCACTGCCGTCGCGAGAACCGCCGGCCCGGACCGCCGGCCCCCGGTAAGAAGTGCGAGGAGCATCACCACCCCCATGACGGCCGCGCGAACAACGCTCGGCTGCGGCCGAACGAGAACGACGAAGTAGCCGAGGGCTGCCAGCGCCACGATGACCCGTGTGGGCATGCGCCAGCGAAGCATCCGCGCCAAGACGAGCACGACCGCCAAAATGATCGCTACATTTCCGCCACTGACGGCCGTGAGGTGCGAGAGCCCTGAGGCTCGCATCGAATCATCGAGACTTGCCGATTGCAGTGACTCGTCGCCCACTGAGAGGCCGGCGACGAGTGCCGCGGCATCCGGGCCAACCCCCGTGAGCGATTCCCGAAGCCCCTCGCGCATTGATGATGCCGCTGCATCAATCGGGCCGGGCGAACGCAGGATTGTTATCCCGGATTCGGAGCGCATCGTGAGCACCGCCGCGAGATCAGGCTTCGCCGCCGGGCCGAGCCTGCCGGATATCGCGATCTCGGTACCGGGCGCGGGGACAAGATCAGGGTCGTCGACACGCATGCTGATCGGGAGGTCGACGAGCACACGCTCCCCGCGGGCGGAGATCATGCTCGTGGCGATACGGACCTCGGTCGAGGACGACGACTGCCACACGGCTGCCGAGCCATTGGCTCGAGTGACGGGCTCACCGTTGACGACGGCGATGACCGATGCGGAGGCTCGCGCCGTTACCCAGCCCGCGACCGGCTCAGCTGTGGTGGCCCAGACGTGGGCTCCGGCCGAACAGGCACCGAGCATGAGACCCAAGGCCGCCGAGAACAATGCTGGACGCCATGCCTTCGGTAGTCGAACGGCCAAGGCGAGCACGGTAACGGCCGCCGCGCATACGCACGCTGCGATCGCGATGGCATGGCCGTGCCGTTCCACCGGATCCGCCACGAATCCAGCCCCGACGATGACGACCACGGCGGCGAACCAGGCGGTCGCCGCCGGGAGGAGGAGTCGGGCGTCGATCACACATGCACCAGCGGCCTCAACTGCTCCAGAATTGAGTCGCCGATGCCCGAGACCTCTCCGAGTTCGTCGATGCTTCGAAAGGAGCCGTTCGTGGTTCGCCAGTCGACGATGCGCTGGGCGAGTACCGGGCCAACCCCGGGGAGCGATTCGAATTCGCTCGCACTCGCGGAGTTGAGCCCGATACCGGGGCTCGCACCCGCGCCCTGCCCGCCATCCGGGGCTCCATCGGCGGTGACGACGATCTGCTCTCCATCAACAAGGATCCGGGCGAGATTGACCGACGATAGGGCTTTGGGAGTCTTCACTCCCCCGGCCGCGGTAATTGCATCATCGACGCGGGCTCCGGCCGGAAGCTTCAGCAGTCCGGGCCTTCGCACGGCCCCGAGCACATGGACGACGACATCGCCGCCGACAATGCCCGATGCGGGACCAGTGCCAGTCACCGCGCTCCCCTCAGCTGTCAGGACCGGAGCCATCGCCACAGCCCTCGGACGCCCCTGCCACCACATCCACCCCGCGATGAGCCCTGCGGCGCAGACAAGGGCGATCACCGCCCGAAGGGACCGCCGATCCAACCGGGTGAGAATCCCGGATGCACCGATCAGAGCAGACACGGGAGCCGGATCCCTCTCGGTTACGCCCTCAGGGGTGGCATCGATGACAGGAAGGGCCAAGGGACGCCATTGATCCGCGAGCCGCTGCAACCGGTTCATCACCTGGTCGTCGAAGTCGTTGCGTGCCGCAATGATCCGTGGATTCATGCCCGGACGTTACGAACGTCGAACTCACCTCTGCCAGCCTGAGGTTCAACTTGGGGAGGAAATCCCCTCGGCTCGACACCCTGTGGATTGGCCGCTCAGTGCCAGATTGCCTGGCGCAGATTGCGCCAGTGGCGTCCGAGAACGAGGGCGGCGAGCACGACCGCAAACACTGCGTCGGAACCATCGGCCCAGCCCACTCGCCAGTAGACGACTCCGGTGACCGCGAGCACTGCTGCCGCGATCGCCGCGCCAATCCCCACGCGGTGGAACACCGCCACGCCGATGCCGAAGGCGGCCAGCACAGGGATCGCGAACCAAGGTTGCACGCCGAGGATCGCGCCAAGGGTCGTCGAGACTCCCTTGCCTCCGCGGCCTTTCAGGAAGGGTGAGGTGATATGGCCGAGGACGGCCGCGAATCCGGCAATCTCTCCCGCGATCTCGCCAACGAAGAGGCCGAAGAGGAGGGCCGGGACGAGTCCTTTGAGGACGTCAAGGAATCCGACGAGCACTCCCCATTTCGTGCCGAGGGCCCTGCCGACATTCGTCGCCCCCGGATTCCCTGAGCCCACCTGCCGCAGGTCCTTGCCGAACAGTCGCGCGATGAGAACGGCCGGGTTGATGGAGCCCAGCGCGTATCCGCAAGCGGCCGCCAGCCCCCACCAGAGCAACATATTCACCGGACGAGCGCGTTCATGCGTCGTCCCGAACCGACACGACCACTGCAACCATGCCGGGGCCCACGTGCGCACCGACGACGCCTCCGACCGGGCATTCGACGACGGACGCTACCGGCAGTCGCACGCGCAGATTGGCCGCGAGGTCCGCGGCACGGGCGCCCGCGGATAGGTGCTGAACAGCGATATCGACCGGTCTTGAGCCGGCGAATTCGGTTGCAATCTCGGTGAGTCTGGCAAGGGCTCGGCTGGCGGTTCGGACCTTTTCGAGCATCGCGACGCGGCCGTCGTCGATGTGGAGTAGCGGCTTCACTTGAAGTGCGTGACCGACGGCGGCTCGAGCGGCACTCACCCGCCCGCCTCGCCGCAGATACTCCAGTGTGTCGACGTAGAAGGTGACCTGGGCACTTTCGGCTCTGCGCCTGACTGCCTCGGCGACCTCTAGAGCGCTCGCACCCGCCGCAGCCAGTCGCGCACCGGCCACTGCCGCGAAGCCCAGGCCCATCGCGATTGTGCGCGAATCGACGACCTCGACCGGGAGGGGAGACTCCTTGGCTGCAAGCAGCGCTGACTCGTAGGTGGCAGATAGGTCAGCGGAGAGGGTGACCGCGACGACGTGGCTGGCACCAGCCTTGGCTGCCGCGGAAAAGGCCTGGAGGAATCGTTCCGGTGAAGGCCGCGAGGTCGTGACGGGTTGCCACTGCTCGAGGGCCCGGATCACGGCCTGTGCCTGGTCGTCGTCCGTCTCGTCATGCGGACGACCGCCCACAATCACTTGGACAGGGACGATCAAGATCGACTCGGACAGCGCCCATCCCCGGGGCAGGTACGAGGTTGAATCCGTGACAACGAGGACACGGCCCGACATGGCACAAGCCTAACGGCCGATGGCCACGCGTGAGCTAGGGCGTGTCTCCAATATTGAGCGGGTGTGAGGCCTGATTATGGGGATTTGTCACGTACCGCTGTTCTCTCTGACGAGATGTGGGCTCGAATCGAGCCGTCGCTGCCTCCACTGAAAGGGGCGATG
>CAMDKQ010000180.1 GCA_945901095.1 Bifidobacterium breve
GGGTGCGGGTGCTGCGGGTGCTCCGCCTCCGCCTCCGGGTGCGGGTGCGGGTGCGCCACCGCCTGGTGCGCCGGACTGGTCAGGACCTGGTCCTGCGGGACCACCACCGGGTGCACCGGACTGGTCAGGTCGGGGTCCGTCGCCGCCGCCGGGCTGTGCCGGCCCACCTGCGCCTTGCGGGCCACCACTGGCTCCGGGGTTGGGACCACCGTCAGGACCAGGGTTGGGACCAGCGTCGGGACCGGGACCGGGTCCGGCCATCGCCCGGAACTGATCGACCTGTGCGCCATTTACCTGCTCAGGGCGCCCTGGGCGTTCCCTCACGATGATTTCGCCGGTCTGTGGGTCGAACTGTGCCCGTCGGTCAATAACCCCGCCTCCCGGGTTCTCCCTGGGGATGTTGAAGGCCGGACCCTGACGGCCCGTGCCGTCGGAGAAGCCGATTGGCGCCTCGCCGCGCCGGTTGTTTGGCCCGACGTTGAAGCTTCCGCCGTCCGGCACGGGTGCATTGAAGTTGTTGTACCCGTTGGCCATATTCACGTCGGCCTCACGGCCGGGTGGTGGTGCCACCTCGACCCCGCCGCCGTTCTCCGCCCGGAAGGTCGACCTGTCGTCCTCGCGGGGCCCGGTGCTCGTGCGCACGGTGACGCGCGGAGCGCCATCGGAGTCGATGGACATCGTGTAGTCGGCGTCATCTTGGGTTTCGTTCGTCTCTCGCGACCGGGCAACACCGTCCGCCTCGAACTCAGGAACACGATCCCGATCGACGATGACCGATGTTCCGTTGCCTGACAAGCCCGCGCCAAGCAATGGCCGGGCGTAGATTCCGTCGGGAAGGACAGTGGCGGGATCTGTCGTGTCGTAGATCTTGCCGTCGATGGTGAACGTGACGCCGACGATCGTGTCAGCGTCAGCAGAGGTGACGAGGAGGTTGGAGGTGTTGCCGCGAGCGCTGACCGTTCCCTTCGTCTCCGAGTCAGCGAACGGAGCACTTGTCGGCACCGCCCGTGCCGCCATCGGGGTGAGGTCGATTGTTGACTTGCCTCCCGCCCACCCATCAGTCGGGGCGCCCGGTGTTGTCGCGCCTGCTGCGTAGCTCCAGCGTTCGGTCTCGGGATCGACAACGATCTGCTGCACTGTCCCGGGGTAGTTGTTGTCGTACACGGAGATGGCGTATGTCTTGCCGTTGAAGACAACAGCAAATGGCGTGATCGAGTGGCCCGAACCCTTGTCGGAGTAGATGGCGAGGGTGTAGTTCTTGCCCGAGGCGATCCCTGCTGCCAGTTCCTTTGCGACCTCGGATGGCTCGTACTCATGGAAGGCCATATAGGCCTCCTGGACCGGAACGAACATCTGCGTGGTCCACCAGAAGTCGATTGCGTCGACGACGTCGGAGTCGTCCTTCGAAAGGGCGAAGGTCGATGTGGCAGCGGGATCGAGATCGATGAGTGACGCAGAATTCGAAAACAGGCGCTGCGCCATGACGGCCATACCCTCGCAGCGACCACCGACCATCGCCTCATTGACCTGGGCAGCCCACTGCTCGGCTGCAGGGAAGAGAACGCACCCCTCGGCGGTCGTCTCCGCGCACACCGCCTCTTCACCGAAAAGGGCAACGAGGGAGGTGGCATCAACGGTGCCGACAGCGGCCCAGTTTGCGAAACTAAAGCCGTTAACGGCCGGATCGAAGCCGTCGTACACGCAATTGGCAGGGTCCACCCCGGTGCAGTCGGGCAGCATGTAGCCACCGTCAGCGGCAGGCTGCCCATTGCTGCTTGGCAGGACGACAGCTTCGGGGGCGCCGCCTGAGCCGCAGGCCGACAGCATGAGGATGCCAGCGAGCGCGGGCGCGATGGCCCAGCGACGAATATTGCGCCTGTTCTTCACTGTGTTCTCCGTTCATGGGGTGTTCTCGTCCAGCCAATGTCAGAATATCGACTGCCTTGCCATCCACTCTTGCGCACGTCGGCGATGAGCACCACCGTGTTTCCACGGTGTTCGCAAAAAAGTTTTTCGCGATGTTCTGGGGAGAGTCCGAATATCGGACCGATCTCACACGTCAGTGAGGCGGGTGCGCCTGCCACGCTGACCACGCCGAGGCGACCATGTCACGAAGATCACGCCGCGCTGACCATCCGAGAGTTTCCAAGATTCGCACGGTCGCTGCTGTCGAGGCGGGAGGGTCGCCCGCACGACGGCCGACCGTGAGCGGATCAACGTCCGATCCAACGACCTCGGACACCATGTTCATGACCTCGCGGACAGAGGATCCGACCCCGCGACCCACGTTCAGGGCGAGGGCGCTCTCGTTTGATTCACAGTGGGCTGCGGCCGCAACGTGGGCCTCAGCGAGGTCTGCAACATGGATGTAGTCGCGGATACAGGTACCGTCGGGCGTCGGGTAGTCATCGCCGAAGATCCTTGGACGATCACCGTCGGCGAGGGCTCGAAAGACCATCGGCACGAGGTTGTTCACGCTGTTGTCGCCGAGATCATCACTGGCCGCCCCGGCCACATTGAAGTACCGAAGGGCCACCCACGACAAGCCGCTTGCGATGCCCTGATCGCGGGTCATCCACTCCCCGACAACCTTCGTCTCACCGTACGGCGATTCGGGGACCAACGGTGAATCCTCGCTGATCGGATTGGCGACGGGCGTGCCGTACACGGCCGCGGAGGATGAATACACGAATCGCTTCACGCCGGTTTCGTGCATCGCCTCGAGAAGGCTGAGCATGCCCACGACGTTCTCGCGGTAGTAGTGCAGTGGGATGCCGACGGATTCCCCTGCCGCCTTCTTGGCAGCCAGGTGGATGACGCCGTCGACCTTATGCTCAACGAGAGCAGCAGAAACTGCCTCGCGATCGGCGACAGCCGCGCGGACAATGGGGATACCCGTGGGCACCTTTCGTTCAAGGCCGCTCGAGAAATCGTCGAGGACAACGACTCTGCGCCCACTCGCAGCGAGCTCACGCACGACATGCGCGCCGATGTAACCGGCACCTCCCGTGACGAGCCAGGTGCTCACCTGAAGGTCTCCCCGGTGAGTCGCTCGTAGGCCTCGATGTACTTGGCGCGTGTCTTCTCAACGACCTCGTCGGGCAGGGGTGGTGGCGGGGTGTTGCTCGCCCTGTCCCAGCCGGATGCAGGGGAGATGAGCCAATCCCGCATGTACTGCTTGTCGAATGACGGCTGGGCCTGACCAGGCTCCCACTCGAGCAGTGGCCAGAACCGGGAGGAATCGGGGGTGAGGACCTCATCGGCGAGCACAACCTGCCCGACGTATTTCCCTGAGAGGCCGATCCCGAATTCGAACTTGGTGTCGGCGAGGATGAGCCCTCGCTCGCGCGCGAGGTCGTCGGCCCGTCGGTAGATCTCCAGCGAGAGGCGCTTGAGCTCCTGGGCCTCCTCCTGTCCGATCAGCATCATGACCTCGTCGAAGGTGACGTTTCGGTCGTGCTCGCCGAGCGGCGCCTTTTCGGCGGGGGTGAAGATCGGCTTCGGGAGCAGTGACCCGTCCTTGAGCCCTGGTGGCAGCCCGACCCCGCAGATCGATCCCGCCTCGCGGTAGTCGGCGAGTCCGCCCCCGGTGAGGTACCCGCGAACGACGCACTCAATGGGCAGCATCTCGAGGCGGTCGCAGACCATCGCCCGGCCCTTCACTGCCGAGGGCACGTTGGTGCCGCGGAGGTGATTGGGGACGACTCCTTCGAGTTGGTGGAACCACCACAGCGAGAGCAGCGTGAGAATCCGGCCCTTGTCGGGGATGACGGTGGGCAGCACCCAGTCGAAGGCGGAGATGCGATCGCTCGCCACGAATAGGAGGCGATCCTCTGGCGTCACATAGAGGTCTCGGACCTTGCCGGAGTACAGGTGTGTATAGCCGTCGGGAAGGTTGTACTGGCTCGGGTCGATGCTCACAGGATGTCTCCAGGTTGGTAGGCGGACGCTCCTGGGTGCCTCGCGGCGATGATGCCCACTCGCTCGACAACGGCCTGCACCTGGGTGGTGGCGGCGCCGGTGAAGTTGAGCGGTTTGGAGATGAGTGATCGAAGGTCACTCAGAGACAGGCCGAGCCGCTCGTCAGCGGCAAGTCGGTCGAGGAGGTCGTTCTCGGCTGCACCCTGTTCGCGCAGTGCAAGGGCCACCGACACCGCATGCTCCTTGATGGCCTCGTGGGCGGTTTCTCGACCAACCCCGGCGCGCACGGCGGCCATGAGAATCTTGGTCGTCGCGAGGAAGGGTAGGTAGCGGTCGAGTTCGCGATCGATGACGGCGGGGAAGGCACCGAAGTCGTCGAGCACCGTGAGAAACGTCTCGAAGAGCCCGTCAACGGCAAAGAACGAGTCCGGGAGGGCAACCCGTCGCACTACCGAGCACGAGACATCTCCCTCGTTCCACTGGTTGCCGGCCAGTTCCGCAGTCATGGCGAGGTAGCCGCGAAGGAGGACGGCGAATCCGTTCACACGCTCGCAGGAGCGACTGTTCATCTTGTGCGGCATCGCGGAGGATCCCACCTGCCCTGGTCGGAAGCCCTCGGTTACGAGGTCGAGGCCGGCCATGAGGCGGATGGTCGTGGCAAGGCTTGACGGGCCGGCCGCCACCTGCATGAGGGCTGAGACGACGTCGAAGTCAAGTGAGCGCGGGTAAACCTGTCCGACGCTCGTGAGCACGTCAGTGAATCCGAGGTGGTTGGCCACTCCCTCCTCTAGGGCCTGCAGCTTCGACGCGTCGCCGTCGAACAGGTCGAGCATGTCCTGAGCCGTGCCAACGGGGCCCTTGATGCCGCGCAGCGGGTAGCGCGCCAGCAACTCATCGATGCGCGCATAGGCCAAAAGCAGCTCATCCGCGGCGCTCGCGAACCGTTTGCCCAGAGTGGTGGTCTGGGCCGGAACGTTGTGAGACCTGCCGGTGATGGCGGTGTCGGAGTATTGGGCGGCAAGCGCGGCGAGGCGCGTTAGTGCCGCCACACTCTTGTCGCGGACAAGGAGGAGAGCTTTGCGGATCTGGAGTTGCTCGACGTTCTCAGTGAGATCCCGCGACGTCATCCCGAGGTGAATGAACTCGTGCCCCCCGAGGCCATTGAACTCCTCAATGCGCGCCTTGACGTCGTGCTTCGTCACACGCTCCCGATCGGAGATCGACTGCAGATCGACCTGCTCGAGGACCGACTCGTAATCGACTATGGCTGCTGCGGGGATCGACAGGCCCAGTTCAGACTGCGCCTTCATCACCGCGATCCAGAGCCTTCGCTCGAGGACGATCTTCGAGGCCGGCGACCAGATGTCGTTCATGGCAGTTGATGCGTAGCGTCCGGAGAGCACATTCGGGATCGCGGAAGCCACAGCCGTATCCTTCCACGCCCCTCGGACGCCACCAACTCCCAGCGTGATGCCGTGGGTTGCCCGCGCCGGACTACCTAGCGCCGGTGTTGCTGTCGGTGATGTCGACGGTGGTGAGGCAGCCCACTGGATTCTGTGCTGCGAGATCGTAGAGCGTCGGATCACCTCGCTCGGCGATCCATGCCTTCTGGATCGATGTGAGCACGGTGATCATCGAGGCCTTCTTGGCCGGGGCGAGGTAGTTGGCGAGGCAGGCATGCCACGGCTTGCCGCTGTTGTCGTTCTTGGAAAAGAAGACGCCAGTCTCGATCATTCCGAGACCCTTGGCCTTCCAATGGGGGTTGTAATCGCTGACGGTGCCGATCTGCTGACCCGCCTTCACCTTGTCGCCCACCTTCACCTGCGGGCTATTGAGGTGCTCGTGCTCGAACAGGATTGGGGCCATGCCCGACGTGCAGGGGGTACCCGTGGGAGCGACTCGAACGCTGTAGTCGTTGCTGTAGAGCGTCGGGAGATCGCAGACCGTGCCATCGACCATCGAGATCACCGGCGTGCCGAGGGGTGCAATAAAGGCCATCTGGGGCTCTTTGGCTCCCTTCACTTCGAGGCCGTAGATGCCCAGAATGTGGCGGTACATCGCGTCATCATCTGCATTGCCGAAGGTGGGTGGCGTGACCCCCTTGATCTGCATGACTCCGGCCTTCCCACTGCCAGCATCGTAGGTGTCGACAGCCAGGCCCCAGTTCTGGATGGCCTTCGGGATGCTGGCATTAGACGTGATACCCAGGCTCGATCCTGACCCGCTGCTTGATCCGCCCCCGCTCGCGAGTTTCACCCAGATGAGCGCGCTTCCCTTTTTCGTGCAGCGAATATCGATGTTGCCCACATGAATCGTGATGCCAGCCTTCGTGCACCTATCTCCCGGCTTGTTAGCCGCGTTGGCCACCGACGGAAATCCGGCGGCGACCAAACTCATTGCAGCGATACCCGTTGCTGCGGAGCTAAAAACACGGACTGCGTTCATGAGTCCTCCTCGGGCGATGAGGTGAGGCTACCCGA
>CAMDKQ010000181.1 GCA_945901095.1 Bifidobacterium breve
CCGCCCGATGAGCGCGAAGCCGATGGACTGCGCGCTCAGTGACTGCCACCCGCCTCGGTGACCCTCGTCGGACCGGGCGGCGATCACCGCGAGTGCCTCGGTGAAATGCCAGTCCCTGAGAATCGCATTCATGGCCTCGATTCGAAGCCGGCCATCCCTGCCCACGTGGGTCATCGAATCACGTCCCCGAGATTCGAACAGGGCGAGACCAGCCTTGAAGCGCGAGTCCTTATCGAGCAGTGCTTTGGGAACGACCCTGAGGCTGGCGAGCAAGTCGTTGAACTGCTGAGCCGCCATCCGGTCGAGGACTGACGCCCCGGCGAACCCTCCGGCCTTGGGCTTGGGATCTCCCGTCCCTGCGAGGATTGAGACGAATTCGTCGCCGTAGGTATGCCGGGCTGCTTCCCAGGCATTCGGGAGCATCGCGACGCTAGCAGGGTCGATGAGAGTAGGAATCGCCAACAGCGCGCCGACGAGTGGGTTGGTGGTGATCGCGAACTGCAGGAACTCGTCCAGCGCAGGATCAAGCTGCCGGGGGGCGGTGGGACTGGTATCGAGCTGGGACACGACCCCCGACTGGATCAGCATCTTCGCCTGCTCTGCCGGCGACGCAGGACATGCCAGAAGCGAGATCAGGGCGTCCCGAGGCTCCTGCGCCAAACCGCGAGTAAGCGACTGGACAGTTGGCCATGGCAGCAGGGTTTGGGGTAGTCGGTAGCGCATCGCAAGCAGCGGCCATGCTTTGTCGGCGCTGAGCTTCTCGTCGGAATCGATCTCCAAGGCAAGGGCTCGTGCTGCGGTGGATGCGGTCTCGGGGTCTGGGTCGCGTTCGATGATCCGGTAGTTGCCGCGCTCAGGCAGCCAGTTCCATTCGGTCGGCAGCCATGGATCGACTCGACTCCATGAGGTGCATAGGGTGCCGGCCCCTGCAAGCCTGTCGGGAAGGACTGCCTTGCCTTCCGGGTCGACGACGAGGTCGGCCGGCGGCTGCCAAGGCTCGTGAACGGCCCACACCCGAAGGGCGACATCGCCCCCGCTGAAGTCGTCGAGGATCAGGGTCGCTGCCTCGGCACGAATCCCGGACGCGATGGCGGCAGGCTGGACTAACGCTGCGCGGACCCGGGAGCCACGCACGTCGATCATCAGCTCGCACGTTGTCAACTCCCTCGCTGTGCCAGCCATGGCTGCGAGCCGAAATCGAAGGTAGCCATCGCTGGAGGAATGATCGGGCGCGATCTCCTGGACGGCGGCTCCGGCGGAAACAACATGAAGAGGTGCGCGGCCGATCTCGGACGGGACACGGACGACAAGTGTTGTGCCGTCGATCTCTTCGATCGTGATACGCACAAACCCGTTGGTCCAGCGCCCGGCAATGCCCTCCCGCGTCAGGGCCACCGCCATGGAAGGGGGCGCCAAACTGAGTTGGAGCCGCCCTGTGCCTCCAACCACTTGGACCGATTCGGCCACTTGATCACCCGCGATGACGGCGTGGCCCGGGGCCACTTCAAGGCCGCGCCCAGCGATGTCGAACTCGCATGATGTGAGGCCTAGGCGCCCGAAGGATCGCCAGGCCGTGCTGGGCGACAGCTCCAGCCCCTCGGCAATGGCGATGGTTCGGTTGAGGCCTCGTCCGAGCGGGCCCCGGACGGCGATCTCGAACCTTCCGACGACGGGTGCGGGCAGGCCGTCGAATGGGTCGAGGAAGTCATGGAGATTTGCGGTAGAGACGACCGACCTCTGGATGACTCGGCGCGCAGTGTCGAGATCGGTCACGGTGAGGGACCATGAGGAGTCGATGTTGTCGGGCAGGTGGACCTGCGGGCGGGCCGTGTGCAGGGGCAGTCCCGCGGCGGTTACCCAGGTGAGAACCTCGGAGGATTCAAGGGTCGCCCTCGTCTGATTTCGAACCGGGTGGCGCGGTAGGCCGGCGCCGATCGAAATCGACGGGGCATCGCGCAGGTCGACGATCACCAGTCGCCAGCCGGCCCATCCGAGGGGAGACTGCTCCTCTTGAAGGATGCGTGCCTCGAAGGCCTCGTCCCGCGCGGTGCCCGAATTCCCGATGAGGGCCCATACGTTCTCCGGCGGCAGCGACAGGTGCGCTGCCAGGAGTGCGCCGTCCTCGTCGAAGAACAACACTGGGTCCTTCTCGTCGACCAGGGCAAAATCCTGTGCCCCGGGTCGGCCTGGGGCCGTGACGGACAGGCGCCGAACGGGCTGGCTGATGGGCCATGCATGCGACTGGAGGCCGATTCTCCTGCCCCCGAGTTCGGGCCTTGGCGAGACGAGGGACGTATTGCCGTCAGCCGAGATGCTCCACGAGTGGTGCAGATCCACATCGTCGATTGCCGGTAGCGAGAGGAGGAGTTGGCCGGCATATGGCTGCAGGCGAATTGTCGCGCGAAGGCTGCGATTCCGGGCGTGCTGGAATGCGCCGCGGCCAACGTTGCCGCGTTCCGTGCCGAGGAAATGGCGGGCACCTTCGATAATGCGCTCTGGGAGCTGGACGTCATCGACGGAATCGTCAGCACTCACCCTGATCATCAGATCAAGGCTGCGATCCACGAAGTCGACCGCATATTCGCCGCCGTACTGGAAGAAGCGCCTAACTGGAACGTCAATGTTCGTGAGCGCCGTGTCGATGCGAGGAATGACCCAGCCGACGATGGACTCGGCATCGGAACCGACTCTGCGCATCGCTTGCTCGAGGACCGAGAAGTAGTCGGGCAGGCAGTAGTCAGGGATACCCGTGTGCATGAGGATCGGACCTAGGTATCGCATTGGGAGGTCGGGAAAGCAGGGCAGGCCGAGGGAGGACAGGGCAGCCAGAAAGCTCTTGCCCCAAAGCGCCTGGTCTTGGGGCGTCGGGCGGATCCCGCACGTTGCCCAGAAGCCCGGCCAGAATTCACCGCCTTCGTACACGGTTGTCGCGGCGCCGGTGAAGGTGAGCACGACGGCGGCGGGACGCCTCTGCAGCAAGCGCTCCATTGTGTGGGGCGCGCTTTGATGGACCAATCCGAATGCCTTGGCCGCCTTCTCGAGCAGATGCGGGGCGATGGAGACCTCGGTCGCCAGGCTGACGGATCTGAGTTTCGTGCCCCATTGCGAGTCTGCTGCTTCGAGCCACTCCTGTGGCGTCATGGTTGCTGCGTCCGTCATAAGCCCCCGTCCGTTATTCCTGAACCAAAAGAGTTCATTGGACGATAGCGGCTTGGGCTGACAACCGCAGCAAGTACGCGGGGGAAGCAGACTGGTGATTGTCTCTACGCCTGAGGCGGGATGGAAGTGCCCGGCGGGCAGTAATTCGCGACTCCCAGGGTGCGCGCATCGGGCACTCACCGGGGCTGACGTGGGGCGCCGCCAAAAATCACAAATTGCATCCCGAATGCCGGCACCATGCTACCGTCCGAATCTAAGGGGGAATCATGCTAAAGCGCTGGCTTGCCGGAGTGTTTGTTCTTGCGCTCCTCATTCCGTTATCGGGGTGCGGCCAGAGTGATGCGGACCTGTCACCAGACTGCAAAATGCTCGCGTCACTGGGGCGGGATCTCATCGATCAGTTCGATTCACTTCCGGACGACGATCCGACGGGAATGAAGGACTCCTTGAGAAGTCAGGTCGATGACATGCGATCGAAGTTCAAGGCAGCCTGCGGCCGGGAGCTCTAGGCGCTGCATCGATCGCTGAGGTGCGGGCCATCGCGTGTTCGCGAGAGTCGGGGTGGGATCTCATGAGCCGGTCAGACGTTCATTTAGGCGCCGGGCGCGAGCGGGCGGGCAGCCCTGGGCTGGTAGTTGCTGCGCCGACGGTCGTGAGCATCGATGGCTGCCCGCCGTTCGCGGTGACTCGCATCTGGGCCATGCCCGATGAGCGGTTCACATGCCTTGCGACCTTCGATGCGGTCGGCCGTGAACCCTTCGCAGCCAGGGTTCGATTAGACGACCTTGATGCTCTTTGGGACGAGTTCGCGGACCACCCTCGCGGCGTATGGTCGCTGGAGACGAGTTGCGGCGAGGTGACGATCAGGCACCTTGTTCCGTCAGATGCAGCTTGGCTGTCCGACATGCCGATGGATGAACTGCCGGTCCCCATGCTTGCGGCTCTGGTGCAAGCACTCCACATGGTCGAGCTCGAGGACCTTGAGCCGTTCAGTCTCGAGGATTGCGAGCCGGTCGAGTTCGTCGGCGCTTTCGTCTCGATCGAGTCAGGATTGGTGTTCGGTCTTGGTTCCTGGTTCGGACCCAGCTCCACTCTTCATGAGGCTACGAAGGTGTTCTGGCGGGAAGGCGGTGAATGGCGGGAGGGTGTGCCTCGCGCTTCGACGAGGTGGTCTGCTCTCGCGCCGGGTCCCGAATTGAGTCTGTCGGCGCAGGGGGAGACCTGGCGGGTTCGGTCGATCGATCGCGGGATGGTTAAGACGTTCATCGCGGTGTTCGATGATGGGCGTCCGATGAGCAGCACCGCCGCCCTCGTCGCCACCGTGGACCTAGAGACTCGCGATATGGGCGCGCACGACTTGCCGGCGGGGATGGCGGATCTGATGCTCGAGTTGCATTGGAACAAGGGCGGTAGCCCCGACGATGTGCTCGTCCGCTTCTGCGAGGGCACTGCCTTCGTCGATGCCGACACGGTGCTGTGCATGGTGCTCGACTTCGACCGATTCCGGTTCGGCGACGATGAGACGCGTCTGCCGAGTGGTGCAGGGGTGCCAGTTATCGAGACATCTCCGCAGCCACGGTGGCCGGGCACAAACAGGGCGAACTTCCCGGGGCCATTCGACCTTCGAGGCAGCGAGCTCTTTCGCGCATTCACCTCGAGGTCTGGATACCCCGCGTACCACTTCGCCTCGGTCTTCGCGACGAGCGACGACGCCCTCTACGTCGGACTGGACGCCGTTCACCGGGGGGCCGACCTTGATAACGAGTTTGTTGCGAGCCTGCGGCGGCGCATGAGCCCGACCTCCCCGATGGAATGGGTTCGGATGTGGCTGGACCCATTTCCCGAGATCACGATCTCGAAGATCCTCGTGCCGCCGCCTCCGTCCGTCGAGGATGCGATCGCTCGCGAGCACGCGCTCATGGCGACTGGCCGGGAGCGGCCGTTGGCACCGCTTCCGCCGATGGAGCCGGCTCCGGCGGCCGTGAGCGGTTCGGGCGGGGCGGAGATGATCGACGAAGTCGACGACATGATGGACGAGCTCGGCGAGCGCGACGCCGTCCGGGCGATGCTGGAATCCGCCGGGGTCATGCATCTCAACCCGCACTTGCACGCGTGGCTCGATGGCGGGCCGCCGCCCAGCGACGACACCGACGGGATCATCTGGGGGTAGTCGAAACCACTGGGCCGCCGGTCGACTGCGCACCGCCTTTCGGCCGTTCGCTCACGGATTGACGTCAGTAGGGGCTGGGGTGCCGCTGCCAGTAGGGCGACAGGCCGGCGTCCGCCGCTCCGTCCTTGATCTTCTTGCGTATTCGGTTGAGCGTGACCTTGACGCTGTCGGCGTTGGCGTAGCCCATGATCTCGGCAATGTCCGCCTGCGGCGTGTCCTCGGCGACGAGCTGGACGAGCTCGCGCTCCCTCGGGTTGAGCATCGCGAGGAGGATGCCGGTTTGCATGATCGCAATGCCTGCACGACTTGAGCGAGTGCCGTAGACAAGGAAGCGTTCGAGTGCTTCGGGCCCGTCGTTGTCGTCCATTTCGGGGCCCTCGCCACGCTGCGATCGGGCGAGGTTGACGCAGAGATTGCCTGCGACGGTGTTGGCCCAAGCGGCGGGGTTCTCGATGCTGCCGGGTTCTTGCTTCGCGAATCGGGCGACCGTCTCCTGGGCGATGTCCTCGACGTCTTGGGGTGAGGGCCGGGAGGGGTGGCTGCGTGCCCGGATGGTGGCTGCTTCGTGGACCTGCTGGTACTCCAGTGTGCTCATCTGCTCGTGCTCCCCGTCATGGGCTCGAGCCTATGCGCGGGTTGGCCGATACGGCCCGTTTTTCGGCGTGCTCCGCATCAGGGGTTTTGGCGCTGTGCATCTGGCGGGCATCGGGGGGTTTGCGCATGCTTGGGCGACGACCGGGTGGATCCCGTACGAGTAACTGCGCCTGAGTGTCATACCTGGATGAGGCTTTCTTCATGGAGGACAACAGGTTTACGATGGTCGCCGGGGATCTCGACGGTCTTCTCGGCGTGATGGATCTCGATGACGTAGCGGACATCGAGACGCTCCTCATCATCTTGTTCAACCGGCCGATTTCCGTCCAGCCGCTGGATTGGGTCGACGATGACGAGGGCTCGCTTGAGGTGACCGTGTGGGCTGGCGACACCGGGCACGTAGCGGGTCGCGCCTTCCCGATGACGAGAGTCGACCTC
>CAMDKQ010000182.1 GCA_945901095.1 Bifidobacterium breve
GTGGCAGCGGCGAGCAGCAAGCCCCGCCGGTCGCGCCAGTTGCGATGTCGCAGAAAGGCGATGGCGAAGGCCCAGTAGCCGCCGATGCCGATGATCGACCACGCACTGGGGTTCGTCGAGGCCGTGACGAACAGGCCGAGCGGGATGAACGTGACCGTGATCGCAAGGACCGATGCGCTCGCCAGGCCGGCCGGGGTGAGCCGCAGGAGGGCTGCGATGACGAGCGCGGTCAGGGCGGCGTTGAACAGGCGCATGGCGAGCACCGATCGTTCGACATCGGGCCCGACGAACACCGACATCACGGCATGGAAGCCCGGCGGGTAGAGACTGGCGGTCACATTGACGCGCTCCGTTTCGACAAGCCCAGCATCGTCCATGATCGAGGTCGTGCAGCCGGCGGAGACGTCCGCCTTGAAACGGAAGCAATCAGAGGCCGCCGCGACATTCGCGGGCACCAAGCGAGCCGCCGGGTTCGCCGGCGTCTCCTCGCAGACCCCCGCCCTCTCCCCCTGCGCGCACCAGATCGAGCTCAGGTGGAAGTCGTCGTCGGGGGCCGAGCCCACCGGCGAGGTGAGTGCCCAGCCCGAACACATGATGAAGAAGGCGATGGGCAGCGCCCACCACACGCTCGCGGTCAACCGCTGCGACATACCACCCCAGGTCCCTTGCTTCGTGCTCGAATGAATCCGTGCCTGCGCCCCGCGGCGGTCCGATCCTCGCCGACGCTGCCGCAACGCTTGCCGCAAAATCCTCCCTCGACGGCACCCCGCCCGAGTCGGCCTCCGACCTCAGGCCGTCAAGGCCGCCGGGCTGGCCGTAAGCGCGGAAGAGCTCGGCCATCTCGGCCTCGGTGCCGGCCGGTACCCGGCGGGCGCCCCTGCCCACCATGAGGTCGCCGGCCGGCTGGATGCCGTCGAACAGCACCGGGGTGCCGAGGCGGAGTGCCTCGAGCACCGGGATGCCGTAGCCCTCGACGCCGAATGACAGGAAGGCGTCGGCGCCGTGGACGAGGTCGTGCACCTGCGCGTCGGAGGCCCCCGTCACCCATGTCACCGGGTATCCGGCGGCGACCGCCGCGCGGATCTCGGCGTTGATGGCCTCGGACGACGACGACGCGCTTCCGATGAAGACGAGTTCGGCGTCGAGTCCGTCGCGCACCGCGGCCTCGAAGCCGCGCAGGATCTCGACTGGACGCTTCCGCGCCTCCATGGTGCCTAGTCGCACGAACTGCGGCCTGCGGCCCTCCACGCCTGTCTCGCGGGCACTGGCCGGGCGGGCGGCGAGGTGATCGCCCCCGGGGTGGGCGATGGTGATGCGCTTCGCTGGATCGCGCCGCAGCCGTCCGATGATCTCGCCCCGCGAATACTCGCTGATGCACACCACCGAATCGACCGACACGAGCCGGCGAAAGTACTCGCTCACCCAGGCAGCCGCGCCCGGCACGAACCGGTAGTTCGCCGGCTCGGTCTGCGGCAGCGCGTCGTAGCCGATCATCGTGGTCGGCATGCAGCGGCCGAAAAGATCGAGCCGCTCGAGCACGCTCGGCAGATAGGAGACCTCGGGCAGGAGCCAGGCGTCGTAGATGGCGACGAGGTCGCCGAGATTCACGTGGACGGTGGACGCTCGCCGCTCGTGCTGCTCGAGGAATTCGTTGACGGTCTGGCGCAGGTCATCGTCCGGCAGCCGTTCCTGGAACGGCAGCGACAGCAGCTCGGCCGCCGCCTGCCGGTCGATGAGGGTGAACGAGCCGCGCTTGTTCGGCACGACGAACTCGGCCTTGGTCTCGCCGTCGGGCCAGTTGATGGCGAGCTGCTGCAGCACCCGCTGGATGCCGGTCGCGTAGGGGTCGCGGATGAACTGCTCGAGGTCAATGCCGACCGTCGTCATCCTTCAGGTCACCGTTTCGCTGGGCTGCCGTGAGCCGTCCAATGCCCGCGCACGAGTCGTGCGGGGTGTCTTGCGCTTCCGAGAATATCTCCCGCGCCCGGCCGTGGTCATCGGTAGAGGTCGGCGAGGTCGATCAGGCGCACCATCGGGTCGGTGGCCGCTGCCGCCCTCAACGCCTTGTCGAACCCTCCCCGACCGAACACCGCGAGAACCGCGCTGGCGACATCGGTACCCCGACCGGCGAGAACACCCTGGATATGCCGGAGCCGCTCAAGATCGCGGAGCGTGCGAACCTGCTCGCCCGACTTCGCCTCTCCGAGGACGACAACGCGGGCACCCTGCTGGCCCGCGCGATCGCCCCGGCGCAGGGCGACAACGTCGAGTTGATGCTGAGATCGGCCAGCCGGGTCGCTCACGACCGTTGTGCCGACCACGCTGATCGGCTCGGGCCACTGGCCGACAGCGCTCTGCACCCAATCACGGCACATACGCTCGAAGTGCGGCCCCAGAACGCGTGCGCGAAAGTCAGGCTGGGCGGCTGCCCAGGCCGTGGTGACGTCGCGCTGCTCGAGGAGGACGTTGAAGGGCTGGACGACGACCTCGCCGAAGCGCACGATCGGATCCGCAATCGTGTAGGTCGAGCGCTTCTGAGTGAGCGCATCCTGCGAGCGGTCAAGGAATCCGGCCGAGAGCAGGACTTCGAGCGGATGCTGCAGCCCGCTGCTGTCGCGGGCCACCACGCTGCCGATCTGCGAACGCGCATGGGCGCCGCCTGCGACAGCAGACAGAATGGAGTTGTAGTGCTGCTTGTCGGTGATGCGCGGATCCTCGCGGAGCAGGTAGTCCTTCTCGTTGAAGAGCGCGTGAGCGGGGTTGAGCGCCGATCGCGCCAGCCAAGGCGCGAACCCCCGCATCGTCGCCGGCGGATCCTGTTCGATGAGCGAGCGGTACCCGGCCGTACCGCCGAGCACCGCATCGACATGGAATGCGACTGTCGGATCAGTGATCCCCCAGTACTGCGCAGCCAAGCGGAAGCCGAAGGGTCTGATCATCATGTTCAGTTGCGCCCGGCCGTGCAGCGGCTTGGCTCCTGAAAGCAGGTCGGTCATCACCGATAGGGCCGACCCGCACACGATGACGCACCTCGGCGGCAGGCCGCGTGATGCAGCCTCGTCGATGGTCTCCTGGAGCACGCTGGGGATCTCCGGGGAGTTCGCGAGCAGATACGGCAGCTCGTCGAGCACGAGCACGTTCGGCCCCGCTTGGGCCGTGTCGACTTCGCTACCACGGGCCGGGTAGGCGAGGGCGGTTCGGAGTGCGATGTCCCAGTCGGTGAAGCGCAGTGAGCCAACAGGGAGATTTCGTGCGCGGGCGACGTCGGCAGCGAACCGGTCAAGCGCCTGTCCGCGCCCCAACTCCTGCGCCTGGTGGTACATCCCGCCGGCGGCCGAGGTGAGCGCCCGCAGCAGGAACGTCTTGCCCTGCCTGCGACGTCCGGACACGATCCCGAGGTGAATGCCCGGCCGTGAGTCGACGGCGAGATCGGAGAGATCGGACCACTCCTGCGCGCGATCGAACACCGAATCGGGTCGGGGAATGGGCACGGAACCTCCGATGGAATGTTAACTGGAGTTATGTTAACTCAAGTTAACATTATTTCGGGCACCTCCGGCTCCGTGAACCATTCGTGCGTTCGGGCGCTGTCCTGCTCAGGGCACGGGTGGCAACCCCGACGAGGCGGGACGGGCAAAGGTATACGTTCTTACCGGCGAACCCGTCCAAAATGTATACATTCTTGGGGGGTTCGCCGTTTAAAACGTATACCTACGCCCCGGCGCTCATCGGAGGCCAAAAGCGCCGCCGCACCCGGTTTGGGCAGGTAGATGTCGCTCTTCGGCGCGATCCTGGGGGTCGCAGCGACGTCAACCTGCCCAAACGCGACCCAGTCAGGTGCTTGCTCGCGGCAAACTGCGGCGAAACTCCGCACCTCGTTCTCGCTGTTGACAGGAACACCGATCCCGGGTTAGTTTCCACTCCTTGCTCCCCGTCCTCCCCGCGAGGGGACTGGCGGGGTTTTCTTTCGGGAACGCCACTGGCACCGATCGTCCACGGCTTCGTCGACCATCAGAATGTGCATTCCACCGGCCACGGGAGTTGGTGCCCGCGGGCCGAGGCTCGGCAGCTATGTTTGTTCGGTCCGCTCCTGCTGGCCATGCCTCTCGCTGCGCGGGCCATGCCGTCGCTAGAAGTCGACTTCGACGCTCGCGGAGTTGCGTGCTCGTCGATGCGTCAACTGGCGTGAGCGCATCGACTAGCGGGGCAGCAGTCCGTCGTCGAACCGGCGCATACGGTCGTACAGAGGCTCCCACTGGGTTATCCAGCCTTGTCCGGCGGCGCTCTCGAGCACCTGTCGGGTCGACCAGACGGCTAGGCAATCGGACGGATGCCCCTGGGCGCCCAGCCAGGTGAGTTCCGTCTTTGCGCGGCGGCGGCCATCGCTGTCGTCCATCAGGATGAACACGTTGTGCCCGGACTGCACGAGCACTGACGCATGTGCGATGACAAGAATCTCGCCAAGGCTCTTGGAGTTCTGCATTCGATTGCGTGCCGGCATGTCGGCAACCCGGCTGATGGCATCCTCGAACATGCGGTTGCTGATGACGTCAGACAGCACGGTTATTCGGGAACTCGATACGAGCTTGTTCCATGTCGACTCCACAGGCGTCTGCTGAAAGCGAGTGTCCAGGCGGGCCTTTCCGAGAATCTCGCGTTCGACTCGCTCGGGTACATGGATGTTCGAGCCTTTGGCTGCAGCGACTTGTATGAGGATGTTCTGGTTGCTGGTTGCGAGGAAGTTCAGGGCAGGACCGGCATCGAGGAATATGGTCACCGGCCGTCCGGAGCGTCAAAGATCGAGGCGGTCGAGTCCCAAGGGTCTGATTCGGTGGCCGGTGATTCGTCGGGAACGCCGAGTTCGGCTTCGAGTTCAGTGGGATCGCGGCGATACCAGACGGCAAGCTCGTTGATGCTCAAGGCACCTGACTGGTAGGCGGCCACGGCTCGGGCAAGGAGTCCCTGCGGCGCTCGCGGTTCATCGCTCGCGGCGGCCAACTGGTCGTATCGATCCAGCCATCCGTGTACGGCAGCGACCTGGCGGGTGGACAGATTCATCCACGCCGTGCTTGTCCGTAAGGTGATGCGACCAGCGTTTCGAAGCTGGATGGCCGCGATGGCGGGTGACACCCCAAACGTCTGCACCAGGTCGGACAACTTCGACGTGTCCGACGTCTCCAGCGACGGGCCGTCCACCACGGCGCTGAGCGGAAGGAGCAGATGCCGACAGAAGGAATCCGCCTGAACTTCTGCATCGTTGCGAACGCCCGAGGGCAGCGTCTGTCCGCCGTAGAGGTCCCCGGCGAGTAGATGGCCCAGTTCGTGGATGACGGACGAACGTTGACGCATGGGATGCGCATTCACGCTGACAGCGATGCATGCCCGCCCGCTAGCGGTGTCCTGCATCAACAGCCCATGCTCAGCGACGTCTGCCTTGACCGACAAAACGTCTACGCCTGTGGTGCGCTTCACGAACTCGAAGACATCTCCAATGGGAGTGCTTTCGCTCACACCATGATTCCGCCGGAACTCCTCGGCTCGCCCGCGAGCCAGGGCCTCATTGCTCGTCACGGGGCCGAGAACCCCTGGCGGGCCAGGAATCCGTCGAGCTCGAAGTATGCATAGAGGTGGTATCGCAGTGTCGTCATGTCTGCCTCACTGCCATCGGTCCGAGCTGCGTAGCGCGTGCGATCGCCAACCTCGGCTAGTCCCGTGATCGCGCTCACCCTCACGCCGAAGGCCTCCGCAAGGAGCACGAGGTCGTCGGCCTTGATGGGACGTTCCCCATCCTCAATGCGCGAGTAGGTGGGCTGCGAGAGCCCGATCGCGCTTCCGGCAGCCTTCTGGGAGACGTGGACGCGCTCACGGACAGCGCGAAGCCGTTCATTCAGGGGCAGGGTGGCGTTCACTGAATAGCCTTTCTCTCACTATTCAGTGTGTCGGACCGCTCTGGAAAAGGCAAGTCGGTGCCGAGGCAGATCACAGCCTCGCGAGCACCGCCAGCAGCTCCTCTGCGTAGACCTTTGGCGACTTGCGCTCGAGGTAGTCGACCCGCTGCGCCTCGATCACCTCGCGGTCGGCCGGGTGGGCCAGCCGGTATTCGATCGCCTCGGCGACCATGAGCGGGCTCGCCTCGTCATGCAGGCGGTCGATGAAGGCTGGAGTGTCGACGTCGATCGCGAGCCCTCGGCTGGCAGCTGCCGGCGATATCGGAGAGATCGGACCACTCCTGCGCGCGATCGAACACCGAATCAGGTCGGGGAATGAGTACGGAAACTCCGGTTCCATGAACTATTCGCGCCTGCGGGCGCCAACTGAACCACCATTCCCCGTGCTCGAGGGGTAGC
>CAMDKQ010000183.1 GCA_945901095.1 Bifidobacterium breve
CGCTTTCGTCCTACGACGTCAAGCTCTCCGCGATCCCCTTCCTTTCCCTTGCGATCGATGAGCCGTCCGCATTCGAGATCGTGCACGCGCGCACTCCGGAGGGCGCGCGCGAGGGGGTGAGCGGCCTCGCTGCAGACGCCGGTTCGATCGGGCTCGGTTTCGCGTCAGGGCCAGACATCCCGTCGGTTCAGTCATGAAGTCATTCGCGAATCTCGCGGACGCCGGACGCGCGCTGGCGGCCCTCGTCCAAGAGGAATTCACTGACGTGAGCGACGTCATCGTCCTCGCCGCAATCCCCAACGGGGTGCCTGTCGCACTCCCGGTCGCTGCCGTGCTGGGAGTGAGGGCGACGGGCCTGCCGATCGACCGGACGGGCGATGGCCCGGTCATCGGCACCCTCCCCGATGCGGCTGATCGCGTCGTCATCGTGATCGACGACGGCGTCGAGACCGGATCGGTGGCGCGTGCCGCGGCGATTGCCCTGCGCGAGTTGAAGCCGCGCCGACTCGTCCTCGCCGTTCCCGTGTGCTCGCGGGAGGCGATGGCCGGCCTCGCGCGCCTCTATGACGAGATCATCGCCGTCGATCGCCCGCTCGGGCGCCGCGCGCTCGCCTGGCACTACGACGACTTCGACACGATCGACGATGCCACGGCCACTCGACTGCTCGAGGCCCAGTAGCCGCTCGTAGAATGGTTCCATCCGCCGACAACCAGCCGGAGTGGAGCGCACGTTGCGCTCAAAGAAGAGGAGCGCGTCATGGCAACCGATCGTGTCGATGCAGTCGTCAACCTGTGCAAGCGACGGGGCTTCGTGTTCCAGTCGTCCGAGATCTACGGCGGTAGCCGCTCCGCATGGGACTACGGCCCCAACGGCGTCGAGCTCAAGGACAATGTCCGTCGCCAGTGGTGGCAGGCCGTCGTTCGCGGCCGCGACGACGTCGTCGGCCTGGACTCGTCGGTCATCCTTGCGCCCCAGGTATGGGAGGCCTCCGGCCATGTCGGCGCCTTCGCCGACCCGCTCACCGAGTGCAAGAAGTGCCATAAGCGCTGGCGCGCCGACCAGCTGATCGAGGCCTACGAGGAGAAGCACTCAAAGCCTCCGGCAAATGGACTGGCCGACATCGTGTGCACGAACTGCGGCACGAAGGGCGACTTCACCGAGCCGCGTGACTTCAACGGCATGCTCCGCACCACCGTCGGTCCGGTCGAGGATGCCGGAGCCGTGCACTACCTCCGCCCCGAAACTGCGCAGGGCATCTTCGTCAATTACCTCAATGTCATGAACTCTGCCCGCAAGAAGCCGCCCTTCGGCATCGGCCAGACCGGCAAGAGCTTCCGCAACGAGATCACCCCGGGCAACTTCATCTTCCGCACCCGTGAGTTCGAGCAGATGGAGATGGAGTTCTTCGTCGAGCCTGGCAGCGATGAGCAGTGGCATGACTACTGGCTTGAGCAGCGCTGGAACTGGTACATCGACCTCGGCATGAACCCTGAGAATATGCGTTACTTCGATCACCCCAAGGAGAAGCTCAGCCACTACTCCAAGCGCACCGTCGACATCGAGTACCGCTTCAGGTTCGCCGGCTCTGAGTGGTCAGAGCTCGAGGGGATCGCGAACCGCACAGACTTCGACCTCAAGACCCATGGCGAGCACTCCGGCACCGACCTGTCCTACTTCGACCAGGATAAGAATGAGCGCTGGGTGCCCTACGTCATCGAGCCCGCGGCCGGCCTCAACCGAGCCGTATTCGCCTTCCTCCTCGACGCCTACGCCGAGGACGAGGCCCCGAACGCCAAGGGCGGAGTCGACACCCGCACGGTGCTGCGCCTCGACCCGCGGCTGGCGCCCGTGAAGGCTGCTGTGCTGCCACTTTCACGCAACGCGGACCTGTCGCCCAAGGCCAAGGACCTTGCATCGGAACTCCGTAAGCGCTGGAATGTCGATTTTGACGATGCCGGCGCGATCGGTCGCCGCTACCGCCGTCAGGATGAGATCGGCACGCCTTTTTGCATCACCGTCGACTTTGACACGCTCGAGGATCAGGCCGTGACGGTACGCGAACGTGACACGATGCAGCAGGAACGCATCGGTCTCGATGCGGTGGTCGGTTGGCTGGGGCAGCGCCTTCCGGCCTGCTGACCGAACCAGTCAACCCGGCTGGGCAACATTCAGTCGCAGGCGCAGCGTGCGCTGCTCTCGGGCAGCAGAGCGATGACCGAGCCGGCCGAGTCGATGGTGAAGATCCGGTCGTGCGTCCCCACCACGGCGTACGGCGCGGCCCGCATCATCGACTCAACGACGAAGGCTGCGGTGAGGCCGTTCACGTCGACGACCGAGCCAATGTGGAAAAGTGATGTCGTCTCATCGATTGCGTCATCAGCGCCGGCGCGAATGACCACCAGCAGCTCATCGGCGACGGCTCTCGCCGAGATCGCCACCGCGATGTTGTCACGTTCATCGCTGCCGGCGGCCACGAGTGCGATGGCACCAGCGAGGCCGGTGCGGCGTAGAACTCGGCGGGACGAGGCATCGCCAATAACGACGGGGATTGCTAGGTCACGCGCGAGCGGTAGCCCCGCCGCGTCGGCATGCCGCTCGATTCCGACGACCGCGACGCCAATTGCGCGCAACTCCTGCGCAAGGCGGAGACCGACCTGCCCCATGCCGACGATCACCACGTGCCCGGAGCGGGGCATGACCCGCCTACCCACGAGGGCGACATGTCGGCCAGACAGGAGGTGATGGACGATGCCCGCAGCGAATGCAGCGGTGAATCCCATGACGAGGATTGCGGCGAGGGCTGCCCAGGCAAGAACCCACGTCTCGTCGGCGAGGTCGGGGGAGGAGATGGTTGCTGTCGTGCGAGTCGCGTCGTAGAGGGCGCGAATGAGGGACTCGTGGCGCAGGCCAATGAGGGTATCGAGGAAGATGATGACGAGGAGTCCGAAGGCGCCGCCGAGCAGGACTGATGAACCTGAGTCGTACGGATGTAGCTGCCCGCGGAGGCGTCCGATGAGCCCGCGCACTCGAAGACGCAACGGAACGGTGTACGGGTGAATGCTCGCTCGCGGGGCATCGACGGCCTTGCTGATCGTCACCCACGAGCGATCGGCAGTCGAGCCTGATCTACGGACCGCGAGATGGTCTGGTGCGATTGCAGCGGCGACCATGCTCGGCACTGAGATGGCGGCGGGCGACAGGACGATGCAGTTGGGCACGGTGCGCTCGAGTTGCGCCCGAGCCGTCCCGTCGAACATCGCCACGAACAGCCGAATACCTGGCCGCACGTGCTCGATCATCAGGGAGTAGCGCAGGGCGCGCATATCGTCGTGGAGCAGGACAGCAACGCCGTCAACGGGTCCGGCGAGGGCTTCGCGCACGAGCGCATCGGATGGATCGTCGAGATGCGTCGTCCGCACGCCCCGCGACTCGAGGAGCGCGCACGCTCTGCGCCCAACATCGGTGTGCCCGATGACAACGATGTGCTGCACGCTCCCCGTCATGACGTCAGTCCTTCTTGACCGGGGGCCGGTAGCCCTCAGACTCGATCCGGGCCGCGTTCTTCGGCAGCAGGAAACTGGTGAGCAGGCCGAGCAGGATAAAGAAGGCGGCAACCCACGCCACCTGCTTCGACGCATCGGCGAAACCTTGTGAGGCCCCCTCGACGAGCACCTGACCATCGGGTTGGGCGGCGAGGGCCGGGATTGCCTGGCCGGCGGATGATGCGACGACATTCGAGACCTGCTCAGCCGAAGAGGCCGGAACGCCAAGGTCGACGAGTTGGTTGTTCACCGAACTCCCCAGACCTATGAGGAGCGTCGTTCCGAGGATTGCAGTACCGATTGCCGCTCCCACCTGGCGAGACGTCGACTGCACGGCGCTGGCCTGCCCCGACTCAGCCACCGGGATCTCCGAAAGGATGACACCCGTGAGCTGTGCCGTAGCGAAGCCGACGCCCATGCCATAGATGAACAGCCACGGGGCCAATCCCCATCCGGTGATCTCCGTTGAGATGACGGCTCCGATGCCGACGATGCCGATGACCTCGAGCACCATCCCGAGTTGCAGCACGCGCACAGGACCTACCCGCTGGGACAGCCCGGCCCCGGCCCCTGATGCCGCGAATGAACCGATCGCTAGGGCGAGCAGGATCACACCGGTCTGGAGAGCGTTGTATCCGCGTACGGCCTGAAGGAACAGCGGAATCGTGAACAGCAGCCCGAACTCACCAAAGCTCACGACCACCGCGACCGCATTGCCGGCGCCGAAGCTGCGGATCCGGAACAAACGTAGATCGATGATGACGATCTTGCCTGCGGCGAGGCGGCTCTTTTCCAGAAACACGAGGACCACGAGGGCGCCGATACCGATGATCGCCGAGATAAGCACGATCGAGACGGTGTCAGCGGGCCAGGTGATGGGTCCTGCCTTGAACGGCGCGATCGCCATGATCCACCCGTACCGCTGCCCCTCAATCATTGCGAACACAACGCCGAATAGGCCGAGGGTGACAAGCACCGTTCCGGGCACGTCGATGCCGCGCCGCCCGGTCGTGTCCTTCGTCTCGGGGACGGTCATGAAAGCGCCGATGACGACGATGATGCCGATCGGGACGTTGATGAGGAAAGCCCAGTGCCAGGAGGCGTTCGTGGTGAGCCAGCCGCCGACGAGTGGGCCGACCGCGGCCATGCCCCCGATGGTGCCGCCCCAGACCGCGAACGCGACGGAGCGTGACTTGCCCACGAACACCGCATTGATGACCGAAAGGGAGGCGGGGAGGATCATCGCGCCACCGACACCCTGCAGGGCCCGGGCTCCAATAATCGTCATCGACGTATCGGAGGCGGCGACGAGAGCGCTCGCACACACGAACACGATGACGCCGATGACGAACATAAGTCGGCGGCCGAACAGATCGGCGAGCCGCCCGGAGAGGATGAGAAGGGAGGCGAAGGTGAGCGAGTAGGCCGCATTGATCCACTCCGCATCATTCGTCGTGAGCCCAAGATCCTTGATCATCGACGGCAGCGCGACATTCACGACCGTCGCGTCGAGGATGATCATGGCGACGCCGAGGGCGAGGAACAGCAGCGCTGCCCACCGTTTGCGTCCGGTGAGAACGGTTCGCGCGTCCATTGACGGTTCTGAGCTCATGCTGTTCTCCAAAAAGCCAACTCGTGCGGGTAACCGCAGTCTGCCGCATTTGTGCCCATGGGGCTGCTCAGATGCCATTGGTCGCAGGGAGGTGTCGGATGGGAGACTTCCACCATGACTGTCACTGACTCACCTGCGCGCGCTTCCGCGGGCCTTCAGGTCGGCAGCCTCGTCATTGATCCCCCCGTCGTTCTCGCACCGATGGCCGGCATCACGAATCGTGCCTATCGGCGTCTGTGTCGCGAGGCTGGGGCTGGCCTCTATGTCTCGGAGATGGTCACCTCGCGCGCACTTGTCGAGCGCAATGCCGAAACCATGGACATGGTGTCGTTCGCTCCGGACGAGAACCCGCGGTCGGTGCAGTTGTATGGGGTAGACCCGCAGGTGATGGCCGAGGCGGTGCGCATCGTTGTCGACGAGGACCACGCCGACCACATCGACCTGAACTTCGGCTGCCCCGTGCCGAAGGTGACCCGTAAGGGCGGCGGTAGTGCCCTGCCCTGGAAGCGTGATCTCTTCCGCGACATCGTTCGCGCTGCGGTGCGCGCGAGCGACGGCCGCGTCCCGATTTCCGTGAAGATGCGAAAGGGCATCGACGAGGATCACCTCACCTACCTCGATGCCGGCCGAACTGCAGCGCAGGAGGGCGTCGCCTGGGTCTCGCTGCACGGACGTACCGCGGCGCAGATGTATGGCGATACTGCCGACTGGCAGGCCATCGCCGATCTCAAGGCCCTCCTCGAACCGCTCGGCACCCCCGTGCTCGGCAATGGGGATATCTGGACGGCTCAGGATGCCCTGCGAATGATGGAGGAGACAGGCGCCGACGGCGTTGTCGTAGGCCGCGGATGCCTCGGCAGGCCATGGCTTTTCGGGCAACTCGTCGCCGCATTCCAAGGCGATCCCATCCCGATGGACCCGGCCCTCGATGGCGTTCTGATGACCCTGCGACGTCATGCTGAACTGCTCTGCGTCGACTATGGAGAGCCGAAGGGCTGCCGGGATATCCGAAAGCACATGGCTTGGTACCTCAAGGGATTCAGCGTGCGACAGCACGTCCGCCAATCGCTTGGCACCGTTGGTTCCCTCGCGGAGCTTGATGACCTGCTCGGCCAGATTGACG
>CAMDKQ010000184.1 GCA_945901095.1 Bifidobacterium breve
CCGGATCCACTTGGTGGACGGTCAACTTGGGGCCGGGATTCGGTCGCACGCTTTTTGAGTGATCGGGCCGACGAACGCATCCCGAATGATGGCGTTCATGGGCTCGACCCCCGTGCACTTCTGGCTCGACTCAATGATGTGCTGCCCAAGGAACGAATCACCTGCTTGGATTCAGGTCACTTCATTGCCTTGGCCACGACATACCTCACTCGTATGTCCGGACCGAATGTTCTGTTTGGACAGGACTTTCAAAGTGTCGGATTGGGGCTTTTTCGCGCCATCGGTGCTGCGATGGCGCGACCTGACCTGCTGTGTGTGGCCATCCTTGGCGATGGAGGAGCAGGAATGTCGCTTCTTGAATTGCACACTGCCATCGACCTTGAGCTCCCGATTCTTGTGGTGGTCATGAACGATGCCGCGTACGGGGCAGAAGTCCATGACTTCAGACCCAGGGGGATCCCTGTTGCCATTGCCCAGTTTCCGTTGCGCAACTGGGCTGGCTTGGCCAAGTCTATGGGGGCGGAGGGAGTGATCATTCATCGGTTGCCGGACATCGACCAGATCCTGCCCTGGCTGGCTTCGCGCCGGGGACCATTGCTGTTGGATTGCCGGAGTGACCCGGATGTGAGCGCGATGAGCGTGCTCACACAAGAAGGTCGAGCCGAATGGACCCACTAGATTCCACGAGGGTGGTAATCGATGTGTGGGGCATCGTCAGCAAGGCTTGGGGCCGCCCACCAAAGGTTGACGGCCCCAAGCCTTGCTCGTGAAGTGTTCTATCTATTTGCGGTACTGCGTGTAGAGCAACCCGGCCGTATCAAGCGGCTTGGTGAGGTACCCCATTGACAGCATCTTGCTTGCGGGGTTCTGCAGATCAAGCTTCACCACAGTGGCCGGATAATACGGCGGATTGGCTGCGAGCGCCTGAGCCAGCGTAGTTCCAGTGATCTTCGTACTCGCGGTAAGCACCTTCGTCATGTTTGCCTTGGATGCCATGGCAAAGGCGTTTGCTTCGCCGATGGACTTCTGGAAGGCAAGAACAGCCGCCGGGTTAGCGCTGGCGTAGGCAGCCGTCGTGACCCACATTCCGATGGCGGATTCGTTGGTGAAGAACGCCACGCCGGGGGCTCCAAGATTCTTCAGACCCGCGGTCGAGCATGCGGTCGTGAAGGGTTCGACGGTGAACCCTCCAGCGACCTTGCCGCTGGCTACGGAATCGACGACCTGCGGGAATCCCAAGGTCACCCAGTTGATCGTGGCAGGGTTGCCGCCGGCCTTCTTCACCGCGTTGGCGATTGTGACCTCGCCTTGCGTCTTGCGCGCGGGCACAGAAATAGTCTTGCCCTCAAGATCTTTCCAGGTGTTGATTCCGCTCGTTTTGCTCACGCAAACGCCAGTGTCGTCAAGCTGTGATGCGATGGTGGCATTGGTCTTGGCCTTGGTCAGGGTGGGCAGGTCGTACCCGTCCGCGGGTGCGACAACCTTGAGGGACATACCAGCATTCGCGTAGGCGTTGATTATCGCGATGCTCGGGGCGTAGGTGAATTGGACGGCTCCTGCTGCGAGCGCTGCGATTGAGGGCGGGGGTGCAGGGAATGGCACGACCTCAGTTACGTTGATGCCGTTCTTGCGAAACATCCCGGAATCGATCGCGTATTGAACGGCGCCAGCTGCGTTGATCGGCACCAACCCAATCTTAATGTCATAGGCGGCCGATGCCGGGCTGGCATTGGCTCCGATGAGCGTGGTCGCGACGATCGCACCTCCTGCGCAGGTCGCGGCCAACTTCTTGAAATGTGACTTGTTCATTCAGCCTCCTTGGTACGTCGCGAGAATAGGGAGCACGCGAGCAGTCATCGGATACTACGCGATGAAAGGTGTCAGCGGGGAAGAATCGTTCCCTATCTTTCGCTGGAAAACAATTGGTAAACAAGGAATACCTATCAACTACATATGGAATGAATTGAGAGAATTCGTGCGCTTCAGCCGCGGAGGAGGATGAGGGCGAGTGATGCGAGGGCCAGTAGTGCAGCCGCTGCCGCCAGCGCAAGCAGAGGAGTCGGTGCCACGCGCGCGGTGGGATTCGCGAAGGCGAGACGGGCCCGATGCGAGCGCCGCAGAGAAATGCGCGTGCTCAACGTAAGAACTAGGGCAGCCAATAAGCCCAAGGTCGCCACGATTGCTATGTGCACACCATCTCGAAATGCTTGGAGGGCGAGCATTCCGATGGTGGCGGCAAGGACTACGAACGTCCGATTCCAGGCCAAACCGGTGCGTTCGGGTTGGAGTCCGGCATCGTCCGGCTGATGTGTCGAGAAGAGGTCCACCGGGGGGCTCATAAGTCTAGGCCAGAGCAAAGACCGCGACGATGGCGAGCACGGCGACGATCCCGATAGCAAGGGCAAGGGCAGGAGCCAGACTCGATGGTGGGATCCCCCGTCCTGCCCGCATAGCCCGCTCAACGCTCAGCCAACGTCCCCAACTGCCGGCGGCAATAATGCCTCCTATGGCGACGAGGGCTGCGGCAAGCAGTAGCGCAATTCCTTGCGCCTTCTGGCTAGAGACGAATGTGGCCACTGCGACCCCGAGCGCAATGAGACCGAGCGCTGTTCGAATCCATGCGAGGAACGTGCGTTCATTCGCCAGCGAAAATCGCGGATCAGGATCGATACCCTCGCTGAGCCTTCTCGTAATCCATTGTGGGGTCCGGTTAGGCGGCACGGAAGGGCACCTTGGATTCGTCGACGACTCGCATCAGCTCATCGACCATGCAGGCTGAGGCATCGGCCAGAAGTTCCGTTGCGTCCGCGTCCTTGGCGATATTCCGCATCTCCAAAGGATCTTGGCCTCGATCGTAAAGCTCTGAGATGCTCGTGCCAGCAACGCGTGTAAACCGAAACCCGTTGGTCACGACCGTGCGGATTCGCACTGGTCCCGGAAGGTTCGGGAGGCCGTATGGTTGGTCCTCCTCCACGAGGACGGCTTCTCGCCAGTGGGAATCGGACCGACTCATGAGCGAGGTCAGGGACCGACCCTGTGCTCGCGGCATACGGCCGACTCCTGCGAGGTCCACCAATGTCGGAGCGATGTCAGCGCTGCTGGTGAGTTCCTGATGGATGCCGGCGCCGATACCGGCGCCACTCATGATGAGGGGTACGCGAATCACGGCGTCGTAGTGGGTGAAATGCTTGAGGATCAATCCGTGATCGCCGAACATGTCGCCGTGGTCTGACGTGAAGACGATCAGCGTGTCATCTTCTAAGTTGAGTTCTTGAATTGAATTGAGAATGCGCCCGACAGACTCATCGATGAATTCGATCGATCCAAGTTCCGCGGCGAGTGCGTGACGGAATTGATCCTCGGTCGGTGCCCACACCATCATTGGGTCGATGTCGGGTGAGCCGCGACGGGCCACGATTTCCCGGATGTAATCAGGCGATGACTCGTGGTTGTCCGCGAATGACTCTGGAAGTGGCATGTCCGCAGGCTTGTGCCGATCGAAGTACTCAGACGGCGGGGCGAACGGATGATGCGGGTCGGGGTAGGAAATGAAGAGGAGAAACGGATCCCCTGCTTCGGCATATGACTCGAGCCGATTGATCGCTTCCTCGGTTACGTAACTGGTGACGTGCAGTGCTGCTGGAACGGATGACTCGTAGACGTGATTCCATCCGGCGTACCTGGTCTTAGCGTTCTTGCGGCCCGCTTGCGTCATCGGATCAAAGCCACGATCCCGTGCCCAAGCGACGTAGTTGCCGGAGATTCGATCCCCATGGCCGCTCACCAGGGCCACGTCGTCGAATCCGTAATAGTCAGTAGGAATTACTACATCGTCACTCGCGTGCCGATCGAAATCCTCCCAAGACTCGAACCCTTCACCGAAGGGCCCTGTCACGGATTCCTCCCAAAGGTCAGGAATAGCGGCCTTAATCTGGTCCAACTGGTAGTCCTCGTAGCCGTAGCCCATCGGCTGGAAGTGAAGCTTTCCAACTGCTGCCGTGGCAAATCCGGAACGGCGAAGCGCCCGAGCGAAGGTCTCGCTGTCTGGATGGAGTGGAAGGCCGTTCGTTCGTAGGCCGTGAGCGGATGGCCACTGGCCGGTCATGATGGTGGCGCGATTTGGCATGCACACCGGGTTCGCGACATAGGTGCGATTGAATTGATGCCCCCGCGCGGCGAGTGCATCGATGTTGGGTGTGCGAACCGGAACCTTGCCAGCGAACCCCAGGTGATCCAGACGAAGTTGATCGGCAATGATCACAATGATGTTCACGAGGTGACTTCGTTGCTGAGGCCATTCAGGTGGGTGCCCATGTTGATCGTCGAGAATCTAGCAGAGGCCGCCATCAGTCCGTGGCCCCGTAGACAAGATTGCCGGCGATGAAGGTGGCCCTCACCTGCGCCTCGGTTACCGCCCAGGGGTCTGTCCAATCCACGGCACGATCCATGAGCACGAGATCCGCAGCGCACCCCTGCGCGACTGATCCGCGCCACGTATTGGCGTGACTTTGCCAGGCGGGGTCAATCGTCAGGGCTCGAAGGCCTTCGAGTGGAGAAACACACTGATCATCGGTGTACTCGGGGTCATCCCTTAAGGATCTTGACATGGCCGCAGCGAGGGTGATGCGCCAGTCGGGATCGGTGACCGGAGCGTCAGAGGATAGGCAGAGCCGAACGCCGCCCTCGATAGCGCTCCGCAGTGGTTGCTTGGTGACGTTTCGGTGGTCGCCTAGAACCGGGGAAACGGCTCGCCCCAACATCCAGCGAATGCTGGGGTTCGTGTTGAGTGCCATGTTCAAGGTCGCCATCCGTGCCAGGTCGCGGCTACTAATGAGGTCACCGTGAATCACGTAATGGCGGAGTTCCTCGAACAAATGAGATTCCGCGATCGCATCTAGGAATGTTGTGACGGTTCGATCACCGATGCTGTGGGCGCCAACCTGCCAACCGCGCGATGTGGCCTCACCCACGATTGACTTCAACTCTGCTACGCGTTCCTCATCGCTGTTCCCGGCGACCTGGAGGTGCCCGCAGCATCCATCGTCGTACGGTTCAGTTACCCAAGCCGTCCGGCTTCTCGGAATGCCATCCGCGAAGACCTTCACCTGTGCAATGTCGAGGTGGGTCATGGGTCCACCTCGCATAGGTTCACCCCAGGCATCCAGGCCTTCGGCCACGGCCTTGGCGGTGGTGCCACCTAAGCCTCCGTAGAGGAGCATGAGGTTGACTCGGAGGAGCAATTCCCCGGAGCTGTTGAGTTGCCTGTACGCCTCGACGGCACCGAGGTCGCCGGTTCCATCCATCAATGTGCGGGCGCCCGGACCTAGGCCGGGGTCTGTAAATGCAGTGACGCCTAGGCTCAGTAGTTGCTCCTGGCATGCAAGAATGGCATCTCTTTGCTCGGACACACCCAACTTCGGAAGTGCGTCATTGAGGATGCCGACGGCTGACTCGTACATCAATCCGGTCGGTGTTCCCGTGGCGTCGCGCACGAAACTGCCGCCGGATGGATCCTCGGTCGCTGCGGTGACATTAGCGAGTCGCAGGGCAGTCGAATTGCACACGGCTTGGTGACCGGAGAAGTCACCGAGGATGCAGGGAACGTCAGGGTAGACGGAATCCAGATCTGCAGCGCAGACCGTACCGGCAGGACCGGTCCCCTGGAAAAGATTCCCATTCCATCCGTAACCGCGAATCCAACCATTGGACTCGGATGTGGCTCCCTTGAGTCGGGCCTGAAACTGGGCGATGGATGTCACGCCCCTCATGTCATGGGCGGTGAGGGAGCGGCCGAACTCATAGCCGTGGAGATGGGAGTCATCGATACCCGGGAGCACCGTGCAGTTGGCAGCATCGATCTCGGTTGCGCCGGTGAGGGCGAGGTGGTGCGCTTCGGCTTGCTCCACGACGGCGTTGATGACGCCGTCTTCGACAGATATTGCGCAGACACCTTGGCTGAGAGGTCTTAGATCAGCATTGACGATGATTGTGCGTTTCGGCATGTTTGCATGTTGGCATAATCGCGCGCTGCTTCGTCGATTCATGGACAAAATCGTCGGCGGAGTGGACACTTTCCCAAAAATTATCAGGAGGGTAATTTAGTCAACACTGTTGACATTTGCTCAGGCGGCTCTATTCTCGTCCCATGTCAACAACGATCACCGTCGCCCCGCACGAGGGCTCATCAGTCGCAACCGGCTCAACGGCAGGCCCCACAGGTCCGGTCGGCCAGCCCGACTCCCGCTTGTCTCGCGACGACATGGT
>CAMDKQ010000185.1 GCA_945901095.1 Bifidobacterium breve
CCGGTGTGGCTGGCGATCAACTCAGCCATGCGCTTCTTGATGAAGAGCATCTGCTCGGCTTGGATCTTGATATCGCTCGCGGTTCCGCCGATGCCGCCGAGGGGCTGATGCATCATGATGCGGGTGTTTGGGGTGGCGTAGCGCTTGCCCGCCGCTCCAGCACACAGCAGGAACTGGCCCATAGATGCAGCCAGACCCATGGCGATGGTCGTCACATCGTTGGGAATGAGTTGAATCGTGTCGTAGATGACCATCCCAGCAGTGATCGAGCCGCCCGGGGAATTGATGTACAGGGTGATGTCGGCGTCGGGATCCTCCGCCGCGAGCACCTGCAGTTGCTTGGCGATGCGATTGGAGTTTTCATCACGCACCTCGCCCTCAAGCCACACGATGCGCTCCCGCAGCAGTCGCTCGTCGAGCATGTCGCCGAAGCCAGCCATGCTGCCACCGCCGCGAAATGCCGGCCCTTCGATACCGAACTGGGTCATGCCACTCACTGAACCTCCAGATGTAAGACCGTCACCCGACCATAACGCGGCGAGCGGCCGTGGGCTTCCCCCCGGGCCCCATGTTCGCCCGTAGCCAAAGACAGGGTCGCCCCCAATGACCGCACTGCGAGCGCTACGACTCGTCCTCGACCATCTCCATGGTCGACATGCTCGCCATTTCAGGCAGTTGATTCAGCTCGGCGTCGAGCGCCTTGAGGTCGACAATATTGCCATCGGCGTCGACGACGGTCGCCTGCTCAAGCACCGTGGCCAGCGCCTTCGCGCGCCTGATGTCCTGAATGGCCATCGGCACCTGCCCAGCCTCGACGAGCGCCTGAGCAAATGCATCGGGCGCCATGCCGTACCGCGGCGCCTGCTGCACGAGCCAAGCGGAGAGCTCTGACTCGCCGACCGACACCTCGGCGGTCTCGGCGACCTTATCGAGCACGAATTGGCTCTTCAGATTGGCCCGAGCCTGCAGTTCGACATCGACGCGGTGCTCATCACCGCTGTCATGGCCGTCCTCGAAGTGCGACGCGACCTCATCGGCGATGACCGACTCCGGCATCGGGATGTCGACTCGCTCAAGGAGGACCTCAAGCACCTTGTTGCGGGCCTCGGCCCCCTGCTCAAGTCGCTTGAGTCGTACGAGACGCTTCGTGAGGTCCTCGCGCAGTTCATCGACAGTGTCGAATTCCGACGCCATCTGCGCGAAGTCATCGTCAAGCTCCGGAAGCTCACGCTCGCGCACCTGCTGCACCACCACACTGACGGTGAGCGGCACACCGGTCCAGTCACCGTTCTCGGGGGTGAAAATGAACTGCCGGACCTCGTCCTTCACGGCTCCCCGGACCGCATCATCGAATCCTGGGAGCATTCCGTCGGTGCCCAACTCATATGACATCGCATTGCCTGCGAGGTCCTCGATCGGATCATCATCCGCGGTGCAGCCCGAGATGTCGACGAGGAGGACGTCGCCGTCGGCGGCCGCACGGTCGACCTCCTTCAAGGTCGCGAATCGCGAGCGCAGGTTGTCGACCTGGGTTTGGATGTCCTCTTCCTGCGGCTCTGCATTGGCCACCTCGACGCGCAGGCTCGCGAAGTCGGGGAGGTCGAATTGCGGACGGACGTCGACCTCGGCCGTGAAGGCGAGATACTCGCCGTCCTTGATTTCGGTGACCTCGACCTCCGGGCGGCCGAGCGGCACAACCTCATGGGTGCGCAGGGCCTCTTCGTAGGCCTTCGGGATGGCATCGTTCACTGCCTCGTCTAGGACTGCCCCCCTGCCGAAGCGCTGCTCAATCACCCGCGCCGGCACCTTGCCCTTCCGGAAGCCGGGAATGCTCACCTGCTTGGCGATGCGTGCATATGCAGCATCCAAGGATGGCTTCATCTCGTCAAAAGGCACCTCGACCGTGAGCTTGACTCTGGTCGGGGACAAGGTCTCGACGTCGCTCTTCACTTCTGATCCGTCTCCTCGGTTGATCGAACATCTCGTGCGAGGCCCCGCCAGGGCCTGGCGGGGCGAACTCGCTCCAGATGGTCGGGGCGGGGAGATTCGAACTCCCGATCTCCTGCTCCCAAAGCAGGCGCGCTAGCCACTACGCTACGCCCCGCGTTGGCTGCAAGAGTCTAGAGGCTGGCTGCCGCGCGCAGCGAATCAGCCGTCGATACCACTGCGCACGAGCGGCTGCGTGGCGACTGCTGCGGGCTTGGGCCCAGTGCCCCGAACCGTGCGGACAACGAGCGTCATCACGATGATGGCATAGGCGAGCAAGCCGAAAATCTCGAGCAATGTCATCGCAGGCGCGATGTTGAACAGGCCACGGATGAGGGTCGCGAGAAAACTCGCGAGCACGTCACTCCTTCGGGACCGGACCCGCCTCTCGGGCTTGAGGGAAGGTTCGCACTACCTATCTTCCGAGTGAAATCGGAGGGATGTGGCCTCCGCCACAATTCCCATCGCAGCCGCATGGGTTGTCCCGGATGCGTCACCGTGAACGCCTGTCGCCTAGAATCCGCCTGTCGCACTTGCGGCACGCGGGTGTAGCTCAATGGTAGAGCCCCAGCCTTCCAAGCTGGCCATGCCGGTTCGATCCCGGTCACCCGCTCGATGACCACCGCGAATGAAGCAGACGCCCAGCCGGACCCGTCCGACACCACCGACCCCGAAGCGACCCTGATCGCCGAGGGTGCGCCGGGCGAAGATCTCCTCCACGGCCGCCAGCTCACCCTCGTCATGAGCGCGCTCATGCTCACCCTCTTCCTCGCCGCGCTGGACCAAACCATCGTGAGCACAGCGCTCCCGCGCATTACGAGCGACCTCGGCGGGCTCAACCAGCTCGCATGGGTCGTCACCGCCTACCTGCTTGCCTCGACGGCCTCCACCCCAATCTGGGGCAAGATCTCCGACATCTACGGCCGCAAGCCGATGCTCCAGATCGCGATCGTCGTGTTCCTCATCGGCTCGGTCCTTGCCGGCGCCGCGCAGTCGATGGATTGGCTCATCGTCACCCGCGCCATCCAGGGCCTCGGCGGCGGCGGGCTCATGGTCCTCGTCATGGCCGTCATTGCCGATGTCATCCCCCCACGCGAGCGCGGCCGATACACCGGCCTCTTCGGCGGGGTCTTCGCCATCGCCAGCGTCGCCGGCCCACTGCTGGGCGGCTTCTTCGTCGAGAGCCTCTCGTGGCGCTGGATCTTCTACATCAACCTCCCGCTCGGCATCGCCGCCTTCTTCATCATCGCCGCCGTGCTCAAGGTGCCGGTCCGACGCGTCGATCACTCGATCGACTACCTCGGAGCCGTGCTCATGGTGGCGGGGGTGAGCACTCTGCTGCTCGTTGCCGAATGGGGCGGCTCGAGGTTCCCGTGGGGCGAGATCACGATCTGGCTCATGGTCGTCGGCGCCATCGCCCTGCTCGCCGCCTTCGTCTGGCGCGAACTGCGTGCGCCGGAGCCGCTCGTGCCGATGGCTCTCTTCCGCAACCATGTCTTCAGCGTCACGAGCGGCATCGGATTCATCGTCGGCTTCGCGATGTTCGGCGGGATCATCTTCCTGCCGCTCTTCCTGCAGATCGTCCGCGGCTCCTCGCCAACCCAGGCGGGCCTGGAGATGCTCCCGATGATGGCTGGCCTGCTGTTCGCGTCAGTCCTCTCCGGCCGGCTCATCGCGCGAATCGGACGCTACAAGATCTTCCCCATCATCGGCACCGCCCTCGCGACCATCGGCATGCTGCTCCTGTCGACGATGACCGTCACCACCCCGTACTGGCAGATCGCCCTCTACATGCTCATCCTCGGCCTCGGCATCGGCAACGTCATGCAGGTGCTCGTCCTCGCCGTCCAGAACTCGGTCAACCCGAAGGACGTCGGTGTCGCCACGAGCGGGGCGACCTTCTTCCGCTCGATCGGCGGCACCTTCGGCACCGCAATCTTCGGTGCGGTCATGACGAACGGCATTGCACGCAACCTTGCCGAGACCCTCCCCGCCGGTTCTGACGGCGCCATCGATCCCGCTCAGATCACGAGCGCGATGTCGACCATCGCCGCCCTGCCGGCGAACCTCCGCGACCTCGTCCTGCGCGCCTTCACCGACTCCCTAAGCAACGTCTTCCTCACCGCCGTCCCGATCCTCATCATTGCCTTCGTCCTCTCGCTCTTCCTCAAGGATGTGCGCCTGCGCGGGGCCGGCGACCGCGAGATCCCCACCCTTGTCGAGTAGTGCTCGAGGCGCGGCCACTCGTCACTGCACCTGCACTGCCTCGGCGAGGCTCCCATCGCTGATGGTGAGGTGGTAGAGGGCTTCCCTGCGGACGTTGGCTACGAGAGGGGCGACGAGGATGGCGATGCACTGTCCCGAGGGCCGTCGAACCGAGGGGTAGACGATCCTCCCACCCCTGATGCCGACAGCCGTTTTCCGAGTTCCTGTCCATGAACGTAGCTGTGGGGATCAAGCACGGCGCGGGTCGCGGGGCTGTCATCGTCGAGGTGCGCGAAGTCCTGACCGTGGATGTCGGCGAGGAAGAGTCGATATGGAATGTCCGGCTCCTCGCTCAGTCCAGTTTCCTCGAGATGCCGGATGCGGTGGAATGCGACTTCCGCGAGGCACGTGTCCAGGTCAAGGGCGCAATACCAGGCACCCCTCCCGTGTGCGGGGTGGAACCTTGCGCCTTCGCCCGGATAGGCGAAGGCGGCGTTGACGATCTGGGAGAACGGCAGTCCGAAGGTCATGTCTGTGCGACCGAGACCGTCGGGGTGGTGTTCCTCTTGGGCCTGAAGGCGACTGTTGGTGACGGCGGCCAACTGCACGAGCGCGGTGAGTCCGTCGTCGTCATCGCAGAGGGCGGTCAGCGCGTGCTCGGCCTGCTCGGTATACCTGCCCGGGATGAGACGGTGCGTGTCGTCGCACGAGACCTCTGCCATTCTCGGCCAGACGGATGGGCCAGTCACAGGCCGCCGCGTCGACCATCGAGCAGGGTCCGGACCTCCACCATCGCGGGGATCCCCCCATCGATCATTGCCTGCAGCGGAGTCCTGCCGCGGAAGATCGGGTTGGTGTTGGGACGGGCAATCCAGGAGTCGGCCAGTTCGCCCGGGTGAAGGACCTGCAGCGAGGTGTAGATCCCCAGGAGCAACGAGACGCGGGTCAACTGGTCAACGCCGAACTCAGGCGGGGGGCTGCTCTTCCACACGTGCCACGTGCTCGAGGGCACTCCTCCGAGCAGGTCGCCGATCTGCTTCACCGATAGACGCCACCGATCTGCCAGGCGCCTGGCGGCCTTCAACGCCGCGGGGGTCAGCGCACGTCGTCGGCTGGGATCGTTCAGGTCAGGCCATTCGCCCACCTCGAATTGCGCCGCCGGTGAGCGCACTTCCTGAAGGGTCATGGCATCCTCCATTTCTAGATTCACCATACTCTCATTATGGACTGTTGGCGCAACGCAACGTCATTCATTGAGGCAGAAGCCTTCAACCGCCCGCGGTCATCTCCTCGTCACGTGCAAGTTGCCCCCCGATCATCACCCCGATGACGAGGAGCACCATGAACATGGTCATGACCGCGCTCCAGAATGCTGGCTCGAGCGCATTCCACTTGGAGTTCAAGTACATGATGAACCAGTTGCCGCCGACCACCATGAACCCGAAGAAGAACAGCGCGAGGCCGACGATCCCGCCCGCAATCGACCACTTCTGCGCATGCCCCCAGAGCGCAGCCGTGCTCGATGCTCGCAGGCCCTTCACACTCGCGATGATCAACAGGATGCATGTGATGCACTCCGCTGCGACCACGCCCACGTAGCACAAGGCCTGAAACCAGGTGGCGTCGATGAACCGCCACCCGAAGCCGCTGTCAGCGGGTACTCCGTCACCGCTGATGACGCCCCTCACGAAGGGCCAGTTGCTGGCATTCGGATTCACCGGATTGGTGATGTTGTCGAACGCCACGACGAAGTAGTAGGACGCGACCATCAATACAAAGAGTGATGCCGCAACGCGTGCCATCCGCCAAACGGACCAAGTCGACCAAGTCGCCATGACGCTCCAGTTCTCTCTCCCGCGCAATGAGGTTGCGCCCCGGGCAGAAGTGCTGTCTCATAGCGTAATGACGGACATTGGACCAGGTACCGCAACGAAGGGCGCCCCGGTAGGCCGCAGGGTGGTTCTTGGCATCGTCGGCCTCGGAGTGGTTGGCATCGGCGTCGGCCGACAGCTGTCCGAGGGCATCAGCAACACCGTCGGGTC
>CAMDKQ010000186.1 GCA_945901095.1 Bifidobacterium breve
CCCTGAACGCACCTGGACCGTCGGTGCATCGACCCCAGCAACGACGTGCGCATTGGTGAGCACGTAGTGGTCGGCGTAAACAAACCCCGACCCGCTGAACGACGACTGACAGGCACCAGCACTGCCAGTCACGCGAACGATGGAATCCCGAGCCGCCACAATGGCGTCTACATCGGTCGATTGCGGATCAGGGGGTTGAACATCGGGCCCGGTAACCTCGCCGAGGCCCGAAAAGATCCGCGGAACAGCCGTTGCTCCGACAGCATCACGAACCTCACCGAAGCCGTTGCGCACGGCATCTGGGATGAGACTGTCAAGGCTGACGAGGACCCCGGACTGGCGAATCTGGCTCGTGACCGATGATTGCGGGAGGAATGCGATAGCGGTCGCGATGATCCAAGTGACGATCGCAAGGGCCAGGATGTTGAGCCCTGCCCCTGCGGCGCTGTCAACGAATCGTGCCGGGGTCCACGTAATGCCAGTTCGCAGGGTGCGACCGAGGTAAGACAGCAGCACCTGGCCACCCGCGGCGCACACAAGAATGCCACCGGCGAGGAGAAGGGACCGGACGAGGCCCGGCTCAACCCGGGTCTCAATGATGCCGGGGAGGAGGAATGCTGCGGCCAGAGCTCCACCAAGGAATCCCGCGAAGGACAGGGCCCCCGCAACGAACCCTTGCCGCCAGCCCGCCCACGCAAACACGATGAGTGCCCCGACGAGAATCCAGTCGACCGGGTTCACCGGATTTCCACCTCGGGATCGGCGAGTTCCACGAACCGTTCGTGATCCCACGCGACTGCCCAGCCGGCCGAGTTGAGGATCGCAGAGATGATGCCCGCGGTGAAGCCCCATACGAGCAGGCCTCGCACCTCAAATCCCACACCGACGTAGCCGGATGGATGACGGACCCGGCAGCGGTTAGCCGGGTTGATGAACTCGGCTACCGGGACTCGGTGAACGCTCGCCACCTCGAGCGGGGCTGCCGCATGAACCTCGCAGGGCTCGCGCCACCAGGCAAGCACCGGCGTCACGACGAAATCGCTGACGGGGAGAAAGAGATCTGGAAGTTGGCCGAAGGGCACGACCCCGGAGCGAATGAGAGCGGTTTCCTCATGCGCCTCGCGGAGTGCAGCGTCCACCGCATCGATGTCGCCAGGATCGACAGCGCCACCGGGGAAGGCTGGCTGCCCAGCATGCGCCCGCATTACAGCGGCCCGCTCGATGAGGAGGAGGTCGGGACCGTCAGGACCTTCGCCGAACAGGACGAGTACCGCTGAGTGGCGTCCAGATCCGACTGGCGGAAGGAATGTGGTGATCTCGGCTACGTCGATTGTCCGGGCCATCTCGACGACTGGCAGAAGCCACGTGGGCAGGCTTCCGACGACGTCCTCGCTCACCGATCCGATGCGCGACCAACTCATGGGCGGACGCCAGCCCTGACGAGCCCTGCAGCATCGGACGGTTCCGTCGGGCCCTCGCCAAACGACGGGCACGAGGCGGCGATGGAGCACGCACCGCAGGCGGGCCGCCGCGCGTGGCACCTGCGACGGCCGTGCCAGATGACGAGTTGCGACACCTTGGTCCACTGGGCTTCGGGGATGATGGCCATGAGGTCCCGCTCGACCTTGACGGGGTCGGTCTGCGTGGTCCAGCCAAGGCGCCGGGCGACCCGCAGTACGTGAGTGTCGACGGCGATGCTCGGTATGCCGAAGGCCTCGCCAAGGACGACATTCGCCGTCTTGCGCCCGACGCCGGGGAGGGCCACTAGGTCCTCCAGCGAATCGGGAACCTCACCACCGGATCGTTCGCAGAGGCGTTGCCCAATTCCCTTGAGGGTCGCCGCCTTTTGCCGAAAGAAGCCGGTCGGCCTGATGACCCCCTCCAGCTCCGCAAGTACCGATGAGGCCAGCGACTCGGCTGTGGGGTACCGCGCGAACAGACCGGGCGTTACCTCGTTCACTTTCACGTCAGTGCACTGGGCGCTCAGCACCGTGGCCATGAGGAGTTCGAGCGGTGAGGTGAAGTTCAGCTCGCATCGGGCATCGGGGTACTGCTGCCCGAGGGCTCGGACGACCGTGCTCACCTGCCGGACAACCGTGCTCACCTGCCGGACAACCGTGCTCACCTGCCGGACAACCGTGCTCACCTGCCGGACGACCGTGCTCACCTGCCGCACAGATACATCCGATTCACTCACTAGCCAAGACTAATTGGCACACGACCCACTTCGACTGCACGGCCATCCGTCAAATAGGACAGAATGATCGCGTGGACGATGTACTGATGCAAGCCCCGCTCTTCATCGCGCTCGACCCCGAGGGTGCGGCTGCCCTGCGCGCATCCCTCACGGAACGTTCAGTGACCAAGGGCGAGGTCATCTTTCAGGAGGGGGATCCTGGGGAGCGGATGTACGTGATCCTCGAGGGGAAGGTGAAACTGGGGCAGTCCTCAAACGACGGCCGCGAGTCTCTGCTCGCCATCCTCGGCCCCGGCGAGATGTTCGGTGAGCTGAGCCTGTTTGATCCCGGACAGCGGACCTCGACCGCGACAGCCCTCACCGACGCCGTCATCCTGGCTCTGAGCAATGAGCAATTGCGCCCATGGCTCGCTGGCCGCCCCGAGGTTGCGGCGGCGCTGCTTCAGGCCTTGGCCCGCCGCCTTCGGCGCACAAACGAGGCCATGGCTGACCTCGTCTTCTCCGACGTTCCCGGCCGCGTCGCCAAAGCGCTCATGGACCTCGGTGAGAAGTTTGGGGAGGTCACTTCGGAGGGCTTGCTCGTAACACATGACATGACCCAGGAGGAATTGGCCCAGTTGGTCGGTGCCTCTCGAGAGACGGTGAACAAGGCTCTCGCCGATTTCGCTCAGCGCGGGTGGATTCGGCTCGAGTCACGGCAGGTCCTGATTCTCGACGTTGAGCGCCTCGGACGTCGGGCTCGATAACGAGTCGATTGGTATGCATGTTGCATCCCAAGTGGTAGCGTTCACGCATGTCGACCCAGATTGCTGTTCGCCTCCCGGATGAACTCGTCGCTGAGCTCGACAGCTTGGTGCAGTCCGGCGAGGAGCCGAGCCGGGCGTCCATCGTTGAGGCAGCCCTCCTTCGGGAGTTGCGGCGCCGGGTCTGGGCCAAGGAAATCGCCGTCATTACGGCCCACGGCAGCACCTACGAGGACCTTGAGGGCCTTGACGCGTATCTCAACCGAAGCCTCGAAGCGTTGGATTGATGTGCAGGGTATGCGTCCGATTTATCTCGCCGATCTCGACAAGTCCCGCCCCGTACTCATCCTCACGCGTGAGGGAGTGCGACGATCTATGCTTCGGGTGACCGTTGCTCCCATTACGTCACGGGCCAAAGGCCTACCGACTGAGCTCCCGGTTGGTCCGCGTAACGGTCTCGCCGCCGAGGGCGTCGTGTCCCTCGACAACATTCTGACGATCCGCAGCGCCGACATCGGCCGGCACATCGGGTTTCTGCTGCCGGAACAAGAGGCTCCACTCGCTGCGGCCCTGAGCCACGCCTTCGACCTCCACCAGCAATAACCCCGTTTGTCCCATGAACTGGGAGAACGTGCAGAAATTCGCACGGTTCGCGCCGGATTCTGCTCGTTGTCCCACTCCGGACGTGCTCGCCGACGGTCCGTGGGCTCAACCGTTGTGCCAAGAGGCGGGCAGGAGCGGCACTCGCTCAGACGGGTTCCTCACACACGACAAAGCGGCCGCCATCGCTCAGGTCACGGGGGATTGACCTCGATGCGCGACGATGGCCGCTACCCGAGTCTGACAAACCGCACCCGAAACGAGCACTAAGCGCCTGATGGTTGTGAGACAAAGCAGCCCCGCGTCGACGCGCAATTCGTCCTGACAGCCCCAACGTACGTCCTGTGGGCAGCAGTGCTGGTCCTGCTGGTTGCCCGCGTCAGGCACGTCAGAAGCAGACTGGACACCGGAACATGTGGGTTGGCGCGATCGCGGGAATCTTCGGCCTTGCTGTTTGGTCACTGATCACGTAGCACGCGAAGCGTGTGCCCGAAAGACGACAGTCCGTTCAAAATGCGCCCAGCGAGGGGGCAAGGCGAGCTAGGGAACTCCAGTAGCGTGGCATTCACCGCCGTTTGAGGTATATGGTTAGGGCCACCTAGCCGACACCCGACGACTATGCCGGTGATGCCGCTCGCCGCTTCATCAGCACCGGAGGGTCAACGACGCAGGAGCCGTCCTACGTGCGCGAGTGACGACACGCTCGACTGTTGGACTCAACTCAACATAGGAGACGGCCATGGGAACCTCGCTACGAATTCAGGCAGCCATCGCAGCATCTATCATCCTGATCGCAGGCGCAGCTCCAGCGTCTGCCACGGGCACGCTGTCAGCCACGCCGTCGACCATCGCCGGCGCGACACTGGCCAGCACCGTGCCGACTGACGCGTCGCCCCTAGGAGTCTCACCCGACGTCTACGTCGACGAGACGACCGGCACTTTCTACCTGTATACAACAAGCCGGCCGCCGAAGACCTACACGTCACGAGACGGGGCAACTTGGGCAGAGGTGTCCGACGCGCAGCTCCCGCCAGGATCCGACTGGTCTGTCGTAAAGATGGGACCCGACGACTACCGCATGTACTACTCGGCGATCGTACCGAACGCAACCCCGACAGTCCGCTGCGCGAGCATGAAACGAGGGCTCTACTACGCCACGTCCACTGACCTGACCCACTGGAAAACTCAGCCAGGACCGATCCTCGACGACGTCGGCTGCGGCGTACCGCATGTCATCCGCAAGCCAGACAGCACGTTCCTGCTGTACTACAACACGATCACTACCCAGCACGGAATTCACATCGCCACGTCGAACGACGGGCTCGCCTGGACAACGCTCCCTGGTCTCATCGCGAACAACCCTGAACTGGTAGACCCGGCGCCTCTCATGATGCCGGACGGGACGTTCCTCATGGTCAGCTCCACCACAGGAGGCGGGAAAGGCCCGCAAGAGCTTCAGATCCTCAGCTCCGCAAACGGAATCGACTGGAACCTCCGTTCCACGGACCTGCTCGCGATCCCCGGGGTCAGCGTCCTTGACCCGTCTTTGAAACTCGTCAACGGTCAGTTGCGTCTCTGGTTCGGCTACGCCCCTGACATGAACCACGACTACTCAAGGATCGCCAATGGAGTCCTCACCCTGGGGTCCGTCCCGGCAGCCGTCGTCGCGAAGCCAGGAACGAGCTGCGTCAAGGCGGGCACGAAAGCGACGTTCCAAGGCAAGCCGGTCATCTGCAAGAAAACAAAAGGCACGCTCGTCTGGGTGCGCGTCCGCTAGCGACCGCCTTTGGCGGACGACCCTTCGGCGTTCAGTGCTGGTTTCGGGAGATGAATCGCTCAGGCCCGCCGGACCGGGCTGCCGGGCCCGCGATGTGCTTGCGTGCCACGCCGGGGCGTCGGCAGAGACACTGCGCCCCGTTACGATTTCGGTGAGATGATGGCGGTCAATGAGCAGGGACTCGCATGGCTGCACTCCCCCCGTGCCCGCGTGGGCACGAAGCCGCTCGAATCGTGCGTGACGGTGTCCAGCGACGAGGTGGCCGCGAACGCCAGCGCTACAGGTGCACAGCGGTGGGTGGCTTGTACCACCGGTTCATCGACGCGCTCGGCAGGACACGCACCCTCTACCTGACCTGCTGTTAGGCGTCGCGCTCCTCGAAGCCGTGATCGACGGGGTCGACCGCGCACAGGGCGTGGACGCGGTCGCCGGTGCGCGCGGCCCACTTGCGCAGCAATGGACAAACCCGCGTACCGGGGAAAGAACGCCGTTCCTATCCACCTGTGCGAACATCACCTGCTGAAGAAGGGGCGCGAAGCCCTCGCTCGAGACGACATAAAGTTCGGCGACACGGTGCGGGACCTGCTCCGCCAGTCCTTGCACGCTCTGGCCGAGTGGGACGCGCTCGCGACGGCGCTGCGGGCTGAGCCCGGGTGGTTATCAGCCAACAAATGGGTCGAGCCCTGGGACAAGCGCATGCGCCTCCAGACCGCACGCCGGTCTACGCCAATGGTGCCGTGGAAGCACCCATCAAACGCGTTCGTCAGGTGCTGGAGCGGAGACGCTGGACATTCCGCAACCGTGAACGAATGAACCTGCTGCTCGAACTCGTGCGACTGGCCGTTCTCCGCGCGGACAACGCC
>CAMDKQ010000187.1 GCA_945901095.1 Bifidobacterium breve
CGCAGTCCACCATCGGTCAACTCGCGCGTGCCAGCAGGTTGGGCGTGCTTTTCTCGGTCGAGAGGATCGGACGAGGGTCGACTGGGAGACGGTCAACTCAGTCGAACAGAGGTTCACAAAGTAGTCAGGCGCCCGTCATAGCCAGTGCAACACATCTGTGTTGATGACATGCCAAAGGTTGACCAGCGGACAGGTCTACAAGGCCAACCCTTGGCGGCCACCGACAGTCGTTGCGGCCACCGGTCACGCCACGCCACTTTCCGCGCGTAATGGGGGTCTAGTACCCCACTTATGCGCAACGGCCCGATCTTCTGGGCCACAGGCTTGTGCATCGCGTTGCGGTAGCGCACGCTGAGGCGTCGGTCTGAGAACGCGTGGCCAAGCGGATCTGCACGGTTCACCCATCCGGTGGCACGAGTGGCACCGAACGTAAACGTCGATGGTGAGATCAAGGGAGTGGTACGCATGTCATTCTTCAAGAAAATCAAGAGCGGCCTCGGGATCGGGACGATCAAGTTCGAAATCATCGTGCCGAGTCACGTCCAGGGGAATTCTGGCCAGCTTGCCGGGAATATCGTCATGACCGGCAAGGGTGATCACCTGGTGAAGGACGTTGAGGTCTCACTCAAGAGGGTGCACACGTGGCAAGAGCGTGAGTCCAGATACAACTCGACGACGGATCGCCACGAGGACAAGTGGGTGGAGAAGAGCCGGAGTGAGAAACTCGGTCACTTCATGGACGAGACGCAATTCGCGATAGCGGCCGAAAAGACGAAGACTATCCCGTTCGTCATCCACTTCCAGCCCTTTGAACCCCAGCCGGCATCGAGTGCGGACGGGGGTGGGTGGGGCTTCGTCACCGCTGCGTTCTCGCCGCTCGGCAACACAATGAACCACGCAATGCACCACCTCGTCGACGGTGATGCGGATCTCGAGGACGTGGCATTCGACAAGGGCGACCAAAAGAAGATTGTCATGATCTAGCGCCGCTTGCGTCCGATGGGTGCACAAGGATTGAGTGCGGCCCAGGCTCCTGATCGGGCCGGATGTCTGGGCTCATCCCCTCAGACAACTCCGTCTACTCGCCGGAGTTCACGGCCTCCGCGATGATCGTGTACACAACCGGTGAGGGAATGGTCGTTGAATTGACGGACCTGGGTCGGGTGTGGACTCAGTCCCGTGACCCGAATGGGCTGATCGGCTGGCTCACGACTGTTCTGCCGTTCACTCGCGCGTGACGTGATCCGGCCGCCGCTGGCACCTTCTGCTTCCCGCGGGGGCCTGACCCGGCGCGGGGCAACGACGCGTTACCGGCCCGTGGCGCGTGGTACTAGCACCCCATTCGGCGTCAAAGTATGGCGCGACGAGGTCGGTGGCGGTCATGATCTTCCATGGTCGCCAAAGGGGTGGCTTGATACGACCGTAAGGCATGAACCTGATGATGATGAGACAACGAACGACCGTAGTTAACTCGGCGGTGGGACTTATGCTCGCCGGTGTGGCCATTACTGGATGCTCGTCGACGGGTACCGTGACCAAGGCGAACCTAGAGTCGGATGTACTCACGCAGATGCAAACGGTCGACCCAACAACGTCCGTCGTTACCTGCCCGGGTGACATCGAGGGAAAGCTGGGCGCAACAATCACCTGCGAAGCAAGCTTTGACGATGGAGCAAATACGAAGCGTGCCGTTCTCGTCGAAGTCGTTGGGGTGGACGGTGACAAAATTGAATTTTCCATTAAGGGAAAAGCCGGATAGGCGTTGCGCAGATTGTTGCCGAGGATAAACATGATCGATCTGGTGTCCGCGGCGGCCCTTGACGGCAACCTGCATCCGGGCAAGGCACTACCAGGCTGGTAGCAAGGTTCAGGGAGTGTCGCCCGAATGGGAGCCCGGAACAACTCGCGGCGACGTGCGAGTTTGGTAACGCCGACAGCATTGATGTGAATGCCGAGAAGTGGGCTTCTTCGGGTGAGGGAACGCCCGAGGAGTGGACTGCTGTTTTGACTGCGTTCTCCGACAATTATCAGCTCATGGCCTGCTCGATGGTTGAGTAGTTGCGTCTGTTGCATTCGCTGCCGCCCCCGAAGAATCGCTTGGTCACGGGGCGGCAGCGAGTCGTTTTTGGAGGGAGTTTTCGGCGTGCTCGGGGATGATGTTCAGATGCTGTCAAGTGTGGTTGATGGTCCTAGCTTTGGAGAGTTCGACTCGGATAGTTTCTGGAGGCCGGTCAAACTCACTCCAGTTCCGGGGCCTGTGTCCCGGCGGATGCGCGCAGTATCTTCGCGTTGCTTGAACGCGGGCACCGACCAGCAGACGTTGGTCCCTTTCGTGCAAGATCACAAGCGTCAGGGGGTGATCGTTGACGTTGATGGAAACGAGTATGTAGACGGTATCTGCGCATGGGGTGCTGAGCCGTGGGGTGTTGCTGACCTTGAAATTCGGGCGGCGATGATGAATGCGTGGGATGTGCAGGGTGCTCAACTGTCTTGCTCGATTCTTACACCCGAGGCCATTCGCCTTGCCGAGCGACTGATTGCCTTGGCTCCCGCGTCGATCACTCGGGCCGAGTTTTCAGTGACCGGAACCCAGGCTGTTGAATCCGCGGTGCGCCTGATGCGGGCAGCGACAGGGCGGGGAGTCATCCTTGTCTTTGGACCCGTCTATCACGGGGAGTCAACATCGTTGACGGCTGCGATGAGTTCCGACGGCGCCCGTTCTTCGCGAGGGGCCCACGTGTTCGCCCCGGGAATTGTGCACATTCCCTATCCGTGCCAGGCGGGTAGTCCGTTCCGTCCGGGTGAGCCTGGCAACGCCGAGGATGTCCTCCACTATTTGGCGTGGGTCTTGGAGCATCAGGTCGCTCCTGACCAGGTGGCGGGCGTCGTGATCGAGCCTGTCGCGACGGAGGGCGGTGTGTTCGCGCCATCGCAGGAGTTCTGGAACTCGCTCGGTGCCCTATGTGTGAAGCATGGTTGGGTTCTGTGTCTTGATGAGGTGCAGACGGGAATGGGACGCTGCGGTTCGGTTCTGGCGGTTGATCTGTGGGAGGGGATCGAACCTGACCTGGTGATCTTGGGCAAGGGCCTTTCAGGTGGAGGCATGCCGATCAGTGCCATTCTCGGATCTGACAGGGTCATGGCTGGCAGTCAGCTCAGTCAGGGTTCTACGTTCGGGTGGCAGCCGGCTGCATGCGCGGCGGCGTTGGCAAGCATCGATATCCTCACCCGCCCGGGGGTCTTGGAGTATGTGCGTTGGATGGGCGGGGAGGCTCTGCGTATTCTTTCGCCGCTGGTCAGCCTTGATCATGTGGTGGGTGCCCGCGCGTTTGGCGCGGAGGTGGTCCTTGGATACCAACTATTGATGCCCAACGGGCTCAACAGGTCGGTGTTCTTGCATGAGTATCTGCTTGAGCACGGTGTTGTGGCGATGTGTGATGAGGAGAAGCCCTTCGTGCGACTCCAGCCTGCTTTGAACCTGAATCGGGATCTGTGGAGGTACGCCCTCCACACTGTGGCTGATGCAGTTACGTCAAGCGGCTGATCTTGGTCTGTGTCCTGCGCCGGCAGTTCGGATAACGCGGCCGAACCAGCAGCAGCAGAGTCTGCTGCAGCCGAAGCGCCCGCCAGCTCGGGCGAAGGATTGGTGCAACCTTCCAGCGTCTCCGACGAGTTCTGGGCATTGTTCATGGAGACCTTGATGGAATCCGACCAGGCTACTTCGGACGAGACGCCTGAAGTACTGGCGAACTTGTGCGAGGAAAAGGTGAGCTCTGACGCAATTAATCGAAACGCCGAGAAGCTGGTTGCTGACGGTGAGGGAACCCTCGAGGAGTGGATTTCGATCTTGATCACGGGGCGACGGCGAGGCGTTCTTGTTGGTCGGGTCGAGTCCACACAAGTGTTGCAGGCCACGGCACGCTGGTCTCGTGAATTCAGCGCCATGCACTATCTCGATTCGAGTGAGCCGTCCCTGCGTTCGTGTTGACCTTGGTGGGTGCGCCCGCGACGTGCGTACGGGGCGGAAATCGTTTGAGGGTCCGCCATCGTCGGATGCAGCCTGAGAATGTCCTCCGCGAATTCAATAGGGTCAAGGCCCGACGTCAACTCAGTTTGGGTTTTACGTTTGGTTTTGAACCGACTGCATGGGCGTTGGCCCCGAGCGTTCGTTCGGCAATGACACCCTGAAGCACGGTGTCATCAAGGTGGAGAAGCTTTTGCACCTTGGCTGATGCCGTTACGTCAAGCGCCTGATCTTGGTCTGTCTCTTGTGCCGGAGGTGATGACGTGTACCTGCCCGTGGCGCGTGGTACTAGTACCCCACTTTGCGAAGAAACTGGCGCGTCGTGTGCGGTGGCCGTCATCATGCTCGGTGGCCGCCAATGGGGCGGTTGGATTGAACTGAAGGGCAGCACATGAAGGCACCGAACAAGATGATGATCGCAGTGGGGGCGCTTGCCCTGACCGCGACGACCCTGCTCGCCGGTTGCGGCGGCAGTTCTACTGCGTCGACCGCCGCGTCCGAACCTGCGGCAGCCGATGCGCCGGTAAGTCTCATCGAAGGTCTGGTGAAGCCCACCGACGTCTCCGACGAAAATTGGGCGGCGACTACGGAGGGATTTGCATCAGCGGAGGAGGCTCTGGCTGACTTGACACCGGAAGAACTCGCATCGGGCTGCAACAAGCCTACGAGCCAAGAAGACGTCGCGGCGCGAGCTGAGGAGTCCGCTCAAGAATTAGGGGGGTCCGTCGAGGAGTGGATGACGGTTTGGGCTGCGCTTGATAGCAATCTTAAAGTCATCCTGTGCTCGATGGCGGAGTAACTGCCGCTCTCGTTTGCGCTGTCTCCCCGGAGGAGCCTCCACTCTCGGGGAGGCAGCGGCGGGCGACTGGTGTCCCTGACCGTCCCGAAAGAATTTCCGCACGGATGGCGACTACTCAGTCCACAATCGGTCAACTCGCGCGTGCCAGCAGGCCAGCAGGTTGGGCGTGCTGTTCTCGGTCGAGAGGATCGTACGAGGGTTGGCTCGGAGACGGTCAACTCGGACGAACAGAAGTTCGCAGAGAAGGCGGGCGCCTCATCATCGAACCAGTGCAACACATCTGTGTTGATTCCATGCCATTGGTTGACCATCGACTTGGGGGGCTTGTTCACCTCGATGAATATTGACCTTCATGCTGGCTCCCCGGTCCAATGGAGTTGCTTTCAGCGAACGGATTCGCGGAGCAGACTGAAAGAAGTCACTTGAGGTCACCTGGGCGCACTCGACAGGCGGCGTGCTTGGCGGCCGACTCGCCCTGTGGTGCGGGCTCAGTGAACTCGGTTCCACCGGCGTCTGCGGCCCTGGCCAGGCTGGATCACACGTGAGGGTTGGGTCAGGACGTCAACCCGATGCACCTGTGTCCCCAGTCTGCGACGGAGGAAGAGTGCCGGTGACGGGATGTAACGAAGTTCGATACGCCCGTGGCGCGTGGTACTAGTGTGTCGCGTCAATATTTCCTTGACAGTAGCGTTTCTGGTTGGGATGATGTGTCATGTCCCTGATGACGCATTCACTGCAGGTGTCCGATGAGGATCGCGCGACGCTGAGGGCGTGGTCGCGGTCGACTGCGATCCGCGCGGGGCTGGTGACGCGGGCGCGGATCGTGCTGGCGTCGGCGGATGGGCATGGCACGAGCGAGGTGTCCCGAAGGGTCGGGGTGTCGCGCCCGACGGTGATCCAGTGGCGCAATCGCTATGCCGCAGAGGGGCTTGCGGGTCTGGAGGACGCGGCCCGGTCTGGACGGCCGGCGCACGTGGACGAGGACGCGATCGTCGCCGCGACCCTGAGCCCACCGCCGGATTCCCTGGGCGTCACCCACTGGTCTACGAGGCTGCTCGCCGCGCACCTGGGCGTCGGCGACGCGACCGTTGCGCGGTGCTGGCGCAAGTACCTCGTTCAGCCATGGCGCCGCGAGACGTTCAAGTTCTCCACCGACCCCGAGCTCGTCGCGAAGGTCACCGACGTCATCGGCCTGTACTTGTCCCCGCCGAGGAACGCCATCGTGCTCTGCGCGGACGAGAAGTCGAGAGGGCAGGCGCTGGACCGCACCGCCCCGATCCTGCCCATGCGCCCGGGCCTGCCGGAGAAGGCCACCCACGACTACGTCCGCCACGGCACCAC
>CAMDKQ010000188.1 GCA_945901095.1 Bifidobacterium breve
GCCTCCGGGCGTTGCACCCCTCATCATTTCCATAGAGTTCAACCACCAGCCCGAACCGACCGGAGGTAGTCGTGACCAAGCAGTCCGAACTCCGCTGGGAGCCCGATGTCGAGGCCGACCCCGCGACCCTCACGTACACCTTTGGGGGCGTGGCGCCAGTAGCTTCCATCCGGCCAGGTGGCTTTCTGTCCACGTGGACGATGGACTGCTTCGGTGGCAGGGTCCGTTCGACCTCCGACATGGCGAGCGCCGTATGCGACCCTCGCATGCTCAATCCGCAGTCGGGGCCGTTCTTCGTTGAGGGTGCGAACCCCGGTGACACACTGGCAATCCACTTCGTCTCAATCACCCCACGTGAGGCCTGGGGGGTGAGTTCGACCGTTCCCTTCTTCGGCTCCCTCACTGCTACCCCGGTAACCGCGATGCTGCACGGCCCATTACTCGAGCGCACGTGGATTTACGAGATCGATCTCGCCGAGTCCGTCGTCCGCTACGTCGCTGCAGACACCCCGTTCACCGCAAACCTCCCCCTCGACCCCATGCACGGCACCGTCGGGGTTGCCCCGGCCCTCGGCGAGGTCCGCTCCTCACTCGCCCCCGGGGACTGGGGCGGCAACATGGACACACCGGAGATGCGTGCCGGCGTCACGTGCTACCTCGGGGTCAACGTCGAAGGCGCGCTTCTCAGCCTTGGCGACGGCCATGCTCGCCAGGGTGAGGGCGAAACCTGCGGCGTCGCCGTCGAATGCGCGATGGACACGACCGCAATCGTCGATGTTGTGAAAGGCAGCCACGTAGCCTGGCCTCGGATCGAGAGCGATGATTTTCTCATGACGACCGGATCTGCAAGGCCCCTCGAGGATGCCTTCCGCATCTCCCACCAGCAGATGGTGCTGTGGGTGGCCGAGCTCACCGGCCAAAGCGTCATCGACTCCTACCAACTCGTCTCACAGGCAGCCCTCACCCCGATCGCCAATGTGGTTGACACCAACTACACCGTTGTATGTAAGTTCCCAAAGAACCTCCTGCGCGGCGCCATCGCTATGGGCGGCATGCACGACCGGATGCGGAAGGCGGCCCACCAATGGCGCGCGTGAACCGCTTCGAGATCGATCTCGGACTCGGACAGCGCATGGCTGAGGCTGCACGGCGAACTGCGAGCGATTCCGGTGCGCTTGTCTCCGTCGCCATCGTCGATGCCGGAGGGCACCTGCTTGTCTTCGAACGGATGGACGGTGCTGAGATCGCCGGACCAGTGCTCGCCCGCGATAAGGCATTCACGGCGGTGGCCCATCGGGTGGCAACCAACGAACTCACCGACCTTGTACAACCCGGGGCCGAACTCGCCGGGATGAACTCCGCAGACGGCGGGCGCTACATCGCCTTCGGTGGCGGTCTACCACTGTGGGACACCGATCGCGTCGTTGGCGGGGTTGGTGTCAGTGGCGGCACATGCGAGCAGGACGTCGCCGCAGCGACAGCCGCCCTCGCCATCTTCTCTGCAGCACGTACCCCATGACTGAACGCAGCCCCATCGGGCGGTTTCGATTCATGGACGAGCAACGGGTCAACCTCGATGGGTTCGCCGTCGAGAACCCGTCGCTGGGCCTCATCGCGTTCAACTCGCCCACCGATCCCCAGCCTTCGCTCGTCATCGTCGATGGTCACGTGATCGAGATGGACTCGCGAGCCGCGGAGGATTTCGACATCCTCGACTCGTTCATCTCCACACACGGGATCGACCTTGCCGTGTCCAAGGAGGCGATGGCACTCGACAGCATCACCTTTGCGCGCATGATCGTCGACCCGAATATCCCGCGCACTGAGGTCGTTCGACTCGCGGGTGGCATGACCCCCGCGAAACTCGCTCAGGCAATCGCTCAACTGAGACCAGCCGAACTCGTTATCGCCATGACAAAGTGCCGGGCGAGACGCACTCCGAGTAATCAGGCGCACGTCACAAACCGGTCCGATGATCCACTCCTCCTTGCCGCAGACGCAGCCACCGCTGCCGCCTTCGGATTCCGTGAGATCGAGACAACCGTGCCCGTGCTCGGTGACGCACCATCCAATGCCGTCGCGGTGAGCATCGGTGCCGCTGTTGGCTCACCGGGCATCCTCATCCAGTGCTCCGTCGAGGAGGCCATCGAACTTGACCTCGGCATGCGCGGGCTCGTCTCCTATGCCGAAACGGTGTCGCTCTACGGGACCGAACAGATCTTCATCGACGGCGACGACACCCCCTGGTCGAAGGCCTTCCTCACCTCCGCCTACGCCAGTCGCGGCATCAAGATGCGAGTGACCTCCGGCGGCGGCGCGGAGGCTCTCATGGGCAGCGCCGAGGGATGCTCGATGTTCTACCTCGAGGCTCGGTGCGTGGCCCTCGCGCGTGCCATCGGATCGCAGGGCGTTCAGAACGGCGGCATTGACTCTGCCTCGGTTGCCGGTTCAGTTCCGGGTGGGGTGCGCAGTCTCATGGCCGAGAACCTCATGGTCATGCTGCGCAACCTCGAGGCGTGCACCGGCAACGACGCCCTGATGAGTGAATCTGATGTGCGGCGCACCTCCCGCACCCACCCCATCTTCATCGGCGGTTCCGATTTCATTTGCAGCGGCTTCGGATCGATCCAGCGTTACGACAATATGTTCGGCCCCAGCCAGTGGAATTCCGAGGACATCGACGACTTCCTCGCCATGCAGCGCGATTGGGGGGTCGACGGTGGCCTGCGGACCGCTTCCGAGCCAGAGGTCGAACGACTGCGACGTCGCGCCGTCGAGGCTGTCCGTGACGTCTACGGCCTCCTCGGACTCGCGGAGTTCACTGACGCCTGGCTCGACGAGGCAGTCGACGCCGCCGGATCCAAGGACGTCCCAGCCGCCGACTTTATGGTTCCGCTCACTGCGTCACGGCTTATCCGTGACACCAACGTCACGATGCTCGACGTCATCGGCGCCCTCGATGAATGCGGATACGAGGTCGAGGCTGAGCGACTACTCGCCATGCTCCACGCCCGCGTCGAAGGCGACTACCTCCAGACTGCGGCGATCTTCACCGAGGAGATGAGCGTGCTCTCCTTAGTAACAGATCCAAACGACTATTCGGGTCCAGGCACAGGGTACGTGCCGACGAGGGCCCGACAGTTGGAGATCGACACGATCCGCCAGCAGCGCTCGGTCGATGACCTCCGGTCAGAGCAGGACGGATTCGTCACTGATCGCCTCGCGGTTCTCGGCGCCGCCGGACCAGCCAGTGATCCCCGAGACGTCGTCATCGGCGTCTCACCTGCAACCGCCAAGGCCATCTGGCGGACCCTTTCGGGACTCACCGTCGTCGATGCACTCGAGGAGTTGCTCGCTGGTCTTGAGGAGGAGGGCTGCCTCGGCCGAATCGTACGCATCAACGACACCATCGACCTCGGGCTCATCGGGCTCAAGGCCGCGCGCCTTGCTGGCTCTGGAATCGGCATCGGATTACAGGCGAAGGGAACGGCCCTCATCCACCGCCGCGATCTCACCCCACTGGCAAACCTTGAGTTGTACAGCGTCGCACCATCGCTCACCCGGGAGTCCTACCGGGCCATGGGCATCAACGCTGGCCGGCATGCGAAGGGCGCGACACCGGAGCCGGGGAGAAACCCATACTCGGACGAGGCCATCGAGGCTAGGTACCACACCACGGTCGTCTCACTCGTGGCCATGGAGCGTGAGATTTGCGACCCCGCCGCCTACCCTGAATCGATGTCACTCACTGAGGCGCACACATGACCATCGCCAAGTCGGGTAAGCCCGTAGACGAGGTCACACTCGACGCACTTCGCGCCGGTGACCTCGCAGTCGACGATGTCCGCATCCACCCCGACACCCTCATCGCCCAGGCCAGCGTCGCCGACGACCATGGCAATCCACAGCTGGCGGAGAACTTCCTCCGAGCGGCCGAGCTCGCACAATTGCCGGACCATCGAGTCATGGCGATCTATGAGTCGCTTCGCCCGCGCCGATCCACCGCGGAGCAGTTGGAAACGATCGCCGCTGAGCTCGACGAACTCGGGGCGGTTCGCAATGCCGCCCTTATCCGGGAGGCGGCGCAGGTCTACCAGGCCCGAAATCTACTGCTGTGAGCCTGGTTGCCGGCGTCGACATCGGCAATGCCACGACTGAGATCGTTATCGCTGACACTGATGTCGACCCGGCGACGCCGATCATGTGGGATCGGGGTGCAACGAAGGGTCCTAAAGGCTCCGCCGAGGCCGCATTGCGAGCAGCACGAATGCTCACCCGCATGGAGCGGCGACTCGGTGCCACCTGCAAACAGGCGGTTTTGACCCCGCAAAGTCCCGTCCTCACCCATCGAATCGACCTCCCCACTCCAATCGTTGATACGGGCAGTCTCACCCTCGTCGCCATCGGATCATCAACGCCCGCTGGCATGGGCGTCGGCGTCGGACATCCAGTCGACATCGCCGCGCCATCATCAAGCGCATCGGCGGAGAATGGTCCCCTCGTCCTCGTCGCTCGGGATCCGCTCGGCTACCGTGCGACGGTTCTGCAGGTACCGCGATGGCTTGCTGACGGCCACATGATCGTTGGACTCCTGCTCGCGGGGGACGAGGCCGGACTTGTTTGGAGCCGACTATCGAGCATCATCGGCTCCGTGCCGATCATCGACAGCGTCGATACCGACCTCGCACTTCGGTGTGATCGCATCGCGATGGAGGTCGCTGCCCCGGGCCAGCACGTGCGAATCCTCGGCGACCCAATCTGGCTCGCCGATGCCTTGGGTGTCGGCCCCGACGCCCATGAGAACGCCCGCGCAGCGACGAACCTCACCCGCGGGCACCGGTCGGCCGCTATCGGTCGGCTGCGCGATGGCCGTCCACCCAAGCGCCCTATCGACCCATCGCCATTCGTGCGATGGTCCGACGGATCAGTCTTGGGGTTCAGTGACGCCTGTTCGCAGCTCCGACTACTCCCAGTCGGGTCTGTTCGCGGCTACACCGTTCCACCTAGTGCCGAGGTACCAGTGGATGACCTGTGGGTCGTGGGCCTTGATGCATTGGAGTTCATGCCCAGCCTGCGCTCCGGCTCCATGCAGGATCTCCGACACGTCATGGCGGCCCTCGCCACCGAGCCACCCAACGGCGATCATGCTCACGCATTCGCTGACGGCTGGCAGGGCCGGGTGGTGTTGCGGTCAAGTGAGGCGCAGGCTGCGCGACTCGGTGCACTCACGACCCCGGGGGCACGACCCGATTCCCTCATCGTCGACCTCGGTGGCGGCACTATTGACGTCGTCGCCGCGAGGGGCCCCGCGATCACAGCAGCGGGCTCCGGCGAACTCCTCACTGAAGCCGTCGCCCACGCCCTGTCGATTTCATCCGGAGCAGCAGAATGGGCCAAACGCGGCCCGGCATCCCGGATCGATTCCCCGCAACTCGTCACCGACGAATCTGGCGACCGACGGTTTCTCGAGGATCCCGCTCCCCACGGCACGGTTGGCTGGCTGGTGACCCCGGGGCCGAGCGGTCCGTTGCCATTCACGCGAGGGCTATCGGTCGCCGAGTGGCGACTCATCCGACTCACCTTGAAGCAGATGGTGCTGGCCGACAACCTCCGGCGAGTACGTGGCCATTCGGGCAAGGGCAATGAGCCCGTTGACGTGATTGTTGTAGGGGGACCCGCTGGCGATGACGAGATTCTCGAGGTCCTCAGGTCTAACACGCCCGAATCATCGTTCGGACGAGCGAATGTGGCAGGCGTCCTTGGCCACCGCTGGGCTGTCGCCTACGGCCTCGTGCTGGCCAATTCTGACTCTGGTGGCACCTAGCCGCGAAGCTCTGAAAGCGCGTGGTCAAAGAGTGCGGTGTGCAGGTCGACATCGGCCGCGGTCGTGTCCGGGCACATGAGCGCCATGTTGTGGAACGGCGTCATGAGGATCCCGCGATTCGACATAAACAGATGCAGGAACTCCTGCAACTCCTCGTCGCCGGCGGCGGCTGAAGCCGTGCCAGTCAGCGGTGCGGGCGAGGTGAATCGGTATTCGGCCCGGGCGCCGAG
>CAMDKQ010000189.1 GCA_945901095.1 Bifidobacterium breve
CAGGACAGTCGGGACAAGCAGAACCGTGGTGACCTTGTACTTTTCGACGGCCGTCGCAAAGTCCTCCGCCTCGAAGGTGCCTGTCGGATGCAAAACCAACTGCCCTCCGGACCAGAGAGTCGCGATCGCAAAATCGTGGAAGCCCGCGATCCATCCGAGTGCCGGAAGGATCATGTAGACGTCGTCGACCGTGACACCGAATTCCGGGAGTTGGTAGAACGAATTCCAAAGAACCGTCGAGTGCGTGTGCATCGCCCCCTTCGGCCGGCCTGTCGTTCCGGAGGTGTACTGCAGGAGGAACAAGTCGCTGGCATCAACGTCCACCGCGACCCCGCCGTGGGCGCTCGCCACGACGGACTCATACCCAAGGGCCAGATCGGCCTCCGTGTCCATCACCACGTAGGTTCGGCCATCTCCAACCGTCCGGATTCCTTCGAACAGTTCCCAGAACCGCTTCTCCGTGATGACCCAGTTGGCACCGCTGTCCTGGAGGATGTGCTCCACCTCGCGTTCACGCAGAAGATGATTCACCGGCACGAGGACCCCGCCCAGTTTGGCAAGGGCGAAGAAGATTTCGATCCATTCCGGTCGGTTGACCATCATGACCGCTACCCGGTCGCCCTTGGCAAATCCCGCGATCTGCAGGCCGGAAGCCAACCTGTCGGAGCGCTCGTCCAGCTCCTCATAGGTGATGGCGCGCTCACCGAAGTGCACTGCTATGCGACGCTCACTGACTCGCTGGCTCGTCCGGGTCTTCCGAAGAACATCAGCGATCGTGTAGTTGTTCATTGCAGTCCTCCCTTGCTGGTCCCGGTTGCCCCTGCGATTCCGATGAACCGTTCGACCGGTTCTGTGACGAGAGTGAAGCCTCCATCCGCCACGATCACTTGACCGCGGATCCATCGTGACGCCTGCGACGCGAGAAAGTCGATGATCCGGCCGATATCTTCTGGGGTACCGACCCTTCCTGCCGGGGTCCTCTCAATCCATTCACGTTCCATCTCAAGCCAGCGCGAACCTGCGTAGTGCCGGGAGGAGTCGGTGTCGACCGGGCCAGGAGCAACAGCGTTTACGGCAATATCCACAGGCGCCAGTTCAACCGCCAAGCTTCGGACGAGTGCCTCAAGGGCGGCCTTGGCTGCCCCGAGGAGACCATGATTACTGGTCGCCCGCTGCGTATCGATTCCCGAGACGGCGACAATCGAGCCCGGTCGACCTGCCATAAGTGGAACGGACTCTTGAACCAGTTGCACAAATGAGTTCACCGTGACGGCCATTGTTCTGGAGAGATGATGCTGGCCGAGGTTGAGGATCGGCTTTGGGACGGTGGCCGCGGCATTGGCGACGAGCACGTCTAGCCGTCCGAACTCATCGCCGACGGCTCGCAGAGTGGATGTGATGTCAGATGCCTCCTCGAGGTCGATGCAGGCCACCATGGAACGGGCATCCATCTGACTCAGGAGGCCCTGAACCTCGACGGCCGCAGCATGATCGCGCTTGTAACCGATGACGACGGTGTGGCCTGATCGACCAAGGGCCAACGCGGCAGCGCGGCCGATGCCACGTGAACCACCCGTTATGAGAGCCACCGGAGCGTTCTCGGTCACGATTCACCACCGGTGTACTTTTCGGTAAGGCTCGAGAAGAACCACGCCTGCGGGAGTCCCTCGAATACATCAAGCCTTCCGATGACCGGATCGCGCCCGGCCGCCAGGGCTTCAAGGCGCTCCTCCCCTTGCCACTTCATCGCCGCCTGCGCATCGGCAAGCCTGCCTTCGGGGATCCAATAAAGCGCCATGTACCTATACGGTGCATCAACCTCTCGGTGAACCCCAGCAAGGACGAACCGCTGCGCGGACTCAATGGGGTCGAGCTTGTCCACGAGCTCGACGATGTGGACGTTGCTGTACCAGTCGTTGAACATCACCTCCAAGTCAGGCTTTGCATTACTCAGCACCATCATCAAGTGCTCCGCCATTGCGTCCTCCTCCCTTCGATCGCGAAACGTGACCAGAATCGTGGTGAATCACAGCACCGCTATTGCATTCGCTGGTGAGCTGAGCCCACCGGGAATCGACAGAGGGACTGCGACGAATTGGAATTCGTAGCGACCGATATCCGCGCAGACCGTGGCCAACACTTCAAAATCAAGTAACTCCCCGATGACAAACCCGAGCATGGGCAACAGCTTTCGGTGCAGGAATCCGTCCTCCGGGCGTGCAGGCAAGCACTCGAAACCAGGATTGTCGATCGTCACCGCGGCCGCGCGGCTGTCCCACAGGAAGCGCGCCATGTCATCGTTAGCCCGAAGCCCGATGAACCGTGTGGATAACTCGGGGGAGCCGCGCTCCGCCACCGTCAAGCCCCGGTAGCCAGCGACCCATCCGGTGCGGATGCACAGGATGTCGCCGCTCCGTAGCGAGACCCTCTGAGTCGCCGCGACTTCCAGCAAGGTTTCGGCCTCGATTGGTTGCCCCGCGAACGGATCCATCTGCTTACCTTGGGCCCCCGCCCATCCCGCCACATCCAGCAGCACTCCCCGCCCTACGATGCCGCGCTGAGCGAGGTGCTCAATACTCAGGGCATCGCCAGCCGATTCAAGGTCAGTGATTCCGCCGTAGAACCCGCGCTCACGTGCGCGCACGTGTCGAAATCCATCCCATTGCGAGGAACATTGAGGGTTGTACGAGTCGAGAACATCCTCAAACTCATTGCGGCCGGTCGCGTGAACGGAATGACGCCACTGCTCCCGCCCGAATAGCGGCGGCTCAATTTCACCGAGAGACAAATTGAGCGGGATCGCACGACCGAGCGTGACGGTCGCCGCCGAAGCAACGATGGCGTCCTGACTGATGTGCGACAACGTGCCAATGTTCGGATCAAGCAGGCCCCACGAATGGCGCATCCCTAGGGTCTCGTCGACGGGAAGGTCGTCATACCGGGGTGTCACGGACGAGACGTTCGCAACGCATCACGGCTCGGGCGAGGGTCATTACGGATGACGCGCTCCGCATGCCCGCAGTGCAAATTCGACATATGCCGAGGCAACCTGTTCGGGTCCCATCTTCGAGCCAGGGCTGTACCAGTCAGGGATTCCGGTGAAGGCAGCCCAGATGAACAGGGATGCCATGCGCGGGTCGACGTCCACATCAAGATCACCCTCGTCCTGACCGGCGCTGATGAGTGTGCGCAGGCTTCGATCGTAATAGCGCTGTTGTTCCAAGAGTGAGGAGCGCGAAGAGTCCGACGCATAGCGCCACTCGCGCGAGTACAGACCTGCGCGCTCAAGGTGCGTGAGTGTCCACATGGCGTAGTCGTGCAGAAAGCGGGTCAGCCGTACAACTGCGGCACCTTCGCCATCCGTCGCCTCCTTCGTGAACTTCATGAGGTCGTCATGAGAGTCCTCAAAGATCTTGTCCAGCAGGCTCTCTTTTGAATCGATGTAGTAGTAGAGGCTTCCCTTGAGCATCCCTAGTGCATCGGCGACGTCCTGAACCGAAGCGCTTGCGTACCCCTTCTCCCAGAAGATCTGAATCGCAACGTCAATGACCTCGCGATCGCGCGCACGCTCTCCGTTAAGGGACCCAGTCGTTGACCTCTTGGGCTTCCGTGTGACCTTGGGGGAGCGCTTGGAGTTAGCGTCCGGCTTGTTCGGTGCCATCTGGTCCCTTCCGACGATCTGCTATAACACAAACGTGCACTCCGCCAGACACTTTAATGCCCACGAATAGCACCCGTTGGAAAAGTCACACGGCCGCACCTCATCGAGCGCTCCCTTCCCAGTCAGGAAGGAAGGTCTCCTCGATCCAGCGGGTGGTGATCGGCTTGGTGCCGAATCCTTCATCCCCCACGATAGAGCGGTGGAGTGGGGCGGTCGTGGACACTCCCTCAATTCGCAACCGGTCGAGGGCACGTGCCATGAGCCTGAGTGCGGCCGGACGGTCGACAGCATGAACGATCAACTTGGCGACCATGGAGTCATAATGCGGAGGGATGTGCACACCCGACTGTACGAATGTGTCGACTCGGATTCCCGCTCCTTGTGGCGCGACCCACTCCAGTACGAGGCCGGGATTCGGCATGAAGTTTGCCCGCGGGTCCTCCGCATTGATACGGCATTCGATGCTGTGTCCCGATATGACAACCTCCGACTGGGTGAACCACAGTGGTTCACCCTGCGCGATCCGCAACTGCGCACGGACAATGTCGACGCCGGTCACCATCTCCGTCACGGGGTGCTCAACCTGCACGCGGGCATTGAGTTCTAGATAAAGAAAGTCTCCGCGATCAACGTCAACGAGGAACTCGATGGTTCCCGCTCCAACATAGTCAAGCTCCCTCGCGAGCGAAACTGCCGCAGACCGCATAGCCTCAATGAGCTCGATCGGGAGCGCAACTGCGGGGGCCTCTTCAATGAGCTTCTGGTGTCGGCGCTGCGCACTGCAGTCCCGCTCTCCTAGGTGAATAACGTTCCCATAATGGTCAGCAAGAACCTGCACCTCGATGTGGCGGGCATGTTCGACATAGCGTTCGAGGTAGACCGTCCCATCACCAAAGGCCATAAGCGCCTCTTGCTTCGAGGTTTCAAAGGATCGTTCCAACTGGGCAGGGTCGCGCACGATCGTCATGCCTCGACCACCACCGCCCGCCGACGCCTTGAGAATGTACGGGAACGCATCAAGCCGAAGCGCGGCTTCGACCGCAGCCTCCAAGGAGTCGAGTCCCTGCGTCCCCCCACCCGTGGGAATACCTAGGTGGACGGCGACCTCACGTGACTTCAGCTTGTCGCCGGACCGACGCATGACGTTCCCTGGTGGGCCGACGAACACGAGTCCGTGCTCTTCACAGGCTTCCGCCAACTCTGGGCGCTCGGAAAGGAAGCCGTAACCAGGATGGATGGCGTCACACCCTGATGCAAGGGCCGCGGCAACAACCCGTTCAACCGACAGATAGCTCTCCTGGGCCGACGCCGGCCCAATGACCACAACCCCGTCCGCTAACCGGGCCGCAAGGGTTCCCTTATCTACCTCAGAGGCAGCGACGATGCATTGCAAATTCTCGTCGAAACAGGCCCGCACGATTCGCACAGCGATCTCACCGCGGTTCGCTACAAGGACGCGTCGAAAGGGACGATGCTTCACACTCACGTTGCCAACCGCTCCGCACTTGGGCTCATCGATCCGCTCACCCCGTGACAATCCCTTTCGGTCAGGTACCGTTGAAGACAGCTGGACGCTTCTCAGCGAACGCGGACAGGCCCTCGCGATGATCAGCCGATGCTCGGCAAACCGCCTGAGAAAATCCCTCCAGCTCTGACATCTGCTCGAGCGACTGCTGCCACGATTGATCAACGAGATTCTTCGTCATGGCCAACGCAACAGTTGCCCCGGAGGCCAGACTGCGCGCCGATGTGGTCGCAATCTCCATCAACTCAGCAGCCGGCACAGCCTGGGCGATAAGGCCCATTGCCAGCGCGTCGAGAGCGTTGAACCGGCGACCCGTGAGGAGGAGTTCCTTCGCCCGAGCTGTCCCGACAATTCGCGGCAGAAAATGGAGCACCCCGCAATCGGGTACCAATCCGCGATGGACGTAGCCGAGCGACATCTGGGCATCTTCTGCAGCAATGACGATGTCGCATGCCAAGGCCAAGCTCAGCCCACCGCCGTGCGCATGGCCGTTGACGGCCGCAATCACGGGTTTGGGTAACTGAGCGAGCGGTATGAACACGGACTTCAGCAAGTGGTCCTGCCGCATCCGAGCACGTTCCGGAGATAGATCGGGATTCATCTCGGACAGATCGCCTCCCGCGCAGAACGCGCGTCCGGCGCCTGTAATGAGCACCGCTCGGATGCTGTTGTCATACCTGACATCATCAAGCCATCCAGCCAATGCGCGCTTCAGGTCCATGTTCAAGGAGTTGAGCGCCTCGGGCCGATTGAGGGTCACGGTCGCCAGACCGTCCTCAACGCGAACGTCAAGGACGTCCGAGCTACTCATCAGTTGGACCATCGATCACCTTGAAGAAGTCGATGTCGCTGAGGCTTCCCGTCC
>CAMDKQ010000190.1 GCA_945901095.1 Bifidobacterium breve
CCATCTGCTGGGCTGTGGATGTCGGTCCTCGTACGGCCCGGTGACGTGCCGAGATCCCGTTGGGGCTGGCTGTCACTCCTCGCAGGCCTGGCGGTAGGCGATGCCATTACTGAACTCGGACGAGTTCCGGTGGGATTGAAGTGGCCGAACGACCTCATGACCACCGGATCCGAGTCAGGCATGCGCAAACTGGGCGGGATCCTCTCGGAGGCCTGCGGATCCCCGGATTCGTCGAGCGGTGAGGCCGTCGTTGTCGGCATCGGCATCAACGTGGCGCTCACCGCGGGCGAACTCCCCACCCCGCAGTCGACCTCGTTGCTCGTGGAGGGCGGCTGCGTCGATCGGGAGGCACTGCTCGTCTCCATTCTTCGCCATCTCTTCGCACGGCTTGAGCAGTGGCGCGCAGCAGATCCGGGTCTGGCGGGTGACTATCGAGCCGCGTGCGTCACCCTGGGCCGAATTGTCGACGTCTCGATGCCGGGGGGCCGAGTCGTGCGCGGGGAGGCGACTTCGATCGACGATGACGGTCACCTTGAAATCATTTCCCAAGGAATAATCGTGTCTGTCACCGCTGGCGACGTCATTCATGCGACCATCTGACTATGGGATACCCAAAGAAACTTCTGGCAGATGGCGAAACTATTCAGTTTGAGTTGAAGCCTCACTGGCGCGCATTGTTCGTGCCGATCGTGGTACTGATCATCATCGTCTTCGCATGCACGTGGTTCTACTTCATCACGGACAACACCATCCTGCAATACGTGATGCTGGCCGTCGGGGTCATTGTCGTTGCTTGGTGGGCCGCCCTGCCGTTCCTTCGGTGGCTCACGACCCAGTTCGTCTTCACGAACCGCCGGGTTATCGTTCGCCGCGGCCTCCTCACCAAGCAGGGCCGCGACATGCCACTCTCCAAGGTGAACAACGTGTCATTCAGCGTGCCATTCATGGGACGAATTCTCAATTATGGACGCCTCGTGATCCAGTCTGCGGGTGACGACAGCGACCTCGACATCGATGATGTCCCGAGCGTTGAGAAGATCCAGCGCGACGTTTACGCTCTCTACGAGCAGGACGACGCCCGCCGCCGCGGTGCGACCGATCCCAGCGACCAAGGTCCGCCCTCTGACGGGATCTAGCCAGCGCGAAGTCCTGCATAGAAACGTCACCGAATCACCCACCGCACCGGCACCCCAACGGCACCCCAACCCCGCCCAGTCATTTCATCCAGAATCCGGATGAAATGACGAAGAATCTGGTCATTTAACCGCGAAATTGGTCATCTGATCCGTTGGTTAAGCGGCATTGAGATTCGAGCGAGACGTCCGATGTTGGCTAGATTGCAGAGGTGCCGTCGTGCCCGGCCAACTGCATCTCAGCAGGTGGGGCGTCGGCCTTCGGAAACACGAAGGTGCTGTACGACCAGAATCGGAACAGCGTCCCGAGCCCGAGGCCGATGACGTTTGCACTGATGTTGTCTGCGAGCGGGGAGTCGAACTTGAGCACGTAGTGGCTGAGCCACAGGCAGCCAATCGCGATGAGGAGTGCAACCCCGTTGAATACGAAGAACAGGAGGTACTCGCGGCCCATGTTGGTGCGGCCCCGGTGGCGGAAGGTCCAGTAGCGGTTGCCGAAGTAGGCGACGGTGGTGGCGACGGCGACACTCACGATCTTTGCGGAGATTGGCCGGTCGTAGAACGGTCCTTCGCCGCCTGCATAGCGAAGCAGGTTAAAGGTGCCGATGTCGACGACGAGGGCGACGAGTCCGACGATCCCGAACTTTGCAAATTCGCGGACAACCGCACCGAACTTCTCGCGCAGCGCCTCAGTAGCGCGTGAGATCGGGTTCGCCGCGGGAATGGACACTGTGGGAGCCTACTCACCCCTCGGCTCGTCACCTTCCGTCGCGTTGGAACAGTACGCTTCAACGGTGCCGAAGGACGAACCGCCGGTTGTCGGCATGATCGGTGGTGGGCAACTTTCCCGAATGACTGCCGAAGCGGCCACCGCGCTGGGCATTGGCTTTCGAGTGCTGGCCGAGCGCCCGGACGATCCCGCCGCGCAGGTCGTCCGCGACACGCGAATCGGATCCCATCTCGATAGTGACGCTGTTCTCGAGTTTGCGGCCGGCTGCGACGTCATCACCTTCGACCACGAGCAGGTTCCGGCCGAAATCCTCGAGCGCCTCGTCGATCGGGGGATCGCCGTGCGCCCTGGTCCGTCCGCCCTCCTCCATGCCCAGGACAAGGCGCACATGCGAGCGGCCCTCACCGCTCTCGGAGTGCCATGCCCCGCTTGGTCGACCTGCTCGCGGGTAGAGGAGGTCGCTGCCTTCGGTGACGAGCACGGGTGGCCGGTCGTCCTCAAGGCGACCCGCGGCGGCTATGACGGCAAGGGCGTCTGGGTTGTAGCGAACGTCGCAGCCGCGGCTCGCGCGCTCGCAACGCGGGAGGGCCGCGGAACCGAGTGGCTGGTCGAGGAGCACATTGCGTTCGTTCGGGAGTTGTCGGCACAGGTGGCGCGCTCCCCCCAAGGACAGGCTGTCGCCTATCCCGTGGTGCAGACACGGCAGATCGACGGCATTTGCGCAGAGGTCATCGCCCCGGCACCCAGCCTGAGTGCCAACCATGCGGTCCGCGCACAGGAGATGGCCCTGCGCATCGCGGGAGATCTGGGCGTCGTCGGCATGCTCGCCGTTGAACTCTTCGACACTGGCGATGACCTGTTCGTCAATGAACTCGCAATGCGCCCGCACAACTCCGGCCACTGGACGATTGAGGGCGCTGTTACCAGCCAGTTCGAAAATCACCTGAGAGCCGTCCTCGATCTTCCCCTCGGAGACCCTCGGGCGCGCGCACCTCACGCGGTTATGGTGAATATCCTCGGTGGTGAGGTTGAAGACTTGTACTCCGCCTACCGCCATGTCTTTGCGCGCGACCCCGAGTTGAAGGTGCACCTCTACGGAAAGGCGGTTCGTCCGGGACGCAAGGTTGGGCACGTGACGCTTCTCGGAGATGACGCGGACGGCCTACTCGCGCGCGGGCGTCACGCTGCCGATTACTTCACCGGCAACATTGATGAGTAGCAAGTTCGATGGGGAGAGAAGGGACACGCGATGAGTGAGCGTCCGGTGGTTGGGATCTGCATGGGCAGCGACTCGGATTGGCCCGTCATGAAGGCGGCAGGTTTGGCGCTTGACGAGTTCGGCATCCCACATGAAGTGGGCGTGATTTCGGCGCACCGAATGCCGCGCGAGATGGTCGATTACGCATCGACCGCGGTTGAGCGAGGACTCCAGGTGATCATCGCTGGCGCGGGGGGTGCGGCGCACCTTCCGGGAATGATCGCGGCACTCACGCCCCTGCCGGTCATCGGCGTGCCGGTCGTGACCGGGTCACTTGATGGCATGGACTCACTGCTATCGATCGTGCAGATGCCTGCTGGGGTTCCTGTCGCTACAGTCGCGATCGGCAACGCTCGCAATGCTGGGCTGCTGGCGGTGCGGATTCTTTCCGTCGCGAATCTGAGGTTACTCGATGCTATGCGGGACTTTCAGGTGGAGTTGAATCGCGAGGCGAAATCCAAGTCTGCGAACCTCACGTAGGGCGCGAGGGTGGATGGAATGACCACTTTCACCGTCAAATGACCAAAATACTGGTCATTTCAGCCGGATTCTGGATGAAACGACGAGGAGGGGGAGGGTTTATTGTTTGTTGGTTTTGCGGCGCCACTCGATGAGGGGGCAGGTGTCCATGATCATCGTGATCCCGGCATCGACGACCCGCTGTGCGGCCTCCTCATCCACCACCCCGAGCTGGAACCAGACGGCACCCGCACCGGCCGCGATCGCTTCGTCGGCGAATGCTCCCGCGCGATCTGACCGAACGAAGACATCGACGACATCAGGGATCCCAACTGCAGCGACAGCCTCGGCGATGGTCGCGTAGCCCTGCTCGCCGTGGACCACCTCGGCCCGCGGATAGATCGGGATGATTCGCTTCCCGCGCCCTTGGAGCGCTGCGGCCACCTCGAACGCGACGCGCGCGGGATTGTTGCCGAGCCCCACGACAAACCACAGCGACGTATCGTCGAGGACGCGGGTGATGTCGTCGGCATCCCCGTAGAGCGAGGTCATGCGTTCGGCCTGCCAAGCGCACGGTAGGTCCAGCCGGCGGCCCGCCACAGGGCAGGGTCAAGAGTGTTGCGGGCATCAATGACGTGCCGTTGACGCACGACCGCTCCAACGGCGGCCGGGTCGAGCTCCTGATAGAGCATCCACTCGGTGGCGTGCACCACAAGATCGGCGCCAACGAGGGCGGTCATTACATCTTCTTCGTATCGGAGCGTCGGGTAGACGCGAGCGGCGTTGGCCAAACCCTTCGGATCATGGACGACAACCACTGCGCCGGCGTTGTTCATGGCCACCGCAACGTCGAGGGCTGGGGAGTCCCGCACATCGTCGCTGTTGGGCTTGAAGGCGGCGCCGAGGACCGTGACGAACATGCCCGTGAACGAGCCACCGAGGGTCTTGCGGGCGAGGTCGACCGTATGGGAACGGCGGCGCAGGTTGATCTGGTCAACCTCCCGCAGAAACATGAGAGCCTCGTCGGCGCCGAGCTCGCCTGCTCGGGCCATGAACGCCCGAATGTCCTTTGGTAGGCACCCGCCACCGAACCCGAGCCCCGCGGCGAGGAAGCGGTTGCCGATCCTGCTGTCGTAGCCGATGGCCTCGGCGAGCTTCGTGACGTCGGCGCCGGCGGCCTCGCAGACCTCGGCCATCGCATTGATGAACGAGATTTTGGTCGCAAGGAAGGAGTTCGCCGAGACCTTCACGAGCTCGGCGGTCGGGAAGTCAGTAACGAGGAAGGGGATTCCCTCGGCGATCATCGGCGCGTACACCTCGCGGAGTAGATCTTCCGCGCGCTGGCTGTTTGCCCCAACGACGAGCCGATCCGGATGAAGGGTGTCCTCGACGGCGAAGCCCTCGCGGAGGAACTCAGGATTCCAGGCAACCTCGACGCCCGGGGCAGCGATCGCCTTGAGTTGCTCCTCAATTGTCGCCGCCGTGCCGACCGGCACTGTTGACTTGCCGACGACGAGGGCTCCCGGCTGAAGGTGCGGCGCCAGCCCATCGATCGAGCCGAACACCTGCGACATGTCGGCACGCTGGGAACCGGCCAGCTGGGGGGTGCCGACGCAGATGAAATGGATAGATGCGAATGCGGCTGCCTCCTCGAGCGAGGTCGTGAAGCGAAGTCGCCCCACCGCGATGTTCCGGGCGAGCACCTCGTCGAGTCCGGGTTCGTAGAACGGCACTGTGCCCGACTGGAGGATCGCCACCTTCGCTGGGTCGATGTCGACGCCAATGACCTCGTAGCCGAGTTCGGCCATGCACGCGGCATGGGTCGCGCCGAGGTAGCCGGTCCCGATGACGGAAAGTCGCAATGTCATGGGGAAAGGCTATCGCCGACTCAGGGTCGGCTCCGCGATCACCGCGGGTTCGACCTCTACGCTGACGGGGTGGGATTGCCTTCGTTCAACAGGTTGCGCAGCAGCGGCGGAGTCCTGCACCTGTCGGTACCGGGGGTCTCGTCATTGGCTCCCATCGCGATCGGCCTTGCAGGGGGAGCCGGGGTGCGAGGCGTCCGAGTGAGGATTGGCAATTGGCATCCGCCCAAGGGGTGGGCTGGGTCCCCACGCATCGCCGGTCTTCGTGCCTGCTCACTGCGGCCAAGCAGGGGTGGCGCAGTTGTCAGCCTCACTGTCATCGATCCGCTCGATCCGGCGCTTCTCGTGGCCGCGGTCATGCGGATGCTGCGACCAACCCACCTTGATGCAGGACAACTCATGACCATCTGCCCGGGGCTGCCGGCCTCGGCGGCCCTACTGGCGTCCGCGATCACCGATGTCCTGTCGCCCGAGGAGAAGTCGAACCGCCACCTCAGGCGGACCGACACCCTTGTCGCGCCGGCAACCCCCGAGCCTGAACCTGGGCCTTCGACTCAGGCCCGCAACCTCGTCATCAGCGAGCGCGGCTG
>CAMDKQ010000191.1 GCA_945901095.1 Bifidobacterium breve
GTGTGGGAGGCGGTCGATGACCGCTCCGCTGTTGCCCCCACGAACGTGGGGGCAACGTGGGGGCAACGTGGGGGCAGAATCGCCCCCGCAATGCAAAAGGCCGTTGCAGCGCAACGGCCTTTGTTGGGGTGAGTGACGGGACTTGAACCCGCGGCGTCCTGGACCACAACCAGGTGCTCTACCAGCTGAGCTACACCCACCATGCCCGGCATCATGCTTGCGCACGCTTACCGGTCATCCCGCGCTTGCGAGATGGTAAGGATACCTAAAAGGGCCACCGACCGATACCGGCATCCCCTTGGAACAGGTGAGCAACGCTACGGGCTTGGAATTCTGGCGGAGGCGTCCGATTAAATCCCTTTGAGTTGCAGGTCATTCACCCATCGGCTGGACGCGATGGTCGACAACGTGACTCACGCCGAGGGCCTTGGCGGTCTCTGAATCAGGCCCGGGCTGCTCAACGAATACTGCAGCGCGGTAGTAGCGCAATTCGGCGATCGACTCCCTGATGTCGCCGAGGGCCCGATGATTGCCGTTCTTCTCGGGGGAGGAGTAGTAGACGCGCGGGTACCAGCGCTTGCTCAGTTCCTTGATGCTCGAGACATCGATGAGCCGGTAATGGAGGTGGGCGTCGAGCAAGGGCATGTATTTCGAAAGGAAGCCGCGGTCGACGTAGACGCTCGAACCGGCCAGGGGGGCCTTGCGCTCCTCCGGCACATGTTGCTTGACGTAGGCAAGGACCTGCTCCTCGGCATCGGCGAGTGTGATGCCGTTGGGGATCTCGTTGATCAGGCCCGAGACGGTGTGCATGTTCACGACGAACGGGTCCATCGCCGCGAGCGGCGCGTCATTTGGCTTGACGACGAGGCTAATGCCCTGATCGATCTCGGTGAGGTCGGCCTCGGTGACAATGCAGGCAATCTCGACAATCTCATCGGCCGCCACGCTCAGGCCGGTCATCTCGCAATCGATCCAGACGAGTCGGTCGTTTGCAGACATGGGGTGAGTCTATTGGAGGAGCCAGCGCACCAAGTCCGACTCCGAGACGATGCCGAGCAGGCGGCCAGTCTCATTAACGACGGGCACGGCCTCGACGGTGTGCTCGGTCATGAGCGCAGCAGCCTTGGTTGGGTGATCGCTGGGCAGGACCTTGAGGTGCGGGAGTTCCCTGATGACGTCACGGACTGTCCGGCTCTGAAGGTGCTCGGGTGTCGTTGGAATCTGGGCGAGAACATTACGGTCGCTGATGACTCCCAGTGATGTTTCGCCGATGTCAAGGACGACGAGATGACGTAAGCCGGAGACGAACAGCAGTTGCCATGCGTCCCACAACGTCGCGTCGGCCTCGACGGTGAGTACCGGTGTCGACATGATCTGGTCGACACGCGCAAGCGGAGCGCTGGTGGTCATCCGCGGACTCATGGGGCCGCCGTTGCCGACTGGTGACCGGAGACGATGGCGACGGGTGCTTGGGCGTGGTGGAGCACTCCGTGGCTGACCGAACCGAGCACAGCGCTCATCACCTGACCGTGGCTCCGGGTCCCGACGACAACGAGGGCGGCGCTGGGCGACGCCTCAAGGAGTGCGTTTCGGGCTGAGCCCCGCACGAGCGATTGCTCGACGTCGACGTCCGGGTAGTCAGCCTGGAACCCCGCGAGTGCCTCGGCGGTGAGGCGTGCTTCGTCATTGGCCGAATCCTGAAGGGGCATTGAGTCGTGCGCACTCGGAACGACGAGCAAGTCGTAGGCCGGCACCTCCCATGCGTGCACCGCGATGAGGCGCCAACCGTGGAGGCTGGCCATGTCGAAGGCGAAGCCGATGGCGGCCGATGAACCAGCGGTGCCGTCCATCCCGACAACCACGGTGTGTGCGCTGGGGTGGGGGAGCGATCTAATGATGATGACGGGACATGCCGAGTGGGTAGCCACCTGCGTGCTGACTGAGCCGAGGAGTAGTCGCTTGAAGCCGCCCTGCCCACGCGACCCTACGACCACCATTGCTGCAGTTTCTGAGGCGCCGATCATGATCCCGCTTGGAGAGCCGACCTCGATGCGGGTCTGGACATCTTCGGCCGTCAGCGTGGACGCAATCTCGTCGAGTTCAATGAGGGCTCCCTGTCGGACTTCTGCCATTGGGTTCACATCGCTTGGTATACCCGCCCCGAATGGTGATGAGCCGACCGGTGGGAGGACGGCGTGGACGAGCGTGAGACCGCAACCTCGCGCGCTGGCCTCCTCGCCCGCCCAGAGTGCCGCAGTTCTCGACTCTGGGCTGCCATCAACTCCGACCGCGATGCGGCCGTCCCACGTGTTGTCGTCCATAGGCCAAGGGTCGTCGCGATCGTTGCCGATAGTGAGGGGATAGTGGCCTGAAAGGTAGGGACTAAAGTCCCGTGCAGATCGGGTCTGTGACGAATCGGTGAGCAAGGACGTGGGACGGTGAGACCTGCCGATACCCTTGCCCGCATGGCTGAACTCGTCTACCGACCCGTGATCTTCACTGCGAAGGCGCTGTTCGCCGGGCTGGGAATCCGATTCGACATCGTCGGTCTTGATCGCATTCCACCGGTCGGTGGTGCGATCATCGCGATCAATCACACGAGTTACCTCGACTTTGCGCTCGCTGGGCTGCCCGCCGAGTACGCGGGCCATCGCCTCGTGAGGTTCATGGCGAAGGACGCGATCTTCCGCCACCCGGTCGGGGGTCCACTGATGCGGGGGATGAAGCACATTCCGGTCGATCGCGAGGCCGGATCCCAGGCCTTCCGTGATGCGGTTCGCGAGGCAAAGGCCGGTGAGCTCATCGGAGTTTTTCCCGAGGCCACAATGAGCCGGTCCTTCGAGGTGAAGGACATCAAGAACGGTGCAGTGCGCATGGCGATCTCAGCCAACGTGCCGCTCATCCCGATGATCGTGTTCGGCGGGCATCGAATCCTCGGCTATGGCCGCAAGGACTTTTCACGGGGAAAGACCGTCGCGATGACCCTCGGGGAGCCGATGCACCCAAAGCGTGGCGACGATGCCGACGACCTCACCGTCGAATTGCGCTCGAGGATGGCAGTGCTTCTTGATGAGACCCTCGACCGCTACCCAGCCCCAAAGCCAGGTGAGGATGCCTGGTGGCTACCAAAGCGTCGGGGCGGAACTGCGCCGACGCTTGAGGAGGCGGAGGCGATTGAGGAGCGCATCCGCGCTGAGAAGGCAGCCCGGCGCCAGTAATCCTCAGGCGGCCGAGTCCCAGCAGGCCATCGCGAAATGTAGCGGTAAATGAAGCATTGGGGTTAGTGCTGCTCAACCAACTGCGTGCAAATGGGGGCGACTCAACGACGGTAGAGGTGAAGTCCGCCGAAGGCGGTTTGCCGACGTCGATTGGCGCATCCCTTTCTGCTCTTGCCAATCTGCCGGGAGGGGGCATCCTCCTCCTCGGGCTGAGTGAAGATGAAGGCTTCGAGCCAGTGGGACTCCGTGATCCACAGACCCTCAAGCAGTCGCTGAGTGCGAAGGCCCGAAGCCTGGCGCCTCCGGTTCAACTGTCCATCAGTGACGCGACGGTCGGTGGTGAGGCGGTCATCGTGGTAGAGGTAGCAGAGTGCGATCCCACGCTGAAGCCTTGTCGCTTGTCACCCAACGGCAAAGCCTTTGTGCGCTCGTACGACGGCGACTTCGAGATCTCCGAACAAGAGGTACAGGGGTTCCTCGTCAGTCGAAGGACTCCACGTGCGGATCGGCTCGCTGCCCCCGGGGCCACCACAGCAGACCTGGACATGGAAGTGGTCGAGGCGTGGCGGCAGGTCCTGCGAGCCAATCACGATCCGTTGTCGAAGTTTGAAGGCGACGAGTTGTTCCGGCGTGCTGGAATAATTGGGCCTCAGGGGGAACTCACCCGCGCGGGGCTACTGACGTTTGGACTTTATCCACAGCAACATCTGCCGCGCTTCACCCTGCACGTGACGAGTCGACTGACGACCGCAGACAACCAGCGGGCCGTCAACACGAAATTCATCAACGGACCGATTCCCACCATGCTGGGTGATGCCATGGAATGGCTTCAGGTAAATGTTCCGACGAGCATCGTGACGCACCCTGACGGCACCGTCAGGGATGAATACGCATTCCCTATGGAGGCGCTTCGTGAGTTGGTGGCGAACGCACTCGTGCATCGCGATTTGGCGACGTGGTCGGAGAGTTTGGCCGTGGAACTCGTCCTTGAACGAGATAAATTCACCATCGCAAACCCCGGTGGCCTCTTCGGGATCACCGTCGACAGGCTTGGGCGTGAGCACATCACGAGCGCAAGAAACCAAATGCTCGTGCAACTCAACGCGAACGCCCGAGACCCTCGTACAGGTGCTCGGGTGGTGGAGGCTCTCTCGGACGGGTTGCGCACCGTTGTTCGGGTCATCATGAGCAATCGCGCCACTGCGCAACGCGCTGCGCGGACCCCCGTGCCAGCTGAAGTCACGACCGCTGTGGGGCTGCACCTGCCAGCAGTCGGGACTGGGATACGTCGCGTCTATGACCTTCTTCTGCACGGAGGGCCGGTAACAGTGGCGCACGTTTCCCGCACACTCGACATGAGCCAAGGCACGGCAAGGTCTCATCTGAACCGTCTTCGCAAATCTCCGTACGAGCTTGTGGACGCTTCGGGAGGCCGTGGCAAGATCACCACTTACCTGATCAGATGAACACAGAACCAGATGTGGGCCCGGCCACGGAGCTCGTCAGGTGTAGGGGCAGTGGCGGCAGCCGCTATCGCAGCAGGCGCCTCGCCGGAGGTGATAGTCCGCCGTCATGACGAACAGACCCGTGCTCGGGTCGAAGTAGCCGTCATCACCGTTGGCCGCAGCGAGGTCGTGTGCTGCCATCGCAGCATCGGCGCTCTGCTCATCGCTGGCGGGACGGGTCACCATTGTCGATTCCGATACTGAAGAAGGCTGAACCCTTGCCCCCGCCTGCCCCGTATTCGACAACTGCTGTGCCCGGGACGACCCTTGCCGAAATGGTAAATGCACCTGCGGTAGTGACGGTGGCACAGCCGAGTTTGGTACGGGGGATCACGTGGTACGCACAGACGGTCGGCGGCCCGACGCTCGCGGGTAGGGGCTGAGCGAGGGTGCCGCTCACATCGATGACGCGCGCAATCTTGGTCGTGGTGAGTTGCTTTTCGGGGAGACGGAACTCAAACCGTGGGGTGCGGGTGATGATGACCTTGAGTCGAGCCAATTCCTTTCCGCCGCGCGAGACAATAATCCGTGCGGTTCCGTAGCCGACGGCGGTGAGCACTCTGCGTTCGGGGTAGCCGGTTGAGGTAAGGACCGAGTCGTTGTCAGACATGACGGTGTAGCGGGGGAAATCCCATTGCAATCGCTCGCCGGTTTCGTTGAGGGTGAGTCGCGTGACGTCGGCATTGAGCATCAAGGGCTCGCGATTGAGCATGGAGGCTTTGCCTGTGACGTTGGCAACCTGGAGGACGAATGTCGCGAGGGGGGTGCCGGGGGTTGGCCCGGTGGGGCCATCGCGTACAACGACCTGTGCCGCACCGAGGCCGAGGGTTTGGAGCGCCGGATTCGTCACGGCACCCGGTGTCGTGACACCGTCAACGATTGTTGACTCACCGACGATCGCCTGACGAACGAGGGCGACAGACCCATTGGACGTTTCAACGACCGCTGTTGCCGGAAATCCCGTGAAGACGAGGGACTGGCCGAGAAATGCCGTGACGACGGTGCCGTTGATCGTTGGCGTGACCGGCACCGGGGACCAGGAGGATGGATCGCTACCAGCAGGGGGTGCGATGCCCGGCTGCGAGTCTGCGGCCAGAGCCTGTCCAGCCCACAAACCGGTCATCATGACGGCAAGGGCCAAGGCTCCGACCAGTCGGTGCGGCTGCATGCTCGTCCCTGGGTCGGTTGGAATTCGTGCTTAATCGGTGGATTCCATTATGGGCCACGCCCTGAAGAATTCGCGTCTGGACATTTACATGGTGGGCGGTTGCTCACTTGGTAGTTGAAGGGTAAACTAATGTCACTGAAAGG
>CAMDKQ010000192.1 GCA_945901095.1 Bifidobacterium breve
CTCGGGAGTGCTGGGCCATGTCCTGGAAGGACATGGCGGCCATCTCCTTGACGTCAGCGCCGGCGGCGAACACCTTGGGACCCCCGTAGAGCACAACTGCGCCGACATCGGACATCGACGCTGCGTCATGTGCTGCATCGCGGATCTCCCGCTGCATCTGCAGGGACAGGGCGTTCATCTTCGGTCGGTTCAGGGTGATCGTTGCCACCCGATCCACGACCTCCATCGAAACAAAATCAGCCATTTCAACCCCTTCTGTCATCAGGTGGGCGAGCCTAGCGCCCACCCAGCAGACCTGATCGCAGCGTGCACCACCCCTCGAGTCGGGCGGTCACCTGTAGCGTCTGCGAAATGTCGATGCGACTCCGAAACCCGCATTCCAGTTGGGATCCCCTAGGCGTCACGCCGGACGGCAGGGGTGGGGCGAACATCGCACTCTGGGCGGAGGGCGCCGAAGCGGTCGAACTGTGCACCTTCGATGACGAAGGAGTCGAGCGACGCATCCCGATCACCGAGCGAGTCTTCAACGTTTTCCACGGACATGTCGAGCACCTTCCACCCGGCACCCGGTACGGGTTTCGCGTCTACGGGCCCTGGCAGCCCGAGACTGGCCAGCGTTGGAATCCCTCGAAGCTCCTCATCGACCCGTATGCCCGAGCAATCGAAGGTGCCCTCCGGCTTGATCCCGCAATTGTTGATCACATCGGCGGCGACGATCTCAGCATGAACAGCGACGACTCCGCACCCTACGTGCCGCGCAGCGTCGTCGTCGACTACGAATTCGACTGGAAGGGTGACGCACACCCCCGCACGGCGTGGGTCGACACTGTCATCTACGAGGCCCACGTGAAGGGCCTCACGCAGTTGCACCCCGATGTCCCTGCCCATTTGCGTGGCACCTACGCCGGCGTCGCGCACCCCGCTCTCGTCCAGCACCTGCGTTCCCTCGGAGTGACCGCGATCGAGCTCATGCCGACCCATCACTTCGTCGACGAGATCCACCTGATGGAGCGGGGGCTGTCGAACTACTGGGGATACAACTCCATCGGCTTCTTTGCACCACACGCGGATTACTCCTCCTCCGGCACCCGCGGTGAGCAGGTGCAGGAGTTCAAGAACATGGTGAAAGACTTGCATTCTGCGGGCCTCGAGGTCATCCTCGATGTTGTCTACAACCACACCGCTGAGGGCAATGAGCATGGCCCGGCCCTGTCCTTCCGCGGTATCGACAATGACGACTACTACCGGCTTCAGCCCGATCGCCGGCACTACACCGACTACACCGGATGCGGCAACACGCTCGACGTATCGAAGCCCCACGTGCTGCAACTCGTCATGGACTCCCTTCGATATTGGGTCACTGAGATGCACGTCGACGGCTTCCGCTTTGACCTCGCATCGGCCCTTGCCCGCTCCTTACACGACGTCGACATGCTCGGCAGTTTCATGACAACCATCCAGCAGGATCCAGTCCTGCGTCGAGTCAAACTCATCGCTGAGCCGTTGGACATCGGCCCGGGCGGATATCAGGTCGGCGAATTCCCCCCGCTGTGGACTGAATGGAACGGCAAGTACCGCGACTGCATGCGCGATTTCTGGCGAGGATCGACCGGCATCGAGGAGCTCGGATGGCGCCTCACCGGCTCAGCCGACCTCTACGCCTCCGAGGGTCGCCGGCCCTCTGCATCGATCAACTTCATCACCGCCCACGACGGATTCACCATGCACGACCTTGTCTCATATGAGCACAAGCACAACGACGCGAACCTAGAGGGCAACCGAGACGGCACCGACGACAATCGCTCACGCAATTACGGGGTCGAGGGCGACACCGACGACCCGTCCATCAACGCCGTCAGGGTTCGACAAATCCGCAATTTGCTGGCGACCCTCGCATTGTCATCCGGAGTCCCGATGATCGCCGCCGGTGACGAGATCGGGCGCACCCAGATGGGCAACAACAATGCCTATTGTCAGGACAATGTGATTTCCTGGATCGATTGGAACCTCGCGCCTGGGCAGGTCGGTCTGCTGGAGTTCACGTCTGGGGTGCTGCGGTTGCGCAGGGAACACCGGGCCTTTCGTCAGCGCAACTTCTTCGATGGCCGACCGATGCACGACGGTGGCCCGAAGGATCTCGCCTGGATTGCCCCGGATGGCCTTGAATTGAGCGCCAACGCGTGGAATGACAAGCGGACCCGGACCCTGGGCATGTACGTCTCTGGCGAACTGCATGCAGTCCACCCCGATGGCACGCACGTGAGAGACGACTCGTTTCTCGTCATCTTCCACGCAGGCGAGCAGGAACAGCCCTTCACCCTGCCGCAGGACCCCTACGCCCGGTCATATCGGCGGGTTATCGACACGATGACCGGCAGCACTTCAGAGGCGTCACACGATGAGGCGGCCGGCAGCGAGATCACCATGGCTCCGCACAGCCTGATTGTTCTGCGGGTGTCTGGATAGTTCTGCGTGTTTCTGCCTAGCCCGTAACGCTGACGGACGGCAGCACCTGCAGGCCCATCTCCTGCAAAAATGCGAGCCCGGCATGTCGCGGAAGGATCCTCACCGTGTAACCGAAGGGCCCATTCTGCTCAAGGGGCAGCGTGACCCGGTACTGCCACCCACCGGGCTCGAAGGACTCCCCTGGCTCCATCGCCGCGTGCTGCGGGGATACCAATCGGTCGTCAGCATCGACGCGGCCGTACACCGCTTGAACGAGCACGTCATCAGGGGAAAGCTCCGCAAGCGAGACGAAGGCGCGCACGGTGATCTGCGTCCCGAGACTCACCGAGTCGCCGATGCCGTCGGCCTCGACGTGATCGACCCTCAGGAGCGGCCACTGGGACCGTTCGCGCTGCTTCCAGGCGCACATTTGCTTGGCGAGCTCGAACCCTGCTGCCCGTACGTGCCGTGATGACGACCCGGCCGGCAGGTAGAGCCGCAGGACGTATTCACGCACCATTCGCGTTGACAGCACCTTCGGGCCGAGTGTCCGCAGGGTATGGCGGACCATGGCAAGCCATCGGCGCGGCAGGCGTAGGTCGTCGAGATCGTAGAAGGTCGCCGCGACCGAGTTTTCAATGATTTCGTACAGGGCCTCTGCCTCGATGTCATCGCGACGATCGGCGTCGTCAACTCCATCGGCGGTCGGAATCGCCCAGCCATTCTCGCCGTCGAACCACTCGTCCCACCAGCCATCAAGGATGGAGAGATTGAGCGCTCCGTTGAGCGCCGCCTTCATTCCCGAGGTACCGCTCGCTTCGAGGGGGCGGATCGGGTTGTTAAGCCAGACATCGCAACCGGGGTAAAGAAGCGTAGCCATCGTCATGTCGTAGTTTGGAAGGAAGACGATGCGATGCCGGACGTCAGCCCCGTCGGCAAACTCAACGAGCTCCTGGATGAGTCGCTTGCCTCCGTCGTCCGCTGGATGCGATTTGCCAGCCACGACGAGTTGGATTGGACGGACGGGATCGAGGAGGAGAGCGCGGAGTCGATCCTTGTCGCGGAGCATGAGGGTCAAACGCTTATAGGACGGCACCCGACGAGCAAAGCCTACGGTGAGGATGTCCGGGTCGAGGACCGAGTTGATCCACCCGAGTTCGGGCTCGCTCGCACCTCTGGCGAGCCATGACTCGCGCAGGCGCTGGCGTGTCATCGTGATGAGCTGCTCGCGCAGTTGACGTTTCACGGACCACAGACGCTCGTCGGTCGTGCTCGCAATCGCTTCCCAGCCCTCCGCTCCATTGATGGGCTCGACGCCGACCGCAGATGTCGCCAGATCGCGAATCTCCCTTGCCACCCAGGTGGGCGCGTGCACTCCATTCGTAATCGACGTAATCGGGACATCCTCTGAGTCAAACCCAGGCCACAGACCGGCGAACATGCCGCGCGAGACCTCACCGTGCAGAAGGCTCACGCCGTTCGCGCGTTGCGCGAGGCGCAGGCCCTGCAGCGCCATGTTGAAGACGTTCGGGTCACCCCCCGCGAACGATTCGGCACCAAGTTCGAGGATGCGTTGGACGGGAACCCCGGCCTCGGCGTTCTCGCCACCGAAGTATTGCTCGATCAGTTCGCGGGGAAATCGGTCGATGCCCGCGGGGACCGGCGTATGGGTCGTGAACACCGTGCCGGCTCGGCATACCTCGAGGGCCTGGTCGAAGTCGAGAGGCGCCTCCCCCTGAACGAGCTCCCGGATCCGCTCGATGCCGAGGAACCCTGCATGTCCCTCGTTCATGTGGAAGACCTCTGGTGCGGCTGCGCCAGTGACCCGGCAAAAGGCGCGAATGGCCCGAACGCCGCCGATGCCGAGCAGCATCTCCTGTTGGAGACGGTGCTCGCCACCACCTCCGTACAGACGGTCGGTGACCTCGCGCTCCGCTTGTGCGTTCTCCTCGACGTCGGAGTCAAGGAGGAGCAGCGGAACCCGGCCGACCTGGGCGACCCAGATCCGTGCCGTGATCCGACGTCCGTCAGGGATGCCAAGGGAGATCTTCACCGGAGCGCCGTCGGCCTCGCGGAGCAGCGAGACCGGGCTGCCATCGGGATCGCAAACTGGGTAGTGCTCAAGTTGCCAGCCCTCGCGGGAAAGGGACTGCCGAAAGTAGCCTGAACGGTAGAACAGGCCAATTCCGATGATTTGGACGCCGAGGTCGCTCGCGGTCTTGAGGTGGTCACCGGCCAAGATCCCAAGGCCACCTGAGTACTGGGGCAGGGCGCCGGTAATGCCGAACTCCGGTGAGAAATACGCGATGCCAGCGGGTGCCTCTGGCCCTAGGGTTTGGTACCAGCGATCGGACGACAGGTAGGCGTGGAGGTCGTCACGGCAGCGATTGACCCATCCGACGAACCCCTCGTCGCCAGCGAGTTCGGCGAGCCGCTCAGCGCTGACCTCGCCGAGCATGCGAACCGCATCCTCGCCGGATGCGGCCCACAGACCGGCATCAATCGCGGCGAAAAGGTCGCGGGTCTCTGGATGCCAGGACCAGCGCAAGTTCGTTGCGAGCTCCTCAAGTGGTGTCAACGGCGCGGGAAGACAGGTGCGGACGGTGAACCGTCGAATGGCTCTCACGCGCACACCATACCCCGTGTGAGAACGCTTGCATGGCCTGCAACATGATGCTCAATGGCCCCGATGACCTGCTCTCATGCACCCCTCAGCCGTAGTCTTACTCCACCATGACTGCCGTATCGCCCACCATTCCGATCATGCTCACCGGCCGGTTCCCCATCACCGATGTCGAGCCGTCGGTCCTCGGCGGGCGCCGCCCGGCAGCCGCCGCTGTCGGTGAGGCGATTCCCATCAGAGCCACTTGCTTTCGTGAGGGTCACGATGCCCTCGGCGTCCAAGTGGTGCTACGCCGATCCGACGGAACAGCGCATGTCCGCCTGCGAATGGTGCCCACCGGCGACGGACTCGACGGCTGGACTGCGACCGTCCGCCCCGACGCCTTAGGCGACTGGAACTTTGACATCGAGGCGTGGTCGGACCCGTGGGGAACTTGGCAGCATCGGGCGGGCATCAAGATCCCTGCTGGAATCGATGTCGAACTCGAATTCGAGGAGGGAGCCCTCCTCCTCGAACGTGCCGCCGCAGCAGCCGGCATGCCAACCCCGCCTGCATCGCGCGAACTTCTCCTCGCCGCGGCCCGAACCATGCGCACCCGCACCCTCCCGGTGCCGGTGCGGCTATCCGCGAGTACCGATCCGCGCATTGTCTCGGTACTCGCGACGTATCCAATCCGCGAGGACGTCACCGTGAGCGGACCGTGGCCCCTGCGAGTCGAGCGCCGCCGAGCCCTCGTCGGGTCTTGGTACGAATTCTTCCCTCGAAGCGAGGGATCGACCATTGATCCGCCGCGCTCCGGCACCTTCGCCAGCGCCACCCCACGGCTTGCCGCCATCGCCGCGATGGGCTTCGACGTCGTCTACGTCCCACCGGTCCACCCAATCGGGACCATCAACCGAAAGGGACCGAACGGGACGCTGTCGCCCCGGCCCGGCG
>CAMDKQ010000193.1 GCA_945901095.1 Bifidobacterium breve
ACGCCGCCGCTGAACATGCGGCGGTAGGCACGAGGATCCATGGGCTCGGCCTCAACCCAGTCCAGGCACTCGTCAATACGGGCAGCGGTTTCCGGGTCGCGGTCGTACAACTCGTCCAGTTGCGCTGCTGCGGCCGGGTCGAGCTCAACCTTCACGGGCGCGGCCGGCGACCTACGCGCTGCTCAGGATGCGCGCGGGCGTATTCGATGCTCGCCTGGAGCGCCGCGTTCTCGAGGAACCTGCGCTCCAACTCCGACATGACAACCGCAGGCTCCAGAACGACCGTGCCGTCGGGCTCCTCGTGGACGAGGTACTGCCTATCCGCCTGACCGACGGTCACTCGTCCACGAGGATCGGCCGTGACAAGACGTGATGCTCCCATGAGTTCATTCCCTTCGTCCTTGTTGATTGTACCGGGGAGACCCGCAGGGGGCAAGGGGGTGGGGCCCACATTCCCGCACCGGGGCAGTTTCCCACACCACGCCCACGCCATGGACACCAAACGCCGAATGGTCCTATGAGAATTCTTAGGTTTTGAGGTCGCGCCAGGGCAGCCAGCGCGCCTACCTCAGAGCGATGGCAGGTCTTGGGGGCGCGCCACAAAAGGCTGCAGATGTGGCGACGCTGCTTGGACGAACGTCGCCGCAGGTTGCCCCCACGCGCGCCGTTCCCTCGCTCGTCGTGCCCCCACGACAAGCAAGGAACGCCAGAAACTGAATCGCGAACGCCGCGGTCGCCTGTGGTGAACGGTGCCTTCCCAGTCTGCAGCGCACGGCCGGAGATGGCGGGAACAATGAAGGGCGCCGCAACGTGACTGGCATGTCGCCCGGCACCACCGACACGGAATGCGCGGTAAGTCATCTGAGGTGTCCTGTGGTCGGCAACTACAAGGCCTTGGCTTTCGCGGCGAGGTCGAGCTGCACCAAGTCACCCGGGTAGCGGTCGTGCAATGAAGTCTGACCCGGGGTTCCGGGATGTCTCATGACGGCCTGACACAGAGGGGCATCAAGGCGGTCATTCTGACACCCTCACCGAACCCCGGCGATCTAAGAACGCAACGGAGCCGACCGCGCAAGTTCGGGGTCGGATCGAATTGTGACGGCTGCCGAATGCCCCGGATCTCGCTGTTCAGATGAATCCTCTTGTTGCGAGGGTCCACCTCCCGAGAACACGGCCGCCGCTCACTCATTGATTTCTCCAAAAGTCGCATCCGAGAGCCTCCAAAAGTCGCATCCGTGCTGGAGTCGCCGGATGTTGACTTAGTTCTCTGGCATGAGAAGTCGACGAATCCTCGCTGTCGCTCTCGAGCACATGATGGATGATTCGGTGGTCCTGCTGGAGGGTCCCCGCTCTGTCGGCAAGTCGACATTGCTGAGCAAGATCGCCAAGAAACGTGGCGGGCGCGTCGTCGACCTCGATGACCCGGCGACCTTGACCGCGATGCTGGCCGACCCGGCTACGCAAATCGCGGGTGACCAACTCGTCTGTATCGACGAGTACCAAAAGGCGCCACTGGTCCTCGATGCGATCAAGGCAGAACTCAACAGGGGGACAGCCCCGGGTCGTTTCGTTTTGACGGGCTCGGCAAGACACGAATCTCTGCCGGGTGCAGCGCAGGCCCTGACCGGTCGCCTGGACCGGCTCGAGGTGATGCCCCCGCCTCTGCCAACGACATCGGATGGAGGTATTCGCGCATCGCAGTGTCGGCGCGTTCGAATCGCCAGAAATCCGACCGCGACCCTGCCAAGTGGATGCCGGACTCAACTCCATTTGTGTGCGCGTACACCCAGTCGTGGGTAGGTGTGAAGTGCCGCTGATTTCGTGGCGCTCCCCGATCGCGTCGGCTGACCATGCCGAGTCCCCACCGACTTTGTGGGCGTAACGAGGACCAGTCGAACATGCCGGCGCAATGGTGACGCTCCTCATCTATGGCTATTCAATAGTGATCACATCCCACGGGGTCAGGTGATGCGACAAGACGCTTCCGGCGCCGATGGCATCTGGGTGTGTCCGCAGGCGACGAAGTCAGGCCACGGGGCCTGCACGTCAACTCAGTTTCCGGACAGTCGATGTCGATGTTTCCATCGAGTCCAATGCGGCGGGCTTGACGTCGACAGCAAACCCTCGCCTTGAGTTCCGGGTCAGTCCGCAGGAAAGGAGACGGATAGAACGCGCCGCCAAACTGGTGGGGGAGCAAGTGTCGTCATTTGCGCTTTCTGTCGCGGAGGCAAAGGCTGGTCGGATCCTTCGAAAAGCCGTGTAGTCCGGCCGAGGGGGTGTGTGTGCGGCTGGCCCCTGATGGGCCAACAGATGGCGACCTCGCGATCCTGTGTCGACGATTCAGGGCACGGCCGTGGAGGAGGTGTACGCCCCCGGGAAGTGGAACAGCCACCTGTCCGATGACGCGGCCGCAATCGCCCTGGCGCATAACGGGTCGGACCGGCAGGCCCCGCCCGCTGCGGGGGAGAGCGTGCCGAAGACGCCGTATGTGTCGAGGTCGCAGCGCGAGCTCAACCTACGGCCCGGGCGAACCGGCGCTGCATGCACCGAGCTCACATCGACGGCGGCAAGCGTCGTCATCGGCGGGCTGTCTGTCCCGCTCGCTGGGGTGTCGAGCATCGAAGAGGCCAGCCCTGCCTCACTTTCCGGGCTGACTGGGCCGGCTTCCACGGTCGGCCCTGGCGGGGTACGGTGCAGCCATCACTACGGGGGGGGCGGTCGCTCTGCACCACCGGCGGCGCCACTCACTCAGGCGCCCCAAGGCCTTCGCCAAGGCTTAGGGACTCTGGAGAGCCGTGAAAACACGGTCCTCTCACCCCATCCAACAGGAGTCGCCACCGAATGCTGAGGTGTCATCTCAATGAGTCCGGGCGCGGCTTTCCCGGATCCCTTTCCGGCCACCCAAAAAGGAACTGCCTGCATCGACATGGTTCGATGCGGCGCCTCGTCCACCAGGCGAACTCTTCCCTCAGCGTGACCGACGAGAAGCGCGCAGGCCTCCTGACCTCACTGAGTTCAGTCAGCGCACGCGAGCATGATCCGCGTCGAGGTGAACCCCAAGGGTCAGATAACCGTCGCGCCAAGGCTTGCGGGGTCGGCCTCCAACGAAAGGAGACCGACCCCGCTCACCGACGCAACTCAACAAATCACCTAGTCAAGGGTGAGCGGCGAATCGACGAAGCGCTAGAACGCCCGCACCGCGCGCACTGGCATCGACTGGGACTTCGAGGAGTAGTCCACCTCCAGCTCGTCATAATTAAAGCCATACGCATTCTTCTTATCCATCTGCGATGAACCCCAAAAATAGGTAGTAGCGGGGAAAGTGACGCTACTGGCGGCAAGCGCCTGAAGTTCCAACTGGGAAGGCAGGTACCAGTCGGTCTGCCCACCACTTGATGTGGCTGTGGCCGTGTACGCAGCACCGCTCGTGCAACCCGTCTTCATGGCCGCCGTGTTCTTCGCCCCGGTGCCGATGGCCGTGTCAATTCCCGAAATCAACGTATTTGTGCTGTCGCACCAAGTGATGGCGCTTCCCGAAGACGGGGCCACCTCTAGGTAGGTGCACGTGCTCGCCATCGTAGTTCCGCACGCGAACGGGGTGGCGGCGACGTAGAACACCTTTCCTCCACCAGGACCGGTGCTCCCAACGCTATAAGCCGCGCCCCTCACGACCGGTTCACTGCTCTCGGTGGCACCCCCACCGCACGCAGCGAGGACCGTCACCGTGCCCGCAAAGAGTGCCACCGCGGCCGTTCACCTGCCCGCACGCGTCCGATTGACCCCGCTAGACCGTTCCTGAACCATGTGCTTGTTCCTCTCCACACTGAAGGTGTTGACCGCTCAAGTGCGGTCAATAGTGACAAAAGTAGCGACCGTGCGGGCAGCGCGCTACCGTGTAAACACGGTGTTCTTGGCTCAATTTGATTGAGTTCCAGTCGAGGGGGTCCGCCGGGTTTAGGACCGTATCGCCTACTGGGATCTGCTGACGGGTGTATGTAGGTTGGGTCCACCATAGAGGGGGCGACTGCTGAAAAACACCGTATTTCCACGGTAGCGGACCCACCTGAAGAGCAATAGCCTGTCTCAGGTTCGAACGTTGGTGGGTCGAAGTCCCCAAGAGGAATGGTGTTGGCGATGGGTGCACAATCGAGGCGCTTCACGAGCCTTGCGTCAGGTTCAAGCAAGGCGACAGCAGTCATCGCGAGCGCGGTCATGCTCCTCGCGGGATGCGCAGGCTCCGGCGGGAGTGCGACTGAGGCGGGGGCTGCCGTCATCCGAGGTGATGTGGCTGAGGAGGGCGATAGTGGATCGACTGTCACCGCTCCCGGTGTACCGCAAGTAACGACGTTGGTGGCAGGCGATGGCAGGGTGACCGTGACCGTGGCGCAGGGATCCTCCGGGGGAACACCAACGATGTACGAGGTGACCGCTGTTGGCACCACCAGTACGTGCAATCTGATCTGGGGGAACATGACCTGCCCTGTGATGGGTCTGACGAACGGTAAGCCTTACACATTTACTGCGACTGCAACGAATGAGGGCGGTCGCTCGGGCGCGTCTGAACCGTCCATCCCTGTCACGCCGGCAGCCGCTGCAAAAACTACAGCGACGGTGACGTTCTTATCGGGCGACGGGGACGACGTCAAGAAAGAGCAAACCGCAAATGGGGAGACGGCGCTGGAAGCGAATACCTTCACCCGACCGGGTCACACGTTCGACGGCTGGATTGACATATCGAACGGGAACAAGGTGGCCGATGAGGCCTATTACTCGTTCAAAAAGGATGCGGCCCTTCAGGCCCAGTGGCGATGCAAGCCCTACGAGCTGATCCTTGTGTCGGCACTGCGCACAAGTGATACCACGGCCATTGTGTCAGTCAGGACGTCGAGTGAATTGCCGATGATTGTTTTGGCAGCGTCTGCGGTGGGCGGCGACCAGCACACGATGTACGACGAGGACACGCCGAATTATTGGTCTTATTCATGGACAACTTATCCGATCCTTGTCAAAAAACTCGAGCCGGACAGGAGGTACAAGTTCCTGGTGAAGGGTGAAAACAGCGCAGGCTGCGGCGCCTTTATAGAGGAAACAAATTACGCTTAGGCTTGGGCCTAGAACCTTTCGGACTGTCGACCTCGCACCCGTTGACATCTTGCAGGTAGGTGTGACTTCGCAGTAACCGTTGGGGCCGACTCGTCAACCGAGTCGGCCCCAACCTGTGGGTGTGGGTGTTTCAGGACGGCGCGACCCTCTCTCGTCGACGACGGAGGTGACTTGGCTCGCCGAGCACGGCTGCTCTTCGGCGACGAGCATGGCAGGCAAGCTCAGGTGTACGAGGACAAAGGTGGCAAGTTCCGGTTGAAGGCCGGCAACGGCGAGATCGTCGCCGTGGGCGAGGCGTACGACACGTTCGCCGTGGCGAAGGAGGGGTGCGCTGCGGTGCAGCGGACCTCTCACGGGGCATGATCAAGCCGCGTGACGAGTGCGGGCACGCGCATCGAGGGGGGTTGCGTCATGGCAGCACCGGAAGGCTTCAGCGACAAGGTCGCGTTCGTGTGGAAGGTCGCCGACAAGGTCCGCGGCCACTTCAAGCCGCACGAGTACGGCTCCGTCATGCTGCCCCTGCTGGTGCTGAGGCGGCTCCATACTGCTGCGGGGCAGCACGCGTAACTCCCGGCAGCACCGCTGCGAAGGACCTCCAGTCTTGAGTGACGTTCTTGGCGGCCAACCTCCGCCATGAGATAGGCGAGTTCGAGCAAGCACAGAGCCACAGCGGTCATGCGGACGAAGGATTCGCCGACGCTAATGGCGACGTCGCCGAGCTCCGACGCCATGTACGACGCCTCCCGGCAGGGCGACAACACCTGCCATCGCCAAGGCGCGTTCAGGGTGCCGTCCTCGGTACCTACCGATCGTCCCTTCCGCGGAACGTCACAGCGCTGAAGATGCCGAATGGGTGTTCGAGC
>CAMDKQ010000194.1 GCA_945901095.1 Bifidobacterium breve
TCGTCGCGATAGAACCCCAGAAGCCGTTTCCCGGCGTGCCTGCCGTGTACGCGGACGCACGCCACGACGGCCTGATCGTCACCGAGCACCTCGTCGACCGGGGCCATCGACGCATCGCCATCGCCCTCAACACCCCGGGTTGGGGGGAACAGGATCGTCTCCTAGAAGGCTATCGCGCGGGCCATCGGCGCGCTGGAATCACGGTGGATTCAGCGTTGATCCGACGCGACGGATGGTCGTTCGAGGCAGGAGGGGCGGCGGTCGCCAGTTGGGCGCGCATGAAGAACCCTCCTACGGCCCTGATGTTCAACAGTGACTTCGCCGCGATGGGGGCTGTGTCGGCGATTCCCGACGAATGGCCCGCCGGCGCACAACGCCCGGCAGTAGTGGGCTACGACGACACCGAGATCCTCGGATGGATGAACCCACCGATCACAGCACCACTGGACAGGCGGGCGACACTTGCCCGTGCTGCCGCCGAGATCTTGGTGGACATCTTGGCGTCTCGACCGGTCAGCGATGTGACCCGGCTGCGGACGTCGCTGATAGTCCGTGGGTCGAGTGCCATGAACGTCGACGTTCCCTGACCTAGCTCTCGAGCGCCGTTGACGCCGGCGAGCCATGATGCTAGGTTTTTGTTTTGGAACCGGTTCCAAAACGACATCAATCTGGGGAGGCTGAACAACGTGTCTGATTCCGAATTTTTCGCCGAGCATGGCTATCTCATCAAGGAACGGCTGTTCTCCGATGCGGACCTCGATCGCATTCAGGTCGCCCTCGATGAGTTAACCGACTTGGCCACGCGGGCACCGGAAGACAGCGACCGATTCAAGTTCAGCATCTTCGGGCACGGCGGCGACAGGCGCCAGGTGCAGCAAGTCGCCGACCCCCATGAGTTCGGTGGTGCATTCATTGCACTTGGACGCGATCCCCGCATCCTCGATCTAGTCGAGGAACTACTCGGGCCTAACGTCTTGCTCTATTACTCCATGCTGATGATGAAGCCGCCAGCCGGCGGCGCCGCCTCGCCATGGCACCAGGATCTTGCGTTCTATACCCACGATCGCGCCAGACTGTTGAATGTGCAGGTCTACCTCGATGCCGCGACGCGCGAGAACGGCTGCGTGCGGGTGGTGCCTGGGAGCCATCGGGAGGGCTTGCGCAATCACTACGACGGTGAGCTGCACACAGGAGTGGTGCAGGGCGACACACGGGACTTCGATGCGCGTGAGGTGCTCGTCGAGGTACCCGCGGGGTCGATCGCGGTCTGGCACTCGCTGACGTTGCATAGTTCCCACCCCAATAACTCGGACCGGCCGCGCCGGGCAATCGCCTTCGGATACAAGGACCCTTCGACCGCATTGCTGAGCGGCTCCTTCAATGCCAGCGAGACCCGCCAGGTCGGGATGATCGTTCGCGGCGTAGACCCGCGCGGACAACTACTGTCTGCGCTCTGACGAACGGACACTGTTTCGCCCCTCACTTGCACTGGCGCGATGGCCTCAACGTCGGGGCGTGCACCCAGTCGTACCTCACCGCGATGAGGGTGAAAGGCATTGGCGTGGTGCTGCTCCATGACAGCACCACGGATACTGGCGAGGTGACGGTGCGCCAGACCGTTGGGGAGCGCAACCTGTTCCTGCTGAACCATGCCGGTCTCGGCGACGAGGTCTCCACTCTGGACGGCTCCGGCTGTACTTGGTCACAGGTCGGTGACGGCGCTCCAGGCGCCGACATCATCACGTTGGAAGCCTGCGATGTCGTCGTCCTGTCGACCGCACGGGAGAGGACGGTGGACCACGCATGAGCGCCACGACTGGAGCGCCCCCGATCGATCTGGGCGGCGGGGCCGTCCGCACGGATCGGGTCCTTGCTGACGGACGCGCGATCGCCTACTACGACCATGGGCCCGGTCGTCCCCGGGAGGCGGTGGACCGTCGCGTCCTCGACGACGCCCCCACGATCACCGAGCTGCGCCGCGACCCCCTGCTGGACGAGTGGATCGTAGTGGCCGGACATCGGCAGGCGCGCACCTTCCATCCGCCGACCAGCGAGTGCCCGCTGTGCCCCACGCACGGTGATCAGCTGACGGAAGTGCCCGAGGCCGACTACGAGGTCGTCGTGTTCCAGAACCGGTTTCCGTCGATGACGCAAGCGGCAGCCAAGCACGGCATCTCGGTGCCGGACACCCGGCACGGCTTCGGGCGCTGCGAGGTCGTGTGCTTCACGTCCGACCACGCGTCCGCCCTGTCGAGCCTGACGCGAGACCGGCTTCGCCTGGTGCTTGAGGCGTGGATCGACCGCGATCGGATACTGTCCGGCATCCCGGGGATCGAGTACGTGTTCGTGTTCGAGAACCGGGGCCTGGAGATCGGCGTCACGCTCTCGCACCCGCACGGCCAGATCTACGGTTACCCGTTCGTGCCCCCGCGCGACGAGCAGATGCGCCGGGCCGCACGCGCTTACCGCAAGCAGACCGGTACCTCGCTGTACGACGACGTGATAGCTGCCGAGCTGGCGGACGGAGGGCGAGTCCTGCATAACGGCGACGACTGGGTCGCCTTCGTTCCGCGAGCCGCACGCTGGCCGTTCGAGGTCCAGATGTTTACAAGGCGACCACTGTTCCGCCTGGCCGAGCTGAACGAGGCCGAGCGCCGCGAGTTCAGCACTATGTATTTGACCCTGCTGCGTGCACTCGATGCGGTACTCGACGTGCCCATGCCATATATCGCAGCCTGGCACCAGGCGCCGGTCCGTGCCGACGACGAGGACAGCCGGCTGTTCCTCGAGCTGTTCTCGCTGCGCCGCGCACCGGGGAAGCTCAAGTACCTCGCCGGCTCAGAATCGGCCGCGTGGGCCTGGATCAACGACATCTCGCCGGAGCAGGCGGCCCAGGCACTGCGCGAGGCCGGCCGCAGGGTCGACGGATGACCTCAGCGACGCAGGTCGCCGACCTCTTCACCGGGGAGTTCGGCGCCCCGCCGGACGGAGTGTGGTCGGCCCCCGGCCGGGTCAACCTGATCGGCGAGCACACCGACTACACCGGCGGCCTCGCCATGCCCTTCGCCATCAACCAGCGCGCGTGGATCGCCGCGCGCCCGCGCACCGACGGCATCGTGCGGGCGGTAGCCCACGGCCGCGGTGCCGCCTCGGCCTCGCTGCACGAGGTCAGCCGCGGCCGGCCGGCGGGCTGGCTGGGCTACCTTGCCGGTGCAGCCTGGGTGGTGGAGGGAGCGAACGGAGGCGGGTGGGACCTGGCCCTCGCCTCCGACGTGCCGATCGGCGGCGGTCTGTCGTCGTCCGCGTCCATCACCTGCGCCGCCCTGCTGGCGATGGACGACCTGTCCTCGTCAGGACACGGCCGGCAGGAACTGGCCGGCCTGGCCCAGCGGGTGGAGCACGAGGTCATAGGCATCCCCTGCGGGATCATGGACCAGACCGCATCGCTGCGGTGCACCCGCGACCACCTGCTGGCCTTGGACACGCGCACGCTGGACGTCGTGCAGGTGCCCTGGCGGGCGGAAGGGCTGGCCCTGCTCGTGACCGACACCCGTGCTCCCCACGTGCTCGCCGACGGACAGTACGCCGATCGGCGGCGGCAGTGCGAGGAGGCCACGGTGACCCTTGGCATCCCCCAGTTGCGCGACGCCACGCTGGCGATGATCGAGGAGGCCGGCCCCCTCCTGACCGCCGATCAGGCCGCGTGCGTTCGTCATGTAGTGAGCGAGAACGGCAGGGTGATCGCCGCGCGCACGCTGCTCGAGCAGGGCCGGACGGACGAGATCGGGCCCCTGCTCACCGCGTCGCACGCATCCTTGCGGGATGACTTCCGCGTCACCGTGCCGCAACTGGACGTTGCAGCCAAGGCCGCGCTCGACGCGGGCGCGCTCGGGGCCCGAATGACCGGCGGCGGCTTCGGCGGCAGCACGCTGACCCTCGTCCGCGGCGAGGACCTCGACGCCGTGCGGACCGCTATCGACAGCGCGTTCGCCGACCATGGCTTCGGCGCGCCTGCGCACTTCGTCACCTCGCCGGCGGACGGCGCCGCGCGCAACGCCTGAACGGAGTAGCCGCCTGGTTGCAAGGCCAGGCGGGCATCCACGTCCAAGGAGAACTCCTCGACGATGCCGAGTCCGGGCAGTGGCAGCTGGACCGTGCCGACGTTGGCGCTGCCGACGAGCTCGAGCTCGCCCATCGGGCCGACTGCTACACCGTCGCCCTCAGTCTCAACACACGCCCACGACGGACCCTCGGATGGAAGACTCCACGCGAGGCCCTCGACGAGGCCCTCCGTGCAACGGCCGCTTGAGACTGCCCTCCGAAACAGCGACGTTGGGTCCAAGAATCGGGCACCTCAATCTCCATCATCGTGGTGCCGATGCACACGCATGACCTTGGACGAACCGCAGTAACCGCGCACATGTACTCCCGACGACGCCACGCGACCTTCGGATCCGTCAGCGCCGGAGGCGGCGAAATCATGTCGGTGATCTCGACCACGTTGCCACCCTGGTGAGGCGTTCCCCATGGCGGCGGTCATGCTGCCGTAGCACGCCGTCGATGAGCTAGGTGGGTGTAGGTGAGCCGCCGCCCCACCACGGTCAGTCGTACATCGAACTCCTATCGACGGGTGTAGCGCTCGGCCAATCGCTCGGCACTCGAGGTGCCGCGGTCGTAGTCGCCAGCAGGGCCCGCCCCCCGAGCCTGCCGTAGCGTTGACGCGTTGCCAGCCGCTGTGTACGGTCCGGGGTATGGAGCGGCAGTCGGCTGAGTCCCTCTGGCAGGTGACACAGCCGCGCCATCTGCAGTTGGTCCGTGCAATGCGCACCGCGATCGGCTCCGGCACGTTGCAGATCGGTGACCGGTTGCCGAGCGAGCGAGATGCGTGCCGACGCTTCTCGGTCAGTCGTACCACGGTTCGTCGGGCTCTGGCTGAGTTGCACGCGCAGGGATACGTGGAGCCTGATGGGACACGCGGCTGGTTTGTGACAGCCTTCGTCGAGCCCAGCGTCCTGTCTGGGTTCAGCGACCAGGCCAGTCAGCGAGGGCTTATGCCAGGGTCAAAGGTGCTGCGGGCGTTGGTGAGAGCGGCAACGCTGGACGAAGCCGAGTCGCTTGAGGTCGCACCAGGGTCTGAGGTCTTCGAGCTCGAACGGGTTCGTCTGCTCGGGGGGATCCCGGTGGGCTGGCAACGAGCGGTCGTTTTGTGCTCGTTGGCACCAGGCATCGGTGAGCATGACTTCGGAGCAGTTTCGCTATACCAGCTGCTCCGTGATCACCGTGTGGTGCCGAGTCGGGCTGACTACGACATTGAGGCGGGCGTCACCGACACCACCCGCAGCAAGCTGCTGGGGGTGCGCGAGAGCAGTCCGGTTCTCCTCATCCGTGCCACAACGTTCGATCGTGAGGGGCGCTGCATCGAGTTGTCGGAGGGCGCATTCCTTGGGGAACGGTACCGCTTTACAGCCTCGGTGAGCGGGCCGGCCGATGACGCCAAGAGCGTCCGTTGATGGCGCAACATGAGATGGCAATCTTCGTTGCGTCCCGCGACTCGATGCGTCGCTCGCTTCCGATGCGGGCAACGCTGCCGCAGCAGATCTAGTTGGCCTGCTCACACACTGGCTCCCGTCGGTCTTCGAGTTCTGAACCTCGACGCCGCTGTCGGGCAATGCAGCAGTTCCCCAGGCATACTCCGGGCCTCGTCGCTGTGGGGCACGTAGTGCCTCAATCCAATATGCCCGCGAAACCTGATCGGTGCCTCAATGCCGTGATCTCAACTCGACCCTGCTCCCGCAGCGATGCGAGGTTCCGTCCGTACTTCTCGAAAACGCTGCCCAGTCCTAGGACGCCGATCTTCACGCGTTCAGACATGTTCGGACTCCTTCCTTCTATTCCTTCACGGCACCCGCGAGAAGCCCGCGG
>CAMDKQ010000195.1 GCA_945901095.1 Bifidobacterium breve
GTCCTCCGCCGCGTCGGCCCGCTCCGCGTCCGCGAGCAGCGCACGCACCTCGGCGGCGAGCTCGCCCTCGGCCCGGACCATCCGGTCGTAGCTCATCGCCCGATGCCGGTTCGCCGACGCCCGGACCTTGCTTCCGTCCAGCGCGACCCGGCCCAGCGACACCAGCCCGGCCTGCGCGCGAGCCGAGGGAAAGTTGGAGTTCGTGAAGGAGAAGCATGCCGTGGAATTGACCAAGGCTTGGGCAATCGAAGCTGAGGCGTGGCGTGAACTATGCGCCATCCCCGGCATGACCGCTCCGACCGCCTCCGTCATGACCGGCATCGAACAGGCGGAAGTGACCAGGTGGGCTCGAAGCCTGCGCACCTCGACCGAAGCTCCGGATCTGAGTGGCCGACTCGAGGAGTCGGAGTGAGCCTTCGCGAGGGCGAACTCTGGGGCACCGAGGAGATCGGTGAGTTCACCGGGCGGAAGAAGTCCGCGGTGTCAGTGCTGGTGAACCAGCCGGGGTTCCCGGGTCCATGCACGGGCACCCATCGCTGCCGCCGATGGTTCAAGGACTCGGTCATCGCCTACCTACGGTCGCAGGAGCGAATGAATGCAGCACGCGGCGCCGGATTGTCAGACGGCCGTCGTAACTTCCGAGTATCCGTCAAGGCCTAAGGGGGAGCTCATGGGACGTAAGCCAATCGAGCCGCCTGCCAAGATGCGGAAGATCCTCGAACGAGCTGTCTCGTCGGGCGGCGCCGTCACGGTTGACGGCGTCACCCTGTACCCGCCGAAGGGCGAGCGAAACCGGTGGCGAGTCAAGGTTCACTACGAGCGTCGAACGTTCGACAAGACCTTCGGCGGCTCACTCGGATACGCCTATAAGGGATTCCTCGAGGCAGACGCGTGGCTTGTGGAACTCAAGGTGGGAGTCAGCGGGCGAACGGAGTTCGAGAGCGCGAGTCTTGCATTCGTTATCGATGACTATGTCGGACGTCGAGGAAAGAGCGGCAAATGGCGCGACAAGACAAGGGCTCAGCGCAAGGCTAACTTCAGGCCTTTACGTGAAGTTGCCGAACGAGACAACCTCAGATGCCGAGACTTTAATGCGATGCACCTGCGCGAATGCCTTCGACAGGTCGGCACTACCGGACGTGGAAACAGCCTGCGCGGCCTGCTGCGGACGATGCTGGTTTTCGGTCGACACTCGGGCTACTTCACGCGCGACCAGGGTGAACTGATTGATGCCGTCACGTGGACCCCTCCGGTGGGCTACGTGAATCCACTGTCACGGCGAGATCAGGCGAAACTCCACGTCGATATCGCCACGGGCGGTGAAGTCATGACCCACGAGCAGGTCCGTGCCTGGGCCAAGGCTTGCCAGAAGCGCTGGGTCCACGGAATGGCATTCGTGCATGCCTGCGCACTCTTGGGGACACGTAGCGGCGAGATTCGACCACTGACGGCAAGCCCTGAGACGGCGCTCGCAGGCTTGGGCAATCTTGTCGACTTGGCTCAGCACGTCGTGCGCATCCGCTGGCAGGCGACAACTGAGGGGGAGGCCAAGCATCTGCCGAAGGACAACAAGATCCGCGATATCGCCATCCCTCAAGCTGCCCCCGCCGGGTTCCGTCTGGACCGGTGGCTGGCGAACCGCGTTCCGAAGGCCCTGGAGGAGCAGTCGCGAGGCGTGAATCCGCTGGCGTTGATCTTTCCCAGCCCCTCAGGCGGGCTCGTCGGCGAGCAGAACCTGCGCAACCGGGTCTGGGCGCCGGCCGCCGAGGAGCTGGGCTGGGCCATGGACGAGTACGTGACCGCCCTCGGCAAGAAGCGCCGGCTCTTCCGGTTCACCCTCCGTGCCCTGCGAGACCGGTTCGCGAACACGGCCATCCACGAGTGGAGGTACCCCGAGGACGTCCTGCTCCAGCAGGGCTCGTGGGAGGACTCAGAGACTGTCCGGCGGTTCTATGCTGGCGTGACCGATGAGTCACAGTCCATCGCCATGCGGATCCATGGATGGACGCAGAGGCCCCTCATGGATGGGGGTGAGACGCTTGGGAGTGCATGATCGGTATGGATAGGCCGCCTTTCAGGATCTGGAATTTGCGGCTCGGCTATGGAGGGGGGCGGAATGGCAAGTCTCGAGTTTGAGATGGACCGTGGTCAGCCTGCTCCGGCTTCCGATTTCTTCATGGCTGGATCTGAACTGGTGAGAGCACTTGACGGTCTGGCCGATGAGGTCGTCGATTGGACAATTGCGGATCTCAGGGTGGGATCTGCCGTTGCGACGTTGGATGCAGATGAGCTCCACGCAGCGGTCGCTGACAAGGCTGTGTTGGAGTTGATGGCAGGTCTTCGAGCGCTGCTGCAGGGAAGCCGGTCCAAGGCCTGGAATCCCGAGGTCGTTCAGGGAATGAAAGCGTTCGCGAGGTTGGTCGATCCCGGCGATGCAATGCCGAGAGCGACTCTCACCCATATTCAGGGTGGACGAGCGATTGAGTCTGTCGCGATCGACAAACTCCTCATCAGTGGTCTGAGCGAGTGGAAGCCCGTCGACCGCCTATTCCGTGGATCGGTAATCGGCCGCATCGTCGGCGTGAATGTGGCTCGGGGTAACAGAGCCTCGCTTCGTCCCAAGATCGGTCGCGTGGTGCACGTTCGCTTCACTGATGAGTTGGCCAACGTCATGAAGGATGCTCTGTACGGCCAAGTTGAAGTCTTTGGGACCCTGCGACGAGACGAGAATGACGACGTCTTCCACATCTCTGCTGACGGCGTGAACGTCGTGGAGGGTCAGTCCGCGTTGACCTGGGACAAGGTCTTCGGGAGCGATCCAGATTTCACGGGGGGCGTACCCGTTGACAGGTACCTGGAGGAGTCCAGGGGTAAGGCCTGAAACGGTTAGCCGGGTATGCGTTGACTCATCCTGCCTGATCGGAGTTGTTCAGGGTGAGGAAGCGTTCGCACCGCTTCGATCCCTCCTCGCGCAGATCGCTTCAGGCAGCGTCGAATTGGTTGCTTCAACGGCGCTCCTTGCGGAGTTTCTGCCCAACCACTCGCGAAGCGATCGCGATCTGACTTCTCAGTTGCGCGGTCTCGTCAAGTCGCAAGCGACGCTGGTCGATGTCACTCCATCGCTCGCAGAAATGGCTGCTGATCTCCGCGAAGAATTCGGGCTCAAGACATGGGACGCCATTCATCTCGCGACGAGTGTTCTGACCGAGGCTGATGTGCTGTTCGTTCGTGACGGGAAATTTCCGACGGGGCGCCTGGTGCGGGGCGTCTGGGTGAGTACCCCGTACGACATCGAAGGGGAGCACCTGTTCAACAGCGACATTGATCAGGAAAACTTGTAACCCGCTAATGACCCGGTTGTTCGCGGAACGACCTGGAGCACCGTGAGGGAAATGGTCGGTGGTGGAACTCCGTTTGTGAGGGACGATGTGGGGCCAAGCCGCTCGTAATGCGTAGGTCCGGGGTTCAAATCCCCGAGGCGGCTCCACGCAAGACGGACATTTTTTTGCCCCTGATAACCCGGTGGCTGTCGAACCGCGTTCCCAAGGCCCTGGAGGAGCAGTCGCGAGGCGTTAATCCGATGGCGTTGATCTTTCCCAATCCCTCAGGCGGACTCTTCGGCGAGCAGAACCTGCGCAACAGGGTCCGGGCGCCGGGCGCCAAGGAGCTGGGCTGGGCCATGGACGGGTCCGTGACTGCCCTAGGCAAGAAACGCGCGTCCGGATGGGTCGTCGGTGCCAGAGGGTAGTGCTGCTGTCCGGCGGCAGACCACCCATGTCCGGGCGGTCGGGTCGTTGCGACGGTCGTCGACTCGATTCCGGAGTGGGCTCCCTGTCAGGTCGTGCGGCGCCCTGGCCCCGCTACTGAGGACTTGTGAGCACGCGAAGCACTGCTCGTCCTCGATCGGCGTCAGCACGGGGCATCAATCGCCATGCCGGGTGGGCATCTGTGAGCTCGCGATCCAGTATCGCCAGGCGGCCACGGTCAGAACCGGCCAGTTGGTCGAGTTCGGCGAAGGGATCGTCGATGCATGCGAGGAGCACGGCGGCGTCCTGGAGGTGGCGTACCGGGTCCCGGCTGTCCGATACGTACGCCGCGGTCTTGAGGATGAGCGCCCCGAATGGTTGCGGTACCGAGATCGTGAACGGGGTTTCCTCGTTGAATGTCAAACGGTAGTTGGCCGTTCGGCGCAGTGCCTGCGTTCCTCCTGGCACTTTCACCATGTCCATGCGCCGCATCCGCGCCTGCGCCCTCGGCGCTGGGTGATCCGCGATAACGACGTCGACTACATCGTCATCGGCCTCGTGGCCGCCGACGACGTCGACACGGCTCGCTCCGCGCGTGAACCGATGGCCGACGTTGTTTCTCGGATCGATGCTCGGCTTGAGCTCGTAGCCCAGTGACTCCAGCGCGTTTGCCGTCGTGTTCGGCGTCCCTCGTGCCGTCTCTATGTCGAGCGCGATGTCAACGTCGTTGGTCGGCCGGACGGCGTCGACGCCATGGTGGATCGCATGCAGTTGCGTCATCAGGCCACCGATCAGCGTCCATCGGTTCGTGGGTAGCACCCGCGCGATCTCGGCTACGTTCGGCCATGGGTCCCCCCAGCCGCCGGCTGGTGCCTTCACGTCAAACGTGGGACGTCTGTCGTCGTCCGTTCCGCGGTCGGGCCCCGACCTAGTCATGCGCGCGTCCTTCCGCGAACCTCTCGAGATGCGTGGCCAGGGCTCGCGAACCGGCGCCGTGCTCACGTGCGTCCATTGAGCCGGCTGCGTCCAGGGCGGCGAGCGCGCCGTTCCCTCGGCTCGCGATCGTCTTCATGACGCTGATGTCGAATGACGTCGACCTCATGGTCATGTCGCCACGGGGACTGCGACGAAGGCCGTACTTCCCCTCCAGCGCGGCCAGCCGCTCGGTGTCGATGTACCCGTCTACTTGCTTTGTGTCGGCGAGTCCCAACCGCCGTCGGCTGACGGGCACTATCTCCTTGTGCAGCCGCGCCGCCAGGAAGCCGTACGACTCGTACCGCATCACGCGGGCTCGGTTGCGGGTCCGACCGACCAGCTCGCGCGCACCCCGCTCGTCTTCGGCGAGCTCTCTAAGCCGGCCCCTCAGCCGGGATGTCTGCACTTGGCCGAGCCAGTCGACGTGAAGACCGGACAGTAGGGCCACTGCACCCCACGCAGTCTCCTCACTCCACGCCCGGGACCGGTAGTAGTCGCGCTCCTGCAGGTACTCGGCTATCGAGTCGCGATCGACGAGACCGCGACCGACGTAGCGGATCTGGCCAAGGTCGCCCAGTCGCGCAACATGGCGCTTGGTCACATCCAGCAGGCGGGCGGCCTCCTCGACCGCCACGAACTGCTCTCCCGATTTCGTCGCCATAACCGACATAGTCCTCTTCGAGACGTTGTCTGTAAAGCCTGTTCATGATGGAAAGAGTCCTGTTTGAGACATTGTCGGTTAACAGCGCGATCGTCGTAGTACGGCACTCGGCGCGCGGCGGCAGGACGATGATGAAGAGCACGAAGATGAGCATGAAGATCATGACGACGAGCCACAGAACCATGGCGCCTTAGCGGACGAGCTCGTCCCCGTCTCGTCCCCGAGCAACCGTCACACGGCGACATAGAACGGCCCGTTCGCGCTCGTACCGTGGTGATAGGACATGTACCTCCGAGCGTCACGCCTGCATGCGACGCTGTCGTAATGCGTAGGTCCGGGGTTCAAATCTCCGGGGTTGCTCCAATGAGAATGCTCAACAGCAGGCTGAGCGTGATGCTTCGCCTAGTCACGGGTGGCGTAGTCGCCCCCGAACTCGCCCCTGAACACGG
>CAMDKQ010000196.1 GCA_945901095.1 Bifidobacterium breve
CGGGGCAGCATTCGATCGGCATCCGTCTGTCCTCCTTTTGATCGACCTTCTCCATATATTGACAACCATCTATGCAATGACCAGACTTACATCGACAGACGTCAATCTACTTGAAGGCGGCCCCGCGATGTCCAGAGTGCAGCTCGCCTTGAATGTCTCTGACCTCGAAGCATCGATTACCTTCTACACAACCCTGTTCGGAGTTGCGCCGCACAAGCGTCGCCCGGGTTACGCGAACTTCGCGATCGACCAGCCCCCGCTAAAGCTCGTCCTCATCGAGGTGCCGGCCGACCAGCGTGGAACCGGAGTGCAGGGGGCCCTCAACCACCTCGGGGTCGAGGTCGAGGAGGTCGCGATGGTCGAGGCTCAGGCGCAGCGACTCCGCGACGCTGGCCTAGCGGCGTTCGACGAGTTAGACACCACCTGCTGCTACGCCCTCCAGGACAAGGTCTGGGTCCACGACCCGGCCGGCGCACCCTGGGAGATCTACGCAATCAAGGATGACAACCCCGAGGCCGCGTTGCCGGCCCTCGCGATGGTCGAATCGACACCCGCAAACTGTTGCTGAACAAGCCCACCCTTCCACCCGATTCGATGGAGTCAATCCCGTGATCGACAAAAAATCCGTGCTGTTCGTTTGCGTCCACAATGCTGGTCGGTCTCAGATGGCAGCCGCCTACCTCACCCACCTAGCCGGCGACCGCGTCGAGGTGCGCTCGGCAGGTTCGGCTCCCGCCGACTCGGTGAACGCGGCCGTCGTCGAGGCGATGCTCGAGGAGGGCATCGACATCGGTGCTGAGGTGCCGAAGGTGCTCACGACTGAGGCGGTGGAGGAATCCGACGTCGTCATCACGATGGGCTGCGGCGATGTTTGCCCCGTCTTCCCCGGCAAGCGCTACGAGGATTGGCAACTCGCTGACCCAGCCGGCCAGGGGGTCGAGGCCGTCCGTCCGATTCGGGATGAGATTCGCGGACGCATCGAGGCCCTCATCGCCGAGATCGCACCCGCGGGGGCAACGGCATGACGATCGATACTCGCGACCCCGTGCTCGCGAAGCTCTCATTGCTCGACCGATTCCTCCCGGTCTGGATCCTCGCGGCAATGGCCGCCGGCCTCCTCCTCGGCAGGCTCGTACCCGGGGTGCAGGGAGCCCTCGACTCTGTGAAGGTTGATCAGACGTCACTGCCCATCGCATTGGGTCTACTCCTCATGATGTATCCGGTGCTCGCCAAGGTCCGCTACGAGGACATGGGCCACGTGACGGGCGACCGCAAGCTGCTTTGGCTATCGCTGCTCCTCAACTGGCTCATCGGCCCGGCGCTCATGTTCACCCTCGCCTGGGTCTTTCTCGCCGACCAACCCGCCCTGCGCACCGGTCTCATTGTCATCGGCCTTGCCCGCTGCATCGCGATGGTGCTCATCTGGAATGACCTCGCCTGCGGCGACAGCGAGGCCGGGGCCCTCCTCGTCGCCATCAACTCGGTCTTCCAGATCGCTGCCTACGCCCTGCTCGGCACCTTCTACCTGAAAATCCTGCCGGGCTGGCTTGGCCTCGATACCCAGGACGTCACCTTCTCGACCTGGGACATCACCAAGGCGGTGCTCATCTTCCTCGGCATCCCACTCGTGGCCGGCTACTTCACCCGGCGCATCGGGCTCAGGACCAAGGGAAAGGTTTGGTACGAGGGCACATTCATCCCGCGCATCGCACCCTTCGCCCTGTACGGGCTGCTCTTCACCATCGTTGTGATGTTCGCGCTCCAGGGCGACGCCATCATGTCCGACCCGATATCGGTGGTTCAGATTGCGATCCCGCTCCTCGCCTACTTCGCGATTATGTGGGGAGTCTCATTCGCGCTCGGCGCGAGGTCGCGTCTTGGATATCCGAAGACCGCGACCCTCGCATTCACTGCTGCCGGCAACAACTTCGAACTTGCCATTGCGGTGAGCATCGGAGTCTGGGGTGTCACTTCGGGGCAGGCGCTTACCGGCGTCATCGGCCCACTGATCGAGGTCCCGGCACTCGTTGCGCTCGTGTACGTGTCGCTGTGGCTGCGGAGACGCTTCTTTAGCTAAGTCGGCAGGGCCCGCATCGAGTGAGCCGGCTATCGCCGGGGCGGCAGGAAGACCGGCTTCGACGCGACGCGGTCATCGCGCTCACCCGTCATGACGAGCGTCGCGGGATAGTCGACGCCGGGTCGGACGTTGTGCAGGGGCGAGTAGCCGAGAAGGTACCTGAGCATGTCGAGCACGCCGACCTGCGGGATGGCCGCTCCAAATAGTTCGGGTCGTTGAGTGATCCCGGCGCCAACGAGGAGACCGCCGTTACTGCCGCCCTCAATGGCGAGCCGCGCCGGTGACGTGCCACGCCTTCCCGTACTCGCCTCCCCCGCGAAGGTTCGCGTGGACGTAGACACTGCCCCGCTCGAGCCAAGCCATTCGGTAGGGCGAATAGCCTGCGGTCATTGAGATATTGAATCCGCCGTATCCGTACAGCAGCGTGGGATTCAACCCATTGAGGCGCACGTCTTTCCGATGAACGATGAAGGCAGGCACCTTCGTGCCGTCCCTGCTCGTCACGAAGACCTGTTTCGTGACGAAGCGTGGCGGGTCGAACCCGACGTCGGACACCTTCCATACGGTCGACTTGCCGGTGCGCGTGTCGAGGGCCATAACGGGCGAAGGCGAGGTGAACGAGTCGAAACGGTAGTAGACGGTGGTGCTCGTGTCGCTCCCGGTGAAGTCGCTGGCCCCGCCGAGGCCTGGCAACTCGACCGTCGGTCCGGCGACCCCGTCGAGGCCGATGATGCGGACCCGCGAGGTCACGTCATGGAGCGACGAGACCACGAGACTCGTTCCGGAGACGGTGACCGAGTCGATGACATCGGGCTGCTCGGGCACGATCTCGACCCAGTTTTCCGGGGCTGGCGCACGCAGGTCGATCCGCACCACGCGGTAGTTGGGGGCATCGATGTTCGTGATGATCCATGTGTAGTTGCCGTCATCGTGCAACGGACTTGACGATGTTCCGGTTGTGTCGATGAGGGGTGTGACGGGCGAGTCAACTGTGGCAAGGGATTGGTAGGAATGCTGGTTCTCACCGCTCAACGTTGAAAGGCTGATCCAGCGGCGCACGTCTCCGGAGGGAATGAAGGCATACATTGTCACTTCGCGATGGGCTGAGTCGGCGTAGATGACGCGGTCATCAGCCTGTGTGGTGCCGAGTTTGTGGAAGTAGGCGCGCATATTCGAGTTTGACTGCTCGAGCGGATTCGCGGGTTCGGGGTTGCTGGAGTACGTGAAGCCTGAACTGTCGGGGGACCACGAGGCTGCCGTGAACTTCGCCCACGTGATGACGTCAGGCAGATCCTGGCCGGTGTCGACGTTCCGCACGCGGATCGTCCGCCAGTCGGATCCGCCGTCAGACGCGCCGTAGGCCATGAATCTGCCATCCGGGCTCACATTCGTGAAGCCGATCGACACCGTGCCGTCGGAGGACAATGCGTTGGGGTCGAGCGCTACGCGGCGAAATCCGCTGGCACCTTCGGACCAGTAGACGACGGGCTGAGCGCGCAGGCCGTCATTCTCGGTCCAGAAGAGTCGATTCCCGTATTGTTCCGGCGACGTGAATCGGGTGTAGTTCCACAGCCCCTGCACCTGCCCCGTGCGAGAGGCCAGGCTTGGCATCGAGTCGAGATAGTGATGCGGGTCCGCGACATTCGTGCCGAAGTAAGTGTCGACGTAAGCGGTTTTCGGGGTGGCCGGTATCGGTAAACCACCGGTGACGATCAGATTCGCTCTCGCACCGTGACCCTACTTGGGGAAGCGAATTGTCCGGTGCCCAAAACGCAAAACGGTCACTGTAATGATGTCGTCGTCAATGACGTACACGACTCGATAGTCCCCCCGGCGAGCCGACCACATGCCGCTGAGCTGTCCGGTGAGTGGCCTGCCCACGCGATGCCCTCACGTAGTGAGTGCTCAAGCACGCTACGGACGCATCCTCACCGCGGCCACGTCCACCACGTCACCCTTGGCTATCCCACTTCGCGCCTCGTCGATCTCCGCCATGGCCTCGGGATCGGATAGGAGCGCAATGGTCTCCTCTAGCGACTCAAGATCCTCCGGCGAGATGAGCACTGCAGCGGGTTCGCCGTTGCGCGTAATCACGATGCGTTCGTGAGTCCCCTCAACCGTATCCATGAACGCCGAGAGTCGCGCTTTCACGGTGGCCAGCGAGGTTGTCATCATGACCCGAATTATCGCCATATGTTTGGACGAATCACCCGAATGTTCAAGGACAGGGCGGCGGACTTTCGTCAGTCGGTGCCGGCCACGAGCGGCTCGAGCATTGCGTTGGGCAGATCCTGCTCGATCCGCTTGAGGTGCCACGGCCCTTTGAACAGTGCGAGATACACGCCGTCGGTGCGTTGGAGCACCTCAACATCGCGTTTCGCGGCGAGTTCTGGTGCATCGGCCGCGGTGGTTCGGCGCGCGAGGTTGTACTCGAGGAAGTCGAGGTGGACGGGGGTCGAGAACTCATGCTCGAGACGATGCGTCGCGACCTCGAACTGCATCGGGCCAACAGCGGCAAGGATCGGCGCCTGATCACCGCGCAGATCGGAGCGCAGGATCTGCACGACTCCCTCCTGGTCGAGCTGCTCGACCCCCTTGCGGAATTGCTTGTAGCGACTCGGGTCCTTCGCACGCATGACCGCGAAGTGCTCGGGGGCGAAGAGCGGCAGCGGCGGAAACTGCACCTTCTTGCCTGCGTACAGGGTGTCGCCGGCTCTCAGGGCACTTGCGTTCACCAAGCCAATGACATCGCCTGGGTAGGCGACGTCGACAGTCTCGCGCTGCCGGCCGAACACCGTGTGCACGTACTTCGTCGCGAAGCCTCGTCCGCTCGGCTCGTGGGTGATGACCTCACCCCGGACGAAGACGCCGGAGCAGACACGAGCGAAGGCGAGTCGATCGCGGTGGGAGGTGTCCATGCCGGCCTGCACCTTGAACACCTGTGCGCTGAACGCACTGTCGATATCGCGCGCCGAACCGGCTGAATCGGGGCGCGAGGTAGGTGATGGGGCGAGGTCGTGCAGCACATCGAGCAACTGCCCGACGCCGAAGTTCAGGACTGCAGCGGCGAACAGGACGGGCGTGGTGCGCCCCGCGAGGAAGGTCTCCTGATCGTGCTGGGCCTCATCGAGCTCGAGCAATTCATGCTCCTCGACCGCTGATGCCCATGCCGCGCCCTCGAGATCAAGTGCGGCCTCCTGCTTGAGGTACTCCTCAGGCGCCAGCTTCGCGCCGCCGGCGGTGCGGGTGAAGCGAATGAAGCCGCCGGTTCGACGGTCAAGGACGCCACGGAAGTCGCCGGCAACCCCGACGGGCCAGGTGAGGGGCGTGGGGATGAGGCCGGTGCGCTTGTGGATCTCGTCCATGAGTGCGAGCGGGTCCAGACCTGGGCGATCCCACTTGTTGATGACGGTGATGATCGGCAGGCCGCGCGCCTTGCACACGTCAAAGAGCTTCATCGTCTGCGGCTCGAGTCCCTTCGCCGCATCGATGAGCATGACCGCACTGTCGACGGCTGACAGCACCCGGTAGGTGTCCTCGGAGAAGTCAGCGTGCCCAGGAGTGTCGACGAGATTGAAGATGGCGTCGCCGTAGGGGAACTGCAGGGCGGAGGAGCTGATGGAGATGCCGCGGGCCTTCTCCATGTCCATCCAGTCGGAGACGGTGCCGCGGCGACCGGCCTTGCCGTGGATAGCGCCGGCCTCAGAGATCGCATGAGCGTGCAGCGAGAGGGCTTCGGTGAGTGT